>JAEKLF010000219.1 GCA_019509985.1 Burkholderiales bacterium | reverse complement strand
CCAACCTTCCTTCCACCGCGCCCACATCTGGGCCTTCTGGGCATCCGAGTAGTAGATCCGGGGTCGCTGCTTCATCTGCAACACTCCTTCCGCCTGGGCGGGTCATAGTGTGTTGCGTCGACCGGTTGAACTCGCCGACTGATTGCTGTCCTCCGAGTCTGATCGGCTGACCGTCTGCTCTCGACAGTCAGTCGCGGTTTGAATTGGCGTGTCGATAATCGACGCATGGCACCACCTTCTCCCGCTGGCGGGTTCCCGCCTGAGGCGATGCTCTACTTCAACCAGATGGTGGAAGTGAAGCGTCGTTTTGTGGCAATCAGTCGCATCCTCGGCGCCAAGAAGGGCAAGCCACGAACACTCAGCGAGGACACCGACAACGAGTTCATGTGGCTTCAGATTCGGAAGATCATCGAACTGGTCACGTACTCAGCAATCGCCTCTGACCTCGAGCGTTACTCAGCACTGCGCGCACTGTCGAATGGCAAGGTTGAAGACGATCAGAAGGCGACCAAAATCTTGAATCGTCTGTCAGGCATTAACCCGAGGTTCATGCCTGCGCCGCTTGGCAACATGGCTCAGCAACCTGACGGATCGAAGCACTTTGAAGGCCTTGAAGAAGCGAAGCAGGCCACATTGCATCGGTTTACGGGCATCTTCAACGAAGCGAGCAAGCATCTGCACACTCCGAATCCATACGGCGCTGACGCGCAGGCTTTGGAACAGACTCAACGAGTGGGTTCGCGTGCTCATGTCATCGAAGCGCTTGAGTACCTGAAGACCGCGCTGTGGTCGCACTTCAAGATGGGTCTTGAATTCAAGTCTGGCGACGATCCGAAGGCGCTGGACGAGTTCAAGGGTTGTTATATCGTCAACTTCAACAAGCCCGAAGAGACGGGGATGGTTTCGATGATGCTCGCCGAACGGAAGGACGCATTTCCGTAAGTCCCGCTGTGTCAGGAACATCAGGGCGTTTCGATGACACCTATGTGGCCGACACCGTGAATCCGCTCCTCGACTTTCACCGGCGGCAATGGGTCGGTAGCGGCCAATTCAGAGCCTCAGCGCTCCCGCGGAATCGCGTAAGTGCCCGTCGCGTGCGCAACCGGCTCGTCCTCGCCCTCCGAGAAGATCCACACCTCACCCACCGCTAGCGTCTTGCCCAGCTTCATCAGCCGGCAGCGCGCGACGATGCGCCGGTCCGCGCGCGGCTTGCGCAGGAAGTTGATGGCCAGGTTGGTCGTCACCGCCAGCGGCACGATGCCGATGCGCGCCAGGATGGCGATGTACAGCGCCACGTCGGCCAGCGTCATCATGACCGGGTCAGCTCCTCATGTGTGGGGCGGTGTTCGGTCATGGCGAGTTGCAAGCAATTGCTTGTGAAGCGGCGGCCAGCCTAGCATCGCGTCAGAATCGGCCGCATGAACTTGGCCGACCGGGGCTTCACGGGCTCCATCCCGCAGCTCTACGAGCACTACATGGTGCCGTTGATCTTCGATCCGTACGCGGTCGACCTGGCGGCACGCGCCGCCGCGTTGCGGCCGGCCAGCCTGCTGGAGATCGCCGCCGGCACCGGCGTGCTGACGCGCCACCTCGTCGCCCAGCTGCCTGCCGAAGCCAGCATCATCGCCAGCGACGTGAACGCGACGATGCTGGACATGGCCGCGACGCTCGGCACCAGCCGCCCCGTCGAGTGGCGGCTGGCCGACGCTCAGGATCTGCCCTTCGACGACGAGAGCTTCGACCTTGTCGTCTGCCAGTTCGGCGCAATGTTCTTTCCCGACCGGCCCGTCACACAGGCCCTGGCCCAGGCCTTCCCGGACGACCCGCCGCGCTTCCTGGCGCGCACGCCGCACGGTTATCACGACATTGACCTGCTGCGCAGCGAACTGGCGGCCGGCGGCTTCGAGCACCCGGCCGACATCGTGACGCTGCCGATGCGGGCCCGCGCCGAATCACCCTCCGGGCCGGCCCTGGGCTATTGCCAGGGCACGCCGCTGCGCAACGAGATCGAGGCCCGCGCGCCGGGCCGCCTGCCCGAGCTGACGGCACATGCCGCGCAGGCCATTTCGGCCCGCTTCGGCAATGGCGCCATCGACACGCTGATCCAGGCCCACGTCGTCATCGTCGGCCGCTGAGAACTCCACGCCGGCTGCCCTGTCTTCGGGCCGAGCGCCGGGCCGCTCCCAAGCCGGCCCGTCAGGCGAGATGCTTGCGGCTTAATGCCGCAAGCATCGCCGTCCCCTCGGGGCTGAGGCCGGACACATTGTGCCCAGTGGGCGTGATGTGCCTGCCGAAGGGCTGCGGCACTGCCGCAGCGCGGTCTGCAAGACCGACTGGGCTCGCCTGCGTTCAGCGTGGCGAGACCAGGCGAGGGGCTCTCAGTCAATAGGCGTGAGCTTGGCGACCGACAGCGCCAGCCACTTGGTGCCATGGCGGCCGAAGTTGACCTGCGCACGCGCATCCGTGCCGCCGCCTTCCAGCGTCAGCAGCACGCCTTCGCCGAACTTGGTGTGGAACACGCCCTTGCCGACGCGCAGGCCGCCATGCTCCTCGGAGACCTTCTGCCGCATGCTCGGCGGCACGGGCGGCTCAACCCAGGCCGCTCTTTCCACGCGACCCGCACCCACCATGCCTTTCAGCCCCGAGCCCCGCTCCCAGGCCTGCTGGTACTCGCGCGCATAGCCCGAGCCGAAGCCCTGGTTGCGCGGCGTCAGCCACTTCAGCGCCTCTTCGGGCAGTTCGTCGAAGAAGCGGCTCTTCACGTTGTAGCGCGTCTGGCCGTGCAGCATGCGCGTCTGACAGAAGCTCAAGGACAGCTTCTTGCGCGCCCGCGTGATGGCCACGTACATCAGCCGCCGCTCCTCTTCGAGCCCGTCGTGGTCGGACAGGGAGTTCTCGTGCGGGAACAGGCCTTCCTCCAGGCCCGTGATGAAGACCGCGTCGAACTCCAGGCCCTTGGCCGAGTGCACGGTCATCAGCTGCACCGCATCCTGGCCGGCCTGGGCCTGGTTGTCGCCGGCCTCTAGCGAGGCGTGCGTCAGGAAGGCGTTCAGCGGCGACATGATCTCGCCCGTCTCCGCGTCGGGCACGGCGCCGGGGCGGCCCTTGAACGGCGCGTCCTCCGGCGCCACTTCGTCGACGGGCAGGCCGATCGCGTCCTTGCCGAAGCCCTCCTGCATGACGAAGGCCTCGGCCGCGTTGACCAGTTCGTCCAGGTTCTCCAGCCGCTCAGCGCCGTCCTTGTCGGTGCGGTAGAAGTCCGCCAAGCCCGAGGTCTCCAGCACCTGCTCGATGATCTCGCGCAGCGTCAGGCCCTGCGTGAGGTTGCGCGTGGAGTCGATGAGGTTGGTGAAGGCCAGCAGGTTGGCGCCGCCCTTGCCGGCGATGGCGCCCACGCTCTGGTAAAGGCTGCGGCCGCTGGCCTTGGCGGCGTCCTGCAGGTTCTCCAGCGTCTTGGAGCCGATGCCTCGCGTCGGGAAGTTGACGACGCGCAGGAAGCTGGTGTCGTCGTTGGGGTTCTCAAGCAGGCGCAGATAGGCCAGCGCATGCTTCACCTCGGCGCGCTCGAAGAAGCGCAGGCCGCCGTAGACGCGGTAGGGGATGCCCGAGTTGAAGAGGGCCGACTCGATGACGCGCGACTGCGCATTGCTGCGGTACAGGATGGCGATCTCCTGCCGGTCCAGCCCGCTGCGGTGCAGGCTCTGGATCTCCTCGATCAGCCACTGCGCCTCGGCGAAGTCGCTCGGCGCCTCCTGCACGCGGATGGGGTCGCCCAGGCCGGCGTCGGTGCGCAGCGTCTTGCCCAGGCGCTGGCTGTTGCGGCTGATCAGCTCGTTGGCGGCGTCCAGGATGTGGCCGAAGCTGCGGTAGTTCTGCTCCAGCTTGATGACGCGCTTGACGCGGTACTCGCGCTCGAAGTCCGCCATGTTGCCCACGCGCGCACCGCGGAAGGCGTAGATGCTCTGGTCGTCGTCGCCCACGGCCAGCAAGCTCTGGCCGTTGCCCGCATTCGGTGGCGCAAACATCTTCAGCCACGCGTATTGCAGCTTGTTGGTGTCCTGGAACTCGTCGACCAGGATGTGGCGGAAGCGGTTTTGATAATGCTCGCGCACGGCCTGGTTGTCGCGCAGCAGCTCGTACGAGCGCAGCATCAGCTCGGCAAAGTCCACCACGCCTTCGCGCTGGCATTGGTCCTCGTAGTTGGCGTAGATCTCGACGAGCTTCTTCGTCTGCTCGTCGCGCGCCTCGACGTCGCCGGGGCGCTGCGCTTCTTCCTTGCAGCCGGCGATGAACCAGCCCACCTGCTTCGGCACGAAGCGCTCTTCGTCCAGCTTCATTGCCTTGATGACGCGCTTGACGGCCGAGGTCGTGTCGCTCGCGTCCAGGATCTGGAAGGCCTGCGGCAGGCCGGCCAGTTTCCAGTGCGCGCGCAGGAAGCGGTTGCACAGGCCGTGGAAGGTGCCGATCCACATGCCGCGCACATTGAACGGCAGCATTGTGGACAGGCGGGTCAGCATCTCCTTGGCCGCCTTGTTCGTGAACGTGACGGCCATGATGCCGCCGGGGCTGACCTGGCCCGTCTGCAGCAGCCAGGCGATGCGGGTCGTCAGCACGCGCGTCTTGCCAGAGCCGGCACCGGCCAGGATCAACGCCGGCGCAGGTTCCGCGGTGACGGCGGCGAGTTGCTCGGGGTTCAGGTTGCGCAGCAGGGGGCTGGACGCGGCGTCGACCGCAGAGTCGACAGGGAAAGGAGTCATTTCCGCATTTTAGGGAACGCCCTCTTACAGACTGGCCGGCGCCTGCGCGCTGACCGCGCGAAGCCCTTGGCGATACTTCTGGTTTTCCCTGAAGTCTCTGCGCCGATGACTCGTTCTACCCTCGCCTTCTGCACCGCCGCCCTCGCCCTCGCCGCGCAGGCCGCCCTGGCCCAGAACACGCCCGACGGCCGCTGGCACGGCGGGCTCAGCGTCTCCGGCGCGCTGGCCAGCGGCAACAGCAGCAGCCGCACCCTGGCCGCCAACGCCGACGCCAGCCGCGCCACGACCGAAGACAAGCTGAGCCTCTACGGCCTGGCCAACTACGGCCGAAACAAAACCAACGGTGTCGACACCACCACCGCCGACCTGCTGCGCCTGGGCGGCCGCTACGACTTCAACCTCGGCCCGCAGTGGTTCTCCTTCGGCGGCGTGGAGGGCGAAACCGACAAGGCCGGCGGCGTGCGCGACCGCTACAACTTCAACGGCGGTCTCGGCTACCACCTGCTGAAAGACGACATCACCAGCTGGGACGTGTTCAGCGGTGTCGGCTACACGGCCACCCACCTGACCGACGGCAGCAACGCCAACGGTGCGCAGGTGCTGCTGGGCGAAGAGTCCAGCCACAAGGCCAGCGAGACGACCACGCTGAAGCAGCGCTTCGTCTACTACCCCGGCGGCAGCGACCTCGGCAACCGCGCCACCTTCGACGCCAGCCTGGCCACCACGATCAGCGGCGCCTGGACGCTCAACGCCGGCCTGGCCAGCCGCTACGCCAGCCGGGTACCCGTCGGCACGAAGAAGACCGACAACCTGTTGACCGTCGGCTTCGGCTACAAGTTCTGAAGCCCCCGCCCGGCCTGGCGCTCGGCCCGAACTACCCGGTCAACGCCCCTTGCGCACCTTGCCGGCCCGCCCGGCCTTGGACCACTCGTAGGCCTCGCCGTCAGGCGTCTTGCCGCCCTCCACCGCCGACACGCCCGGCCGGCCGACATGGTCCGCCAGCTCGGTGGAGATGCAGACATGCGGATGGCCGAGCCGGCGCAGCGCCTCGGCGCGGGCCAGCGCCTGCGTCAGTTCCTGGCCGCTGAAGAACTCGCAGACGGGCGCAGCGGCCTCGCCTTCACCTTCAAGCCAATACACAACGATGCCCACAGCGATCTCCGGATTGCATTGATGATGGCTGCCGACTGCATGCTTCGTGCGCGCAGGTCAGCCATAACGGGTCGAGATGATGGGGCATTTCGGCAGCCGCTTTGGCGGTGCGCAGCGCCACAGTCGGTCTCTCCGCGCGAACCCCGCTGCTTCGAACTTGCTGGAGGATAGAAGTCGCTCAACCGTCGAAGCTCAGCGGGCGGCGAAGCCGTCCGCTGGAGCGAAAGGTTGGACAGCAACGTCATCATTGCCACTCCCATGACGGCAGTGCTTCTCCATCGGGCAACTCGCAGCCGTAGAAGGTCGCGCCTTTGGCTCTTACGCCGTTGACGATAGCGCCTGTTGTCCTGATCGACTCGATGGCAGCCAGTTCGAATACCGCGTCCGTCAGGTCAGCGTTTGAAAAGTCAGCGCACTTGACGTTGCATTCTTGAAAGCTCGTGCCGCGCAAGCTCGCGCCTGAAAAATTTGCGCTATGAAACCACGAATTCTTCCCAAACTCGGCGCCATCTAATTGCACGCCGGACAAGTCGGCGTCGCTCAGATCCGTATGCGGAAAGCAGCGCTCTCCAGCGGCATAGCGCTTCTCAAGCTCGGCGCGGCTCAGCGGCGGTCGATAGTTTTCCGGGCGATCAGGCGTGGAGTCAGTCATTGCTGTTCAACGTGTTGTAGGTTGATCGTTAACGATCTTTGCCCAACACTTGAGCACGCAGCCGCACCGCTGAAGACGGGCCTCGCGCGGCAGACCGAGCAAGACGGCAGCAGCCCGCAGCCTCGCTAGCGTCCGGCCACCCGCCCCTCGATCCAGCGCCCCACCTCACGCTCCAGCAGATCCAGCGGCATCGGCCCGCCGCGCAGCAGCACGTCGTGGAAGTCACGCAGGTCAAAGCGACCGCGCAGCTCCCGCTCGGCCCGTTCACGCAGCGCACGGATGCGCAGCTCGCCCAGCTTGTAGCCCAGCGCCTGGGCCGGCCAGCTGATGTAGCGGTCCACCTCGGCCTCGATGAAGCCCGCACCCAGCGCCGTGTGTTCGTTCAAGTACGCCACCGCCTGCTCGCGCGTCCAGCCCCGGGCGTGCAGGCCGGTGTCGACGACGAGGCGGCAGGCGCGCCAGATCTCGAAGGACAGGCGGCCGAAGTGCTCATAGGCGTCGCGGTAAAGGCCCATCTCCACGCCCAGGTGCTCGGCGTACAGCGCCCAGCCCTCCACGTAGGCGTTCTGGTCGTCGATGCGGCGAAAGGCCGGCAGGTCGCCTCGCTCCTGCGCCAGCGCTATCTGCAGGTGGTGGCCGGGCACGCCTTCGTGCAGCGTCCAGGCCGTCAGGCTGTAGAGCGGGCTGTCGGCCACCGCAGCAGCGCTCACCAGCACCGTGCCGGCCACGCCCTGCGGCAGGCTGCCGGGGCTGTAGCCCGAGGACGATTCCTTCATCTCCGGCGCCACCACGCGCACGCCGTAGCTCAGCTGCGGCAGGCGGCGGAAGTAGGCCGGCAGCAGGGCGTCGGCGCGCTTGGCCAGGTCGCGCGTGCGGGTCACGTAGTCGTCCAGGCTGGCGGCGCGAAAGCGTGGGTCGGCGCGCAGCTGCGCCGAGAACGCGGCCACGCTGCCGGTGAAGCCGGTGCCGGCCATCACCTGCTTCATCTCGGTCTCGATGCGCGCCACCTCGCTCAGGCCCAGCGCATGGATGGCCTCGGGTGTCATGCGCGTGGAGGCCTGGCGGCGGATCAGGTAGGCGTAGTAGGCCGAGCCGCCCGGCAGCGCCGAGATGCCCAGCGTCGCGCTGGCCGCCGGCAGCACCACGCGCTCGAACAGCTCGGCCATCTCGCGCTCGGCCGGCTTGACTGCCTGCTGCACGCGGGCCAGGCCCTCGGCCTGCAGCTGCGCCCGCAGCGCCTGCGGCATCGTGGCGGGCAGGTCGGCCAGCGGCTTCAGCAGCACGTGGGCTTCGGCGGGCTGGTCGGCCCGTGCGCGCAGCGCCGCCGCGGTGCGCTCGGCGATCAGGCGCGGCCGCACGAAGCCGCTCGCCGCGCCGTGCTTCAGGTTGTCCGCCTGCGCGCGGTAGTAGGCCGGCAAGGCGGCGATCTTGGCCAGCCAGGCGCGCGCCTGCGGCTCGTCGCGCAGCACGGCGCCATCGGCCGCGTAATTGGGCACCGTATAGAAGCCATCGCCCGAGATGTAGGGCAGGCGCGCCTCGTCGAAGGCCAGGCCTTGCAGCTCGAGGTCGACGCGTTCGGCCAGCAGGTCGCGGCTCAACGCGTCCTCGCCCGCCAGGCCGGCCCTGGCCAGCGCAGTCAGCCGGACCTGCAGGCGCAGCAGCCGCTGCCGCTGCTGCTGCAGGGCCGGCGCGCTGTCGTCTGGCCAGCGCGCCAGCGCGGCGGTGTCGCCAAGCAGCACCGCGCGCAGCGGGTCGACGGCGCGCAGGTGTTGGTCGTAGTCCGCCAGCACCGCCTGCCAGCCCTGCATGACCCGGGCGGGCGGCGCGGCCAAGGCCAGCGGCACGCCCGCGAGCAACGGCACAAGGGCAAGGCAGAGGGCTCTGAGCATGCGCGGCTCCCGGTTAGACGCCCGGCGATCATGTCACACGGTCTCGCTCAGTCGGCGACTTGATTGCCAAAAGCAATCATTTTTCAGATGATGCCGGGCATGTCCGCCGATCAAACCCTGAACGTCCGCGCCTTCAACCGCTTCTACACGCGCCGCATCGGCGTACTCGCGCCCAAGCTATCGGGCAGTGACTTCACGCTGCCCGAGGCCCGCGTGCTGTGGGAGCTGGCCCATCACGCGCCCCTCAGCGCGTCGGCGCTCAGCAAGAGCCTGCAGCTGGATGCCGGTTACCTGAGCCGGCTGCTGCGCAGCCTCAAGAACCGCGGCCTACTGGCCGAGCAGGCCCACCCCAGCGATGGCCGGCAGACGCTGCTCAAGCTCAGCGCCGCAGGCAAGCGCGCCTTCGCGCCGCTGGACCGTGCCAGCCAGGCCGAGACGAAGGCACTGCTGGAGCCGCTGTCCGTGCCGCAACGCCATGCCCTTGTCGGGGCCATGTCCCGCATCCAGGCGGTGTTGGAGCCGGGGGCCTCGGGCGCCGTCGAGCTGCGCCCGCCTCAGCCCGGCGATCTCGGCTGGTTGATCGAACGCCATGGCGCCGTCTACGCGGCCGAGTACGGCCTGGACGCCCGCTTCGAGGCCCTGGTCGCGCGCATTTGCGCCGACTTCATCGACCGCTTCCAGCCCGAACGAGAGGCCTGCTGGATCGCCGCTCGCGGCGCCGAGCGGCTGGGCGCCGTCATGCTCGTCCAGGCACGCGACGACAAGACCGGCCGTGTCCGCCCCGGCGTGGCCCAACTGCGCCTGCTGCTGCTTGAGCCCCACGCCCGCGGCCTGGGGCTGGGCAAGCGCCTGGTGCGCCAGTGCAGCGACTCCGCGCGTGCGGCGGGCTACAAGCGCGTCGTGTTGTGGACGCAGAGTGCGTTGATAGCGGCGCGGGCGATCTACGCCGCCGAGGGCTACCAGCTCGTCAGCAGCGAGGCGATGGACAGCTTCGGGCAGCAGGTGATCAGCGAGAAGTGGGAGATGGTGCTGTGAGCCTTGATGAGATCAACTGCTCCAGAGCCGCTGCGAATCCTCAGTCACCCATCCACTCAAGACTCTGCGCATCAAAACGACGTGCCCGCTGCCGCGGAGGCCGCCAGAACGAACGGCGTAGGCAAAAACCGCTTGGCTTCCAGCCAGGTTGAAACCCACCGGCGAGAAAGCCAAAAGTCCGCCAGAGCCAGGGTAGGTTTTGTAGAACATTTGCCAGGCTTCTCCCAGACCGCGGTCGTCGCTGAAGATGGTTCGTTGAACCTGCGGCGAGACATAGTCCACCGTCACCGCTTGAGGCAACAGCGAAGCAGATAGCCGAACCCGCGACGCTGATGTTCTGTGAAGAAGAAGGTCGGCAATCGCTGATGATTCGACGGTCGGCATGAGCTTGATCTGGCCAGCCAAGTCCTCCAGATCGAAAAAAGTCGCCGCTGCTGAAACCTGCGACTCAACAACCAACCGTATCGAACGTAGCGCCGGATCGGCGTCGCTCGGCGCCTTCTGAGCGTCTACAAGGACGGACCGCAAAAACCAGGAGAAGACCTCGTCCTGCCGATGTGCGTGCGTGCAGCCGGACAGCGCGGTAACGGCAATCGGAAGGCGGATCAACGTGCGTCGAAGCATGAACGACCAGCTGAAGGAGGCTCGGGCATTATTCAATCCCCGATGAACCCCGACGCTCGCACGCCCTGCCCTTGCGGCCATCCCCAGCTCTATGCAGCCTGCTGTGGCCGCTGGCACGCAGCGCATGCCCAAAGCGGCACGCTGACTGCGCCGACACCCGAAGCCCTGATGCGTTCCCGCTACTCGGCCTTCGTGCTCGACCTGCGCCCCTATCTGCTCGCCAGCTGGCAC
>JAEKLF010000186.1 GCA_019509985.1 Burkholderiales bacterium | reverse complement strand
GGCTATTTCCGCGTCTTCGAGCAGACGGTAGACGGTGTGCGCCGCGGCTATCACAAGCCCATCATGATCGCCGGTGGCCTGGGCACCATCCGTTCGGACCTGACCAAGAAGATCGAGTTCCCGGCCGGCTCGCTGCTGATCCAGCTTGGCGGCCCCGGCATGCGCATCGGCATGGGCGGCAGCGCCGCGTCGTCGATGGCGGCGGGCACCAACACGGCGGACCTGGACTTCGACTCCGTACAGCGCGGCAACCCCGAGATCGAGCGGCGCGCACAGGAGGTCATCAACCACTGCTGGGGCCTCGGCGCCGAGAACCCTGTGTTGGCGATTCACGACGTCGGCGCCGGCGGCATCTCGAATGCGTTCCCCGAGCTGGTCAATGACGCTGGCCGCGGTGCGCATTTCAAGTTGCGCGCGGTGCCGCTCGAAGAGTCCGGCCTCGCGCCCAAGGAGATCTGGTGCAACGAAAGCCAGGAGCGGTACGTGCTGGCGATTGCCCCAGAAAGCCTGGCCTTGTTCGACGAACTGTGCGCACGTGAGCGTTGCCCGTTTGCCGTGGTCGGCGTCACCACCCATGCGCGCGACCTGGTCCTGGCGGATGGGGAGTCGAACCCCATCGACATGCCCATGGACGTTCTGCTCGGCAAGCCGCCCAAGACTGCCCGCGACGTGACCCGCGTGGCGCGCGACGGCGGCGCGCTGGATCTGAGCGGCGTGAAGCTGGAAGAGGCGGCGTTGAACGTGCTGCGCCACCCGACCGTCGCCAGCAAGCGCTTCCTCGTCACCATCGGCGACCGCACGGTGGGCGGCCTGAACCACCGCGACCAGATGGTCGGCCCCTGGCAGTTGCCGGTGGCGGATTGCGCCGTCACGCTGGCCGACTTCAAGGGCTTTGCCGGCGAGGCGATGAGCATGGGCGAGCGCACGCCGCTGGCGTCCGTCAACGCGCCGGCCTCGGGCCGCATGGCGGTGGCCGAGGCCATCACCAACCTGCTGGCCGCGCCCATCGAGCTGCCGCGCGTGAAGCTCAGCGCCAACTGGATGGCCGCCTGCGGCGAGCCGGGCGAAGACGCTGCGCTGTTCGACACGGTCAAGGCCGTGGGCATGGAGCTGTGCCCGGCTTTGGGCATCTCCATCCCGGTCGGCAAGGATTCGCTGTCCATGCGCACCAAGTGGGACGGCAACCAGGTCACCGCGCCGGTGTCGCTGATCGTCACGGCATTTGCCAGCGTGGCCGACGTGCGCGGCACGCTGACGCCCGAGTGGCAGCGCGAGGACTCGGCATTGATCCTGATCGACCTGGGCCAGGGCCAGCACCGCATGGCCGGCTCCATCCTGGCGCAGACGCTGAACCAGTTCGGCAGCGATGTGCCGGACCTGGACGACCCCAAGCTGCTCGTGTCACTCGTGAACGCGATCAACGAATTGCGCGGCCAAGGCAAGTTGCTGGCCTACCACGACCGCTCTGACGGCGGCCTGTGGGCGGCTGCCTGCGAGATGGCCTTTGCCGGCCAGACCGGCCTGAGCCTGAACGTGGACATGCTGGTCACCGAAGGCGATGGCATCAGCGACAGCCGCGCCGACATGGGCGACTCGAAGAACTGGGCCAACCAGGTCAGCGGCCGCCGCGAGGAGCTGACGCTGCGGGCGCTGTTCAGCGAGGAGCTGGGCGCGCTGATCCAGGTCCGCGCGGGCGACCGCGATGCCGTCATGCAAGTGCTGCGGGCGCATGGCCTGTCCAGGCATTCGCACGTCGTCGCCAAGCCGAACGCGGCGCGGCAGATGGAAGTCTGGCGAGATGCGAAGAAGGTGTTCGCGGCCGACCTGACGACGTTGCAGCAGACCTGGGACGAGGTGAGCTGGCGCATCGCGCGGCTGCGCGACAACCCGGCCGGCGCCGATGCCGAGCACGCTGCCGCCGGCAAGGCCGACGACCCCGGCTTGCACGTGCACCTGACGTTCAAGCCCGAGGCCCCCTTCATCAGCACCGGCGCCAAGCCGAAAGTGGCGATCCTGCGCGAGCAGGGCGTGAACTCGCATGTCGAGATGGCCTACGCGATGGCGCTGGGCGGCTTCGACAGCTTCGACGTGCACATGAGCGACCTGCAGAGCGGTGCGGTCAAGCTGGACGGTTTCGCGGCGTTCGTCGCCTGCGGCGGCTTCAGCTACGGCGACACGCTGGGCGCCGGCGAAGGCTGGGCGCGCAGCATCATGTTCAACCCGGTGCTGACCGAGCAGTTCCGCGGCTTCTTCTCGCGCCCCGACACGCTGGCGCTGGGCGTCTGCAATGGCTGCCAGATGCTGGCCGCGCTCGCGCCCATCATCCCCGGCGCCGACGCCTGGCCGCGCTTCACGCGCAACCAGAGCGAGCAGTA
>JAEKLF010000218.1 GCA_019509985.1 Burkholderiales bacterium | reverse complement strand
CCGCCGACACCGCCGGCCTGGCCGCGGCCGTCAGCGTGTCGCGTGCCAAGCCCCAGGGCCTGACGCGCGCCCAGCTCGAAGCCGTGCTCGGTGCCGATGCCTCCAAGCTGCCGGCCGCCGTGGGCGTGACGGCCGACGACGGTGGCTACATCGTCGCGCGCATCAACCAGCTGCAGCCGCGCGATGCCGCCGTCATCGACGACAAGCGCGCCGCCCAGCAATACGCCGGCGCCTGGGCCAGAGCCGAAGGCCAGGCCTATCTGGCCGCGCTGAAGTCCCAGTACAAGGCCGTCATCAAGGTCGCCGCGCCGGCCTCGGCCGCCAGCGCACCCTGATTTCTGGGCTATACTGCGAGGCTCTGCGGTGGTTGTAGCTCAGTTGGTAGAGTCCAGGATTGTGATTCCTGTTGTCGTGGGTTCGAGTCCCATCAGCCACCCCAAATCAATGAAAGCCCAGCCCTCGCGCTGGGCTTTTTCGTTGATGGCCGGCAATGCCTCCGGTTACTCGACGTAGCTCAGCGGCAGCGCCGTCGTCAGCTTGAGCTCTTCCATCGCAAAGCTGGAGCTCACGTCTTGCAGCTGTGTGCCCGAGATGAGGCGCTTGTAGACCTTGTCGTAGGCGGCGATGTCCGGCACGACGACGCGAAGCAGGTAGTCGACGTCGCCGCTCATCCGGTAGAACTCCACCACCTCGGGAATGGCCTGGACGGTGGCCTTGAAGGTCTCGAACCAGTCCTGCGTGTGGATGCCGGTGCGCACCGAGACGAAGACCGTGACGCCGACGTTCACCTTGCGGGCATCGACCAGGGCCACCTGGCGCGTGATGACGCCGGCCTCCTTGAGCCGCTGTATGCGACGCCAGCACGGGGTCGTCGACAGGCCGACCTGCTCGGCGATCTGCGCGACCTGCTGTTCCGCGTCTTGCTGGAGGATTTCCAGAATCCGCACATCGATGGCATCAATTTTCACGATGCAGATGTTATTTGGAATCCGGTTCTTCATATTCGGCGGCTGCGCACCGCCGAAGCAAACGGTTTCTCCTTGGTCGTGGGCAGAATCCTGGCTGTCGGTCGCCTTTCCCGGACCACTTCTCTTCAGGCTGTTTCATGGAAATCTATCTCGACGCCAATGCCACCACGCCCGTGCTGCCCCAGGCCCGCGAAGCCGCGCTGGCCGCGATGGCGGACGACTTCGGCAACCCCAGCAGCATCCACAGCACCGGCCTGAAGGCGCGCGCATTGATGGACGGTGTGCGGGCTCGGGCGCGGCGCGTGCTGGGTGCCGGCGGCGGTCGGCTGCTCTTCCTCAGCGGCGCGACCGAAGGCATCCAGACCGCCGTGCTGTCGGCGCTCGGCGCCTTGCGCAACGCACCGATCAAGCCCGAGCTGCTGCTCTACGGCGCGACCGAGCACAAGGCCGTGCCGGAGGCGATCAAGCACTGGAACGCGCTGCTGGGCCTGAACCTGCAGGTGCTGCCCATCCCCGTCGGCCCCGACGGCCGCCACGATCTGGACTGGCTGCGAGCCCGTGCGCCGCGCGCCGGCCTCGTCTGCACGATGGCGGCTAACAACGAGACCGGCGTCATCAGCGATCTGGACGGCATCGAAGCGGCGCTGGCCGGCAGTACCGCGCTGTGGATGGTGGACGGCGTGCAGGCGCTGGGCAAGCTGCCGCTGCGCCTGGCCGAGCGCCGCATCGACTACGCGCCGTTCTCCGGCCACAAGCTCTACGCCCCCAAGGGCATCGGCCTGCTGTACGTGCGCGACGGTGCGCCTTTCACGCCGCTGCTGGCCGGCGGCGGCCAGGAAGGTGCGCTGCGCTCGGGCACCGAAAACATGTCGGGCATCGCCGCGCTGGGCGCCGTGCTGGCGGCGCTGGAGGACGGGCGGACCTTCCGCGAGCACGCCACGCTGGTCGCCTTCCGCGACCGCCTCGCCGAAGCACTCCAGCAGGCCTTTCCCGGCCTCGTCTTCAACGCGCCGCCCGAGCTCTGCCTGCCGACGACGCTGAACTTCGCGGTGCCCGGCGTCAGCTCCAAGCTGCTGCTGGACTTGTTCGACGCCGCCGAGCTGCGTGTCAGCGGCGGCTCGGCCTGCAGCGCGGCCAAGGCGGCGCCAAGCTATGTGCTCGAAGCCATGGGCCTGCCGGCCTGGCAGACGGCATCAAGCGTGCGCCTGTCCTTCGGCCCCGTGGCGGACCGCGCCTTCATCGACGAGGCTTGCGCGCGCATCCGCATCTGCGGCGAGTCGCTGCGCGACAGCTGCCTGGACCCGAACGCCCCCAGCCAGGCACTGCCGGCCGATGGCCTGACGCGGTTCATCGTCGACGGCGCCTGCTGCTATCTGCTGGCCGATGCCGACAGCCGCCGCGCCGTCGTCATCGACCCTTTGCCCGAACTGACCGAGCGGCTGGCGCAATGGTTGCGATGCCAGAACTATGAGCTGGCGGCCGTGCTCGACACGCACAGCCATGGCGACCATGCATCGTCGGCGTCCGAACTGCTCGCCGCCGTGCGGCAGCACCGTGGCGACGTTGATGGTCTGGGCTGGCCGCGCGGCACCGACGCCATTGCCCTGGGCGCTCAGAGCCTGACCCGCCTCGCCATCCCCGGCCACACACAGGATTCGACGGCCTATCTGCTGCACGACCCGCAGGGCCTGCGCCTGGCCTTCGTCGGCGACACGGTCATGCCCGGCGCCCTGGGCCGCAGCGACTTCGAGCAGAGCGCGCCGCAGCGGTACGGCGCGTCGTTGCGCCAGCTGGAGCAGGCTGTCGGCCCGCACACGCTGCTGCTGCCGGGACACGACTACGACGATCGCTTTGCCAGCACGCTGGCGGTTGAGTGCGTGGCCCAGCCGCTGCTGGCCGAAGTGCTCGGCGGTCGCGTGGACGACGCCGATTTCGCCGCGGCCAAGGCCCGGCTGGAGCAGGGTCTGGCGCTGACCGAGTACCAGACCGTCGCCTGCGGGGCGCGTATCGACAGCGGCTGCCCGCTGTCTTCCAGCGAGTTGACGCTGGCCGAGCTGACGCAGATGGCGTGCCAGCACGCCGGCCTGGTGCTGGTGGACGTGCGTGAGCCCTACGAGCAGCGCCTGGGCCAGGCGCCCGAGCTGGGTAGGGGCGTGAAGCGCGAAGCGGTGGCGCTGTCGGGCCTACCCAATGCATTGGCGCGCTGGACCGCATTGCCCGCCGAGACGCCCGTGGTGTTCTTCTGCCGCAGCGGCAACCGCAGCGCCCAGGCCGCTCAGGCGCTGCGCCGGCTGGGCCATGAGCGGGCCTGGAGCCTGAGCGGCGGCCTGGCGCTGTGGCCGCGCATCACCGCCGCCGCCGACGCCGCCTTCGCCATCTGACCGGCGGACCGCGCCGCCCTCGCAAGCCCCGCGACAGCGGGGCTTTTTGCTTTCCGATGTCACCGAGCTAGAATTGAATAGAAAGCTAACGATTAGCCATAAAACAATTGACCGGAAAGACGACAGGCGGACCATGGCTTCCAACGAAGAACGCTTCTCGATGGCGCTGCACAACACGACGCGCGTCTGGCGCCAGGCGCTGGACCGCCGCCTGAAGGACCTGGGCGTCAGCCAGGCCGGCTGGATGGCCATTGCCAACATCGCCAAGTCCAAGGACGCGCTGTCGCAGATCGAGCTGGCCAACCGGCTGAACGTCGAAGGCCCGACCGTCGTCAGCCTCGTGGACCGCCTCGTCAAGGCCGATCTCGTCGAGCGCGTACCGTCGGAGACCGACCGGCGCATCAAGTACGTCATGCTGACCGACGCCGGCCAGGCCATCTATGCCAAGGTCAAGGCCGTGGCCGACGCCTACCGCAAGCAAGTGTTCGCCGGCGTCGACAAGGACCGATTACTGGTGGCGGTGGAGGTGCTCGAAGAACTGCAGGCCAGGGTCGAAGCCAGCCTGTGAGCACGGCGGCCGTGAAGGCCGGCGCGGTGTCCGAAATCGCCGGAGCGCGCTCAGCCCAGCCGTGTGGCGATGCGCTCGGCCAGCGCCAGCGAGGCCGTCAGGCCCGGTGACTCGATGCCGAACAGGTTGACGAGGCCGGGCTGCGCGTCGATGCGGAAGTCCGCCGCCGGTTCGCCCGGGCCGCTCAGCTTGGGGCGGATGCCGCTGTAGGCCGGCTGCAGCGCGCCCGGCGCCAGGCCGGGCCAGTAGCCACGCACCTCGGCCTCGAAGGCGAGGGCCAGAGCCGGATCGACGGCGTAGTCCAGCATGGCCGGGTCGCTGCCGGGCAGCCATTGCACGTCCGGCCCGAAGCGCGCCTGGCCGCCGAGGTCCAGCGTCAGGTGCACGCCGAGGCCGCCGTCCGCGGGCAGCGGGTAGATGAGCCGCGAGAACGGCGCCCGGCCGGCCAGTGAGAAATAGTGGCCGCGTGCAAAGCGCAGCTTGGGTGCCGGCACGCCCAGGGCCGTCGCCACCTGGCTCGCGAACAGCCCGGCTGCGTTGACCACGCCGCGCACGCCCAGCTCGAAATCCGCACCGACGCGCAGGCGCCAGCCGTTGCCCTCCCGCGCACCGCCCGTCACTGGGCTGGCCAGCGCCAGCGTCGCGCCAGCCCGCTCCGCGTCGGCCAGCAGCGCCGTCATCAGGCCGTGGCTGTCGATGATGCCGCTGGACGGCGACAGCAGCGCGCCCGCCGCCTGCAGGGCCGGTTCCAGCGCCAGCGTTTCGGCCCGGCTCAGCAGGCGCAGGTCGTCGACGCCGTTGGCAGCGCCGTTCGCGGCCAGTTGGCCAAGCCGCGGCACATCCTCGGCCCGCGTCGCAACGACCAGCTTGCCGCAGCGCCGGTGCGCGATGTCACGCGCTTCGCAGTAGTCATAGAGCAGCTGCTTGCCACGCACGCACAGCTGCGCTTTCAGGCTGTTGGCCGGGTCATAGAGCCCCGCGTGGATCACTTCGCTGTTGCGCGAGGAGATGCCGGTGCCGATGGCGCCGGCCGCCTCGATGACGACGACCTCGCGCCCGCGCAAGGCCAGCTCGCGCGCGATGGCCAGGCCGACGACACCGGCGCCGATGACGGCCATTTCAACGCGATCCATGGCCGCAAGCCTAGGGCATGGCGGCGCGCCGGGATACGGCATCGCGTGCGCGGTCCTAGGGTTTGCCCAGGGCTTTGTCGACCTTCCCCAAACCGGACATTGGCCCGCCCCTTAGCTGAGGGGGGGCGCTGTCGCCCCTAACAGCGACTGCCCCCAATCGTGCATTTCTCACCCCAGGCGGAAGATCTGAGCTTGGCATCCGCCCGGGTGCGGCGTGGGCGCGCGCAAGCGCAGCCCAGGCCCCGTGGATGTTCAGGGTCAGCGGAGACGGCACATGGCCAAGCGCAAGAATTGGTGGCAGAAGCTTCAACACGGCCTGCGCGGCAGCGCGGACGAGGCCTCGGCGTCTCCCAAACCCGAGCAGCCCCTGCCGTCGCGGGAGAAGCTCGTCTTCGAGCATCTCGAGCCGCGCCTGCTGCTGTCCGACACGCCCATCCCGCTGGCCACCTTTTCGGCGGCCGGCACGCTGACGATCAATGTCCACTCGGGCGACCTCAAGGTCGAGACCGTCTACAGCGGCGGCACGCCGCAGATCCGCGTCTGGGACAACACGCTGGGCACGTCGCTGGGCCAGGTCGCGCTGACGCAGAACGTCAAGGTCAGCATCAATGGCCTGCCCGGCATCAGCGACAAGGTCCAGGTCGACCTCGGCTACGACGACGGCGCCGCCGGCACCAACCCGACCACGCCCTTCGCCGTCATGGTGGAGCTGGACGGCGGCACCGACATCCCGCTGGTCAGCGACGACACGCTGACCTTCCAGAGCAGCGGCCCCGATTTCTACAACCCGACGGCCCTGTTCCTGAAAAGCAGCGACGACATCGTCTTTGCCAGCAACTTCAGCACGACGGGCACGCTCAACGTCGACTCGCAGGAAGCCATCACCGTCAGCGGCGTGTCGCTGCAGGCCAGCGACATCTACCTGGGCGTCACCAAGGCCGTGACCGACGGCGTGACGCTGCTCGACGGCTTCAACCTGCTGGGCAATGCCAGCGGCGCCATCACGCTGACCAACGCCACCGTGACGGCCGGCGATGTGGGCCTCATCGTCAATACCAGCGTCAACGTCAACACGACGGACTCCAGCTACGCCAGCAACCTGATCAAGGTCGCCTTCGTCCAGACCAATTCCAACGCACAGATCACGCTGGCCGGCGCCACCAACCTCAGCGCCACCGCCGGCAAGCTGACGCTGGCCTCCACCTCCACCGTCACCGCCCACGCGACGACCCAGCCCGACGCCAACAGCACGGCCGCCGACAAGGACGCGTCCATCGCCTCGGCCATCGTCAGCAGCGCGGCTGGCGTCACCGTCGGCGGCACCTCGTCGCTGACGGCCAGCGGCGCGCTGATCCTGAAGTCGATCAACACCGTCGACGTCGCCGCCGTGGCCGACGGCACGGCCGGTGCCAACGCCAACGGCGCCAAGGGCGGCACCGTCGCCGTGACCCAGCTCAGCGGTGACACCTCGGTCAACGTGACCGACAGCGCCGGCCTGACCGGCAGCAGCATCAGCGCGACCGCGACCGCGCAGCGCACCGTGCACACGTCCGCCAAGTCCACAGCCGGCGGCGCGACCCAGCCCGGCGCGGGTACGCCCACGCAGGGCCAGACCCAGCTCGCCAGCAACAACGCCTCCACCGGCGACGGCGCGCTGAACTTCGGCGCCGCCGTGGCCGTCACCCACGTGGGCGGCGACACCACCGCCCGCCTGGCCGGTGGCAACGTGACGACGGCCGGCACGGTCAGCGTGGCCGCGTCATCGGCCATCGCAACCGCCGCGGGCGCCGCCGCCAGCACCGAGGCCGACGGCAGCGCCGCGACCGGCAGCCCCGGCGTGGGTGTGGCCGCCGCCTTGAGCTTTGCCGACGGCACGACGCGCGCCTCACTTGGCGACGGCGTCGTCATTACCGCGCCCACCACCACCTTCACCGCCAGCACGACGACCGACGCCAAGTTCGGCGCCATCGCCACGTCCGGCGCGGGCAGCACCAGCGGCGTCGGCGTGGCCGGCTCGCTCGCCATCCACGTCGGCGTGCTGACGACCGAGGCCGTCCAGGAAGCCGGCAGCACGGCCTCGTCGACCGGCTCGGTGGCATTCAGTGCCACCAGCAACACCCATCACCAGGCCAAGGCGCTGCCCAAGACCAATGGCGCGACGGGCGAGAGCCTGGGCGTCGGTGCGTCCGTCGCGATCAACGTGGTCGACGAAACGACACGCGCGCAGGCCGACGGCACGGCCAAGTTCACCGGCACCTCGCTGGCCCAGACGGCCAGCGCCACCGGCGACGTCAACACCGAAGCCCAGGGCGGCGCCACCGGCGGCACCGCCGTGGCGCCCGTCGTCGCGGTGACGGTCGTCAACACCGGCGCCAAGGTCGGCGCATTGGCCGGCAGCGACGTCACGCTCAGCGGCGGCCTCACGTCCAGCGCGACCAGCGCGCTCAACGTGCTGGCCAAGGGCGCAGGCGACGCCGAGGGCAGCAGCAATGCGGCCGTCGGCGCGTCGGTCGTCGTCACGCACGCGGCGCCCATCGTCGAGGCAGTGCTGGACGGCAAGCTGCAGGCCGGCGCGGCCGTGCTGCTGTCGAGCAAGAACACCGGCCTGACGCGCAGCGAGGCCAAGGCCGCCGCGCGCGGCGCCAGCAACAACGGCAACAACGCCGACAGCCAGGGCGCCAGCGCCAAGGGCGCCGGCAACACGGCGGCCAGCAACAACGGCGCGCGCGGCGCGACGGGCACCACGCCCTCGGCCAACACCAGCGACGGCCCGGTCACCGTGGCCGCGGCCATCGCCATCCACCACCTGGGCGGCCAGAGCACGGCGCGCGTGGGCGACGGCGCCAGCATCACGACCAGCGGGCTCTTGACGCTGAAGAACGAGAGCGACCTCGACGCCCAAGCCGACGCCAGCGGCGTGGCCAGCAAGGGCAGCACCAACATCGGCGCGGCCGTGGCGATCAACGTGGCCGAGATCGACAGCAGCGCCCGTGTCGGCAATGCCAGCGTCAGCAGCGCCGGCCTGGCCCTGGGCGCGACCACCGTGGCCGGCCAGCGCAACGACGCAACGACCACTGCCACTTCGGGCGCCGCCACCGGCAACACCGGCGTCGCCGGCTCGCTGGCCATCGGCGTGGGCATTAGCAAGTTCGAGGCGTCGTTGGCGCCGACGGCCGTCGTCAACGCCCACGCGGGCGCCGTCACGCTGGACGCCAACTCGACGACCGGCGACACCGTCAAGGCGCTGCCCGACGGCGGCGGTGCGGTGGCCGAGAACACCGGCGTCGGCGCGTCAGTGGCCATCAACGTGGCCGACCACCTGAGCCGCGCCGAAGTCGAGGACGGCGCCAAGCTGTCGCCGGCCGGTTCGGTGACGCTGAACGCCAAGACCGACTCTGCCATCGTCACCGGCGCCGAAGGCGGCGCCAAGGGCGGCACGGCCGTCGCGCCCGTCGTCGCGGTCACGGTGGCCAACCAGGACGCCAATGCCCGCATCGGCAGCGGCACGCTCGTCGACGCGAGCGGCGCCATCGGCGTCAACGCCACGCTGGCCAGCACCAACACGACCAGCGCCGAAGGCAAGGCCGAGGGCACGAAGGACGCGGCCATCGGCGCCGCCGTGGCCG
>JAEKLF010000098.1 GCA_019509985.1 Burkholderiales bacterium | reverse complement strand
GAAGAGCTCCCGGCCCGAGGGGCTCAGGCGGACATGCACGCCGCGCCGGTCCTCCTCGTCCTTCCGGCGCGACACCAGCTACTTCTCGACCAGGCTGCGCAGGCCGCGCGAGGTGCGCACGCGGTCCAGCTGCAGGTGCGCGGCCAGCGCCGAGGAGCTCATCTCGCCATGCTGCGCGAGCGTGCCGATCATTCCCCACTCGCGCCGCGTGATGCCGAAGCCGCCTTCGACCAGGCGCGTGGCCATGCCGCTGGCGGTGCGCACCGCGCGCGAAAGCCGGTACAGCAGCAGCTCGTCCAGGGAGCGGGGCGCGCGCAGGGCGCTGGCGTCGGGAAAGGCTTGCATGCCTTGCGTGTCGTGCATCAGGTCGGGGCCGTCAAGGCGGTGTCGTTCGCGCGCCTCGCGCGGAAATGATGGATTAGATCAACTGTTTGTTGCGTGCGTATAACCATGTAACAAATGACACGGGAAGAAACGAATGTGGGCTGGCGATTGTCGCCGTGAAGTCCTGCGCGCGCCCGGTCGCCACCACTGCAAGCAGGAAGATCCGATGACCGCATTCCTTTCCCGGCGCAAGCTCACGGCATGGTGCCTGGCGCTCGCCGCCGGTGCCGCTCCCCTGGCCCACGCCCAGGCGCCCGCGCTCGATGGCGCGCTCACGCTCGTGGTCGGCTACACCGCCGGCGGCAGCACCGACCGCATCGCGCGCCTGGTCGCCGAGCGGCTGGGCCCCAAGCTGGGCGTGGCCGTCACGGTGGAGAACCGACCCGGCGAAGGCGGCCGGCTCGCGGCCAAGGAGCTCCGGCGCGCGCCCGCGTCGCAGAACGTGCTGATGCTCGGCAATCCCGCGGTGATGGTGGTGGCGCCGCTCGTCTTCAAGGACGCGGGTTACGACGCCGAGAAAGACTTCGTGCCGGTGTCGCAGGTCAGCAGCTACGACTTCGCGCTGGCCGTGGGCAACAAGCTGCAGCTCGACCGCGCGATGTTCCTGGTCGGCCGGCTCTGGGCGCATCCCGAAGAGGCCGTCTTCGGCGTGCCGGCCACCGGCAGCCTGCCGCACTTCTTCGGCCTGATGGTGGGCGACGCGCTGAGCGTGCAGCCGCAGATCAAGGGCTACGGCGGCTCCGCGCCGCTGTCGGCCGACCTGAGCGGCGGCAGCCTGCCGATTGCCATCGACACGCTCGACTCGCTCTACGGCCAGCACGTGGCCGGCAAGATCCGCATCCTGGCCGTGTCGGGCAAGCAGCGCGTGAGCTTCGCGCCGGGCATCCCCACCTTCCGCGAAGCCGGCATGAAGATCGATGCCGACGGCTGGAACACCTTCTTCGCCCCGGCCACGATGCCGCCGGCCAAGGTGCAGCTGCTGTCCACCAGGATCCGCGAAGTCATGCAGGACCCGGCGCTGCAGAAGGCCGCCAACGCCGCCTACATCACGCCCATCGTGAGCACGCAGGCCGAGACCGTGCAGATGCTCAAGGCCTTCCGCCAGCAGTGGGAGCCGGTGGTGCGGCGCTCGGGGTTTCAGCCCTGAAGGGGGCGGTCGGCGTTGCCGATTGGCGCGGACTTTTCTGGCCGCGGGTTCCTATCCGCTGTTCTTGAGTAGAGACTGGTGGCCGGTCACTGAGCGGATGCCGGTCTCAGGTTTCTCCCGGCTTCCAGTCCGGGCTGAAGCCACCCAGGGCGGGGTGGTACATCTCGTCGCCTTCATGCTGGGTGAACTCGACGTTCAATCGGTCCTCGCGCAGGCCCAGCAGTTCGATGCAATGCGCGCACAAGGCTTTGGCTACCGCCATCCGAAGCTCGGCTGGCCGGCCGCGGCGGATGTCCAGCATCAGCAAGGAAACGGGCACAGGCGCCTTGCCCGCTTCGGCGACGCGCCAGATAGCGCCGGCGCCCAATTCCCGGATCGCTACGGATATCCGCCGAATATCAACGCTCATCATCGAAGCATAGGTCTCGCACATCCGAGCCGCGAGCTGTTGCTTCAAATCCTCGGGATAGCTGTCGTTGACGTCGAGTTGCAGGTAAGGCACAGGATTTCCTTGGAAAATCTAAGGCTCGCATTCCGCCAGGGGATCAGCAGAAATGATAGGCCTCACGCTCGCGCCGACGGTACGCGAATGAGCGGTCAAGCCGAAGTACGTCGTATCGTCGTGCCACTGCGCGCCCCGAAGGAGTTCCCCGCCAATGACCTGGTCACTGTTCTATCGCTTCGACAACGAGGTGCCCACGGACTTTCACGAACTGCGCCAGTTCGGCAATTCGCTGTGGAGCGCGAACGGCAAGGTGAACACCATGGGGCACTCCATGGTCGCCGAGTTCGCAAGTCCCCAAGCCGCAAAGGATGCCCTCGCGCAGCGCGGCCACGAGATCGAGGCGCAGGGCTACAAACGGGTGCGCCAGGGCATGCACGATCCCGCTCGAATCGACTTCCCCTTGCTCACCAAAGAGATTCGCGAAGGTGCTCGCCGCGCCTTCCAGGCCATCCGCGCGGCCCATCCTGAGGAAACCATCCGCCTTTTCTCGCTCGGCAGCGATGACGGTGCGATGACCATCGTCCATGCCGCTGGCCATCTCGCTTTGGGCGCTCCGGGCGACATGGACGATGAAAGCGAGATCTGGTGCTCCGCCGAGTGGCCCTACGCGGAGGGCGGTGAGTTCCTCGACATCGCCTACCGCATGATCCTGCCATGCCACCGCAGCGACCTGCCTTGCGACGTTGAATTCGACGTCCTGTACGCAGGCCTGTTCGAGGCTTGCATTGCCGCCATGGAACAACTCGATCGTGAGGGTTTCTTCGGCACCGGCGACGCGCGCGAAGAGGTTGTGCTGCTCTGCCAGATCGAAGGCAACGAGGATATGGAAGGCTCGATCGGCCGACTCAACACTTCTCGCGTGGTGGGCCGGCTCGAACGCTGGATCAAGCTCTGCGAATGAGCTGCGATCGGGATCGCCTTCAAGGCGCCCAGCCGTTGAGCTTCGATCGCGCCCTCGTCAGAAGGCGCTCTTGACGACACCGCCGTCGACGCGCAGGGCCGCACCCGTGGTCGCCGACGCGAGCGGACTTGCCACGTAGGCCACGAGCGAGGCCACCTCCTGCGGCGAAGCGAAGCGCTTGATCAGCGAGGTCGGGCGGACGTGGTCGAAGAACTCTGCCTCGACCTGCTCGAAGCTCTTGTCGCTCGAGCGCGCCATGCCTTCCACGAAGTCGCCGACGCCGCGTGATCTGGTCGGGCCCGGAAGTACGCTGTTCACCGTGATGTGGGTGCCGGCGAGCGATTCCGCAAGACCGCGCGACACCGCGAGTTGCGCGGTCTTCGTCATGCCGTAGTGAATCATCTCGGTCGGGATCTGCACCGCGCTTTCACTGGAGATGAAGATGATCCGGCCCCAGTTCGCGCGCTTCATCTCCGGCAGCACCAGGCGTGCGAGGCGAACGCCGCTCAGCACGTTGATGTCGAAGAAGCGCTGCCAGTCTTCATCGGGAATATCTTCGAAGGCCTTGGCCTCGAAGATGCCCAGGTTGTTCACGAGGATGCCGATGCCGGGGTGGCGACGCACGGCTTCCTCGGCAGCGTCGGCCCGGCTGAGGTCCCCGGCATAACCGAGCACCGTGCCTTGCGTTTCCGAGCGGATGCGGTCCACCGCCTCGTCGACCGCTGCCTGCGATCTGCCGTTCACGATCACGCTTGCGCCCTCCTGGGCCAGCGTGCGCGCAATTGCAAAGCCGATGCCGGCGGTGCTTCCGCTCACCAGGGCGAGCTTTCCATCGAGTTGCAGGTCCATCTTGGTTCTCCAGGTTTGGCAGCTTTTCCGCTAGCCCAGGAAATTGATCAATGCCGGAATGACCTGCTCTGGCGCCTCTTCCATCAACCAATGCCCGGAGCCTTTGACGAGGACGCCCTGCACGTTGGTCGCAACCATCTTTCCCTGCTCGATCAGGAAGGTTCCACCGGCTTTTTCACCGGAGAGCACCAGCATCGGCATGGGCAGCGGCGTCTTGCCCAGTTCGGCGAACTCGGCCGCATCCTGCTCGAAAGCCTTGAAATATTCAAACCCTGCACGCATGCCACCGGGTTGCGCGTAGGCCCTGGCATAGAACTGGCGGTCGGCTTCGGGCACCGAGTGCTTGGGGTCGGCCGCAAAGTCGTTCCAGAAGTGCTCGAAATAGATGCGCTCGCGTCCTTTCACGAGCGCCAGCGGCGTCGCGCCGTGGAAATGGAAATGCCACAGGTCGCGCAGGAGCCAGACGTTTTGCCATTCGCCGATGCCGGGCAGGAAGGCGTCCATGAGCACCACCTTGTCGGTCTCCGAAGGAAACTGCGCGGCATATGCGTAGGCCACCATCAGGCCGATGTCGTGGCCGACGATGCTGACGCTGCGAATGCCGAGCGAGCGCACAAGCTCGTGGATGTCGACAGCCATGTTCTTCTTGCCATAGCCCGTCTCGGGCTTCGAGGAATCGCCGGCACCCCGAAGATCGGGCACGACCACGGTGTGCGTCTTGGCCAGCAGCGGCATCAGCGGGTTCCACATGTGCCCGGTCTCGGCATAGCCGTGCAGCAGCACGACGGTCGGCCCGCTGCCGCCGATGCGGTAGTGGATGCGGGTGCCGTTCACCTCCGCGCTGCCCGAGCGGAAGCCCGGCACCGCGTCGGCGGCGGGTGCCGCGTGTGCGGCGCGGCCCATGGCCAGGGCGGCGCCCACGGCGACGGCGCCGCCAAGCAGGGCGCGGCGGGTGGGCGCGGAGGGGGCGGCGGAGCTGAGATCGGTGTCGGTCATGGTGGTTTTCCTTTCTGTCGGTTTTGGAGTGAGGTGAATTTATGATTCAGCTTCACTTCCAGAAAGAGCCCAAAAGTGGTTTACTCATTCAGCTTTTATGAATGATTGGAAGTGGGCCCATGGACCGATTGCGTGCGTACGAGGTGTTTGTCACCGTGGTGGCGCGGGGCAGCTTCACGAAGGCGGCTGACGCGCTGGACACCTCGCCGGCCAACGTGACGCGCTACGTCAATGAGCTGGAAGCCCACCTGCGCACGCGGCTCATGAACCGCACGTCGCGCCGCCTGTCGCTCACCGAAGGCGGCGAAGCGCTCTTCGACCGGGCGAAATCGATCCTCGAAGAGGTGGCGGAGACCGAGGCCCTGGCGACCACCGCGTCATTGCAGCCGCGCGGGCGCCTGCGCATCAACGCGCCGCTGAGCTTCGGCAGCCTCGTGCTGGCGCCGCTGTGGCCGAAGTTCATGGCGAAGTACCCCGACGTCGAGCTCGACATCGCGCTCATCGACCGCGTGGTCGACATCGTCGAAGAGGGCTACGACCTGGCCATCCGCATCTCGCGCACCACCTCGGGCAACCATATCGCGCGCCGCCTGGGCCGCTCGCAGAACCTGGTCTGTGCCTCGCCCGGCTACCTTGCGGCCCATGGCATGCCCGAGATGCCGGCGGACCTTTCGCGGCATCCGTGCCTGGGCTACACCTACGGTGCGACCTCCGACGAGTGGCAGTTTGCCGGCCCCGGCGGAACACTGGAATCCGTGCGCGTGCGCTGGGCCTTGCGCGCCAACAATGGCGAAACCGCCCGCGCCGCGGCGCTCGCTGGTGCCGGCGTCATCTGGCAACCGAGCTTCGTGATTGGCGAGGATGTGCGGGCTGGTCGATTGGTCGAGGTCATGCCTGGTTATCACATGCCGCCCGTCGACATCCTGGCAATCTATGCAAGCCGTCGACATCTCAGTGCCAAGGTGCGGATGATGGTCGACTTCCTGGTCGATGCTTTTCAAGACTCGCCGCTGGTGACAGGCGGGATGGCGGCGGTGGGCAAGTGAGTCTGCGCCGATCCAGACCGGTCATCCGGGGAACTGCACCAACGGGCCGCCAGGCTTGTTGGCACCCGGCGGTACGAAAGCGGGCGCCGGGTCGCCACCGCGGCCCAGCGAGCGGGTGTAGGCGTAGATGGCCTTCAAGTCCGCGTCCGTCATCGGGCGCACGTTGAACCATGGCATGGGCGGGCGGGGTGTCATGGTGCGAGCATGCTTCACCCACTGCTGCTTGCTCATGTCGGCCATGAACAAGCGCAGGTTGACCGGATACGTCGTGCCCCAAGGGCCGGACCAGCCCAGGGCGTCGCCCGTCAACCACAGCTTTTCATCCACCTCACCGTTCTTTGCGGCGTAGCCGGGCGTGTGGCAATCATTGCAGCCCGCGACCATCACCAGATAGCGGCCGCGCTGGATCTCGCCCTTGTCTGCCTTCTGGCTGCTGGCTGTTTGCGCCCCTGCCAGGGCTGAGGACAGGAGGACGGTCAACACGGCGGTGGCGCGCGCGACGCGGCGAACCGGGCGAGCCATCAGGGCGGCATGTGGACTCATGCGATTCTTCATTGGCTGGCCCCCGGTTTGGCGTTCATGCCGAAGCAGGCATGGCACCACGGTAGCGATCGGTTCCGGACCGCGCATGGGCGCTTTGTCCTATTTCTGCCCAGGCGTTTTGTCATGGGTGGCTAACCACGCGCTGGCGCGACGATGCCGCGGCACCCACCCAAAAGCCGATGCACCGGAGGTCCTCGAGCCTGGCGGCTCGGAGTCGGCCTCCATCGTGGCGAGCTTCGAGCTCACGGGCGAACAATATACCGGCGGCCATCGCGCTGCGATGCGCAATAGGAGCACGGACGTCGAAGGCGTACTGCCCAATCCCGCACCCGGTCTCTTGGTCAGGCTCTCGAGGTAGATGGTGGGCGGCCGAATCGACCGACGGCTTTCTGGAGAACTGAAAGACTGGGCCAGGCCCACTGCGGTCCTGCTGAATACTCCGAAGCGGTCGTTCCATCTTCTCATCGCAGTCCAGCCGAAGATACGGCCGGTCCTGCCGGGCTGCCTCCTGAACAGTCCAAGTCAGAACGTTCGCGCCTACAGCTTTGCCGTGAGCGCTTTCCTTGACGGCGAGCCCGTGCATGTAGGCCGCCACCGGCGGCTGCTTCCCCCAATAGTGCTCATCGTCCCACTGGAGGCGGAAGGTGCCGACGACATCGCAGTCGCTCAGGACGACGTACATTTCGTCTCTGTTGATTTGCTCCAGCACCTCTTGCTCGCTTGGACCGCGGCTGCCCCAGGCGAAATCGCCGCGCTGAAGTTTGTATTTCGTCGCGTCCGTCAACACGGAGACGATTTCAGCCGCATAGCCCACTGTCGCTTTGACTACCTGCGTTTCAGTGTTTATCAACTTCACGTCACTCCTCCCCACCAAGTTCGCTGTCATTTAGCCCCGCCTCTCGAAGGCCTGCAGTTGGCCGTGAGGAGGCGTCTTGGTGATCGTCCTCATGCCGCGAACTCAGCAGTGCTGAACGAGCGTTGCGAACGCGTTCTTCGCCGGGTCATGAAAAACATACACCGCCGCCTCGTCATGAAAGTAGTCGGCGACAGGAAACTGCCCCAAGAAGACCAAAGGGCCAGCATCTCCGATGGGCCACGCTGGAGACTGCAACCAGCGCGGGGGCTGCTTGGCGTACTTGAACAGCTCCAAGATTCTCTGGCGCAGCCATGCCTTTCTCTGTTTGGAAGGTAGACATGGCGCGGCAGCGAGTAACGAGGCAAGGAACTTGACGTCCGCGTCCAGCCAGCGCGGCTGGGCATCGAGCAGCAGCGCATATTCCGCCGTTGCGGCCCCGTCCAGCGTTGTCGTCATTCCGTGCTTCTGGAGCAACGAGACCAACACGTCCTTTGCGCTGAGCACGTGGCCTGGGTCGCTGAGGTCGATTCCAATCAGGTAGTGGAACAGCGTTGTCCCCGTTTGGCAAAATCGGGGAGCGCTCTCTGCCGAGAGCAATGTTTCAATGTCCGGATCGTTGTAGAGCTGTTGCTCGAACTCAGGCACCGGGGTTTTGCCAGAGGCGAAGTCGCTCAGTCGTTGCAGGGCTTCAGTTGATGGAGGCATTTTCGAAGGCTTCTAGATTGGCATGCGCCGCGAACGACCGGTCTCGCGGAATTGGTGGCAATTGGCTGAATGACTGCTTATGGACGGCTGAAGCACGTTACTGGAGAACAGCATCTTGCTTTTCCTCGGCAGAGGCGGCCAGGGCCTCCTCGAGTATTTGGAACACGTCGCCTCCGGTGCTCGACACGAAGTAGTTGCCAAGGCTCGCCGTTACTCCGACTGCCATCAGCGCTCCTCGTGAACCGGCATCGCGTCTTGCGTCGCCTTCTATGACTGCTATCGGGTGCATTCTGCCTCGGAGCCGTACGGCCGGTTCTGGCCGACCGTAGCCGGTCGCAACGTCCAGAGCTTCAGGCCCATTGCCGTCCTTCGAATCCGCAAGGCACTAATGCCTTCTTGTGCTCGACGGAGCGCGCAGGCCGCAGAGCCGCGCACGCCACTTGTCGCAATTCGCTCTCTAGGCGGCCCGTCTTGCAGTGTCTGCGTCAGCATTGGAAATTGTTCCTGGTGGCAAGTGATTTCGAAAGCGAGAAGACCATCAGAACTGGCGGCGACAAGTTGACGCAGCCTTCCAGGTCAGCTCGCCGGCAACGGCGCAGCGTTGACCGCCAGCTGCGCGGCGAACGCCCGCTGGTAGGCCGGCCGCGCTTCGCCGCGAGCGACATAGGCGGCCAGGCTGGGAAACTCGTTCAGCAGGCCGGAGGGCCGAAGCCGCAGCAGCACCGACACCATCAGCAGGTCGCCCGCGCTGAAGCCGCCGTCGAGGCATTCCGCATCTCCCAGGCGCGCGGACAGCTGGTTCATTCGGGCGCGCACCCGGTCTTCCACGAGGGGCGTGCGCTCGGCCTTCCAGGGCTTGTCGCCCTCCATCAGCTTGACCGTGACGAGTTCGAGGATGGGAAGCTCGACCGTGTTGAGCGCCGCGAACATCCACGTGATGGCGCGCGCCCTTGCGTTGGCATCGGCGGGGAACAGGCCCGGGTGGCGCTCTGCGATGTGCATCACGATGGCGCCGGTCTCGAACAGCGCGAGCTCGCCTTCCTCGTAGGTGGGGATCTGGCCGAAGGGATTCAGCGCCAGATGCGCGGCCTCCTTCATCGCGCGGAAGGACACCAGGCGCACCTGGTAGGGCAGGCCGGCTTCTTCCAGCGCCCAGCGCACGCGCGTGTCGCGCGCCAGGCCCTTGCCGCCGTCGGGCGACCGTTCAAAGGCGGTAATCGTGATGCTCATCGCGGGGTGTCCTTCCGAAGGATGTCGTGCGTGGGTGCTTGGCTGGGGCTCGGTGAGGCGCCTTTTTGCAGCCTCATCCCCACGACGATTCAGGCGGCCGGAATCGACAAGCCCGAAAAGATCTCGCCATGGATCGGGGACGACCCAGCTGCCCAGACCCTGGTTTCGGGGCCACCTGCGGCCGAGCTGGCGGCGATTCTCAGCGCAGGTCGTCGGTCTCGAAATAGACCTCGGTCGAGCCCCTGGCCTTGAAGGCGCGCTGGACGGCGGCGTCAGGCCTGGCCAGACCCTGCAACGGGACGTCCGCTTCGCCGCGCCGCCGAGGCGCGTCCAGGCGCACGATGTGATCGAAATCCGGCCGGCGGTCGATGAGCTTGAAGGCGAACCACTCGCCGCCCTGGCCGATGAGGCGATAGCGGCCGGTCGCCGCCGCGCGCGGAGTAGGGTCGAGGCGGCGGAACAGCAGCACCTCGTCGACGACGACGCGCTGGTCGGCCGGCTGCGGCTTGCCGCCGCGCTCGAAATGACCTTCGAAGAAACGCGCCTTGAACTCGCGCAGCGGCTCGGCGTGGCCGGGGGCGAAGCGCAGCAGGTCGAACGTCTCGGGGTCGAAGGTCCACAGCTTCGGCTCGCGCGCCAGCGTGTCGCGCAGCGCCCGGTCCGCCACCGCGTCCGCAAGGTGGAAGCGCAGCAGCACCTGGCTGTCGTGCGGCGTATGGAACATCGGCAGGTGCGAGGCGTACAAGCCCTCGCGGCCGCCGAAGACGGCCATGCCGTGGCCGCCGAACGCGGACTCGGCGGTCTCTTCGGCGCGGGCGAGCAACGCCAGGCCGGCCAGCATCAGCAAGGCGCGGCGCTTCATGCCTCAGCCTCCACGATCAGCTTGCCGCGGTGGTCGCTCGTGAACAGGCTTTGCAGCGCGGCGGGCAGTTGCTCGAAGCCCTTCACCACCGTCTCCTCGAAGACGATCTCGCCTCGCTGGACCATCGGCCCGACGACGTGCAGCATCTCGTCCATGCGGTGCAGGTAGTCGCGCGCCAGCATGCCTCGGATGGTGGCGCGCTGGTAGAGCATGTGATGCAGGAAACGCGGCCCGAGCTCGGGTGCGTCCAGCCCGCCCGAGTACTGGCTGATGGCGCCGCAGATGACGATGCGGGCGCGGCGGTTGATGAGAGGAATGACCGCATCGGTGATCCAGCCGCCGACGTTGTCGAAGTAGACGTCGACGCCGCCGGTCAGGCGCTTGATCTCATCGGCCAGCGCAGCCGTGTCGGTGAAGGCCTTGTAGTCCACAGCCCAGGTCAGGCTGAGGCTGTCGCGCAGCCAGTCGCACTTGGCCGCACCGCCGGCAATGCCGAGCACGCGGCAGCCGTTCTTCAGCGCGAACTGCGCGACCAGCGAGCCCACGGCGCCGGCCGCGCCGGACACGACGACGACCTCGCCCGCCTTCGGAACACCCGACTCCATCAGCCCGAACCAGGCCGTGCGCCCCGGCATGCCGAGCACGCCGATGGCCGTGGACGGTGGCGCGAGCGTCGGGTCGAGCTTGCGCAACACCGAATGGTGGACGCGCGCATGCGTCTGCCAGCCCAGCATGCCTTCGACCCAGTCGCCCTCCACGAGCGCCGGCACCGACGAGGCCAGCACGCGACCCACAACTCCGGCCGTCTGCACGGTGTCCAGCGCGTGCGGCAGCTCGTTGTAGGTGGGCTTCAGCGACTGGTTGATGCGCATGTACGGGTCCACCGACCAGTAGCGCGCCTGCACCAGCACCTCGCCGGCCGACAGCGCCGTGCCCAGCGGCGTGGTGACCAGTTCGTAGTGCTCGGGGCCGACCAGGCCCTCGGGGTGGCGGCGGTAGAGCCACTGCCGGTTGTTCAGTTGTGCATTCATGCGGCCGATTCTTCTCGGCATCATGTTTCTCAGGAAGCAAAACAAAGTCGACAATCAGTTCCCAACAAGACACGAATTGTGGACATCGCCGACCTGCGCACTTTCCTCGTCATTGCCCGGCACGCCAACCTGCGCGCTGCCGCCGACGAGTTGCACCAGACGCCGTCGGCGCTGTCCAAGGCCGTCAAGCGGCTGGAGACCTCGCTGGCCACGCCCGTGTTCGACCGCATCGGCAAGGCCATTCGCCTGAACGCCGCCGGCGAGCGACTGCGAGAACGGGCGCTGGCGCTGACCGCGCTGGCCGACCAGACCGCGGCCGAATTCCGCGGCGTGAGCTTGCGCTCACATTGCCGCCTGCTAGCGCCAGCGGTGCTGCAGTGGGGTTTCGGCGCGGCGCTGGCGGCCCGGCTCTCGGCGCGCGACCCGCGGGCCAGCCTGGCCTTCGTGACCCTGTTCGAGGACGCCGCGCTGGCTGCGCTGGCCCGCGGCGAGGGCGACCTGGCGCTGGTGACCGACGTGGCGCTGGGCGCCGCGCTGCCGGCCGGGCTCGCATCGGTGCGCCTGAGCGAGATCCGCATGCAGCTCGCCGCTGGCGCCGGCCACCCGCTGTCCGGCCGCGGCGAGGTGCCCACCGCCGACGTGCTGCAGCACGACTTCGCCTGCCCGCAGCGCTCGATGTTCTGCGGCCTGGAGCGCGGCAGCCGCGCCGATGGCTGGCGCGATGACCGCCTGCCGCGGCGCATCCGCTTCTGGCTGGACGACCTGCAGCTGCTGCTCGCGCTGGTGCGCAGCGGCCAGGCGCTGGCCTATGTGCCGGACTTTGCGCTCGCGCAGGATCCCGGCCTCGTGCGCCTGATGGTGCCGGACTGCCCCTATGACTGCGTGGAGCAGGTCCACCTCGTGTGGCGCCCCGCCACGGCCAGCGGCTGGCTGGCGGCGTTGGTGGCGGGCCTCGCCGACGGCGTCTCCTGAAACGCCCTGTCATCGGGCACGCCGCCTGCCGCGTTGCCGGCTGTCACCGGGCGCGACCTGCAAGGCCGCACGCCCGCCGGGCGTCGATCACCAGGCGCCGCGCCGACGACGGAATAATCCAGCCATGCATCGCATCCGTTCCCTTGTCCTGCCGGTCCTGCTCGGCATCCTGCTGGTTGGCTGCGGCGTCCTGCCCGAGAAGCCGAGGAAATCGGTCTACCAGGGCGAGAGCTTCGCCGCCGAGGAGACCTTTTCGCGCCTGTTCGACGCCGACGTCAACGACACCTGCGAGGCCGCACGGCGTGCGCTGCTGAGCCAGGGCTACGTCATCAGCAAGGCCGGCAGCGGCATCGTGCAAGGCGCCAAGCACTTCCAGCCCGAGGGCGAGGTGCATGTCGAGATCGCCTTCAATGTCGTCTGCGTCGGCGACGGCCCCAAGCAGCAGGTCGCCACCGCCTACGTCAGCGCCCAGCAGGACCGCTACGCGCTGAAGAAGAGCCCCAACGCCGCCAGCCTGGGCGTCAGCGCCATCGGCTCGATCTCGGTGCCGCTGTCGTCCTCGCAGGATTCCATGGTCAAGGTCGCCTCCGAGACCATCCCAGCCGGCGAGTTCTACGACCGCTTCTTCACGCTGATGCAGCGCATGCTGCGCGAGAACACCGAGCACTGAGCCCGCCGGCCCATCGCCGGCACGAAGACCGGGTCTCGGCAGCACCTTGCCGGGAGCGCCGGCACGCCGTGGTGGGCTAGCCGCCGATCACGCCGCAGCCCACGCGCGCACCGCCACCGCCCAGCGGCGCCGGGTGGTCGGCGTGGTTGTCGCCGCCGGCATGGATCATCAGTGCGTGGCCACGCACGTCCGCCAGCTTGAGCCGCGGGCCGAGCACGGGCGACACCGCGGTGCCGTCGGCGCCCACGTACAGCGGCGGCAGGTCGCCCAGGTGGCCGTCGCCCCAGGGCTCGCCGTGGTGCTTGCTGCCCAGCGGGTCCAGGTGGCCGCCCGCAGCCAGGGCCGGCACCGTGTTGCCGTCGCTTTCGCCGGCTGCGCACGAGGGCTTCTCATGCACGTGAAAGCCATGCTGGCCCGGCGGCAGCCCCTTCAACGCCGGGTAGAAGGCCAGGCCGTAAGGCGTCTCGACGATGCGGACCGTGCCCAGCGCCGGGCCGTCGCCCTGCTTCTCGGCGAGGCTCATCGGCACCGTGATCTCGGCGGCCCATGCCGCGGAACCGGCCAGCAGGCCGGCGACAACAACCCATGTGCTCTTCATCTGGATCTTCCTGGAAGCAAGGCTCCCGGCAGTATTCATTGCCGGCGCCGCACGGGCTGTCCCGGCTTGGCGGGACAAATCCCTTCGAATGAGGAAGCGCCGGCCCGCGCGGAGGATTCCTTCCGCCCTGCCGGAAGACAGCCACCCCGCGCCTCTCTCGTCCCTTCCCGCAGCACCGGGAACCATGGCCGCCATGCATCGCGACAACCACAAGTCGATGCACCACCGCCCTGGAGCCCACCATGCTGCAACGCCTCAAGATCCTCGCTGCTTCCATCCGCAACGCCTTCAGCCGCGGGGCCAGCCGCGGCCTTGATGTCGCATCCACCGTCGCGCCCACCGCCGCGCTGTCGCTGCGCCGCGCCCTGCCGCCGCTGCTCATCGTCACGGCCGTCACCGCCGCCGGCTATGCCGTCGTCACCCACCCGCCGCTGCAGGCCGTGCCCCACGGCCAGGCGGCGCTGCGCACCAACCAGTTCAGCGGCGGCACGACCGAGTTCCGCGACGGCAGCTTCTTGGCGCTGCCCGGCCTGCACGAGGTGCGCCTGTTCCCGCTGCGCGACCAGAGCTACCGCCCCGAGTCGCTGGCCAAGGCCGGCGGCCCGACGCCGCTGCAGTCGGTCGAAGGCCTGTCGCTTGGCCTGGACATGACGGTGCGCTGGGCGGTCGACACGAGCCGCCTGCCCGAGCTGTCGCGCAAGCTGCCGGACAACATCGAGGCCGACGTCATCAGCCCGGCCGTGCAGGCCGTCGTCTACAAGCAGATCGCCCGCCACACGGTGCGCGAGATCTTCTCCAGCCAGCGCGCCGAGATCGCCGCGGCGCTGGAAGCCGAGCTGCGCACCAAGCTCGCCAGCGACGGCATCCTGCTCAAGGGCGTGCAGATCGGCTCCGTGGATCTGCCGCCCGACTACCGCCGCGGCATGGACCGCCTGCTGTCCGACAGCCTGGCCAGCGAGCGCATGCGCTACACGCTGGAGATCTCGGAGAAGAAGGTCAAGGAGACCGAGTTCGAGGCCGCCGCCGACAAGGTGCGCCGCGAGACGGCCGCCGAGGCCGCAGGGCGCGAACAGATCATTGCCGCCAAGGCGCAGGAAGAGGCGATGAAGCATGTGCTGCCCTTCAAGCAAAAGCAGATCGAGCAGCGCGCGCTGGAAGCCGAGGCCGAGAACGCCAGCCGCGTGAAGCAGGCCGAGGGCGCGGCCAAGGCGCGTCGCATCGAGGTGGAGGCCGAGGCCGCCGCACGCCAGAAGCTGGCCGAGGCCGAGGCCTACCGCGTCACGCAGGTCGGCAAGGCCAATGCCGCGCAGATGGCGACCGAGGGCGAGCTCATCACCAAGCACCCGCTGCTGGTGCAGAAGGCCATGGCCGACAAGCTCTCGGACAAGGTGCAGGTCATCATCGCGCCGCCCGGCTCGGGCGGCTTCATCGGCAACGCCTTGCTGGGCGTGGCCAAGCCGACGCCTGCCGTCGCTCAACAGCAAGACGGCGAGAAGGAGTAAGCCATGCGCAAAGTGGCCCTCATCATCGTGGCCGCCGCCGCGGCGGCCCTGGTCATCACGAAGGCGGAAGCCGCCCCGGACTTTCCGCGCGCCGGCCTCGTGTCGCAGGACTCGCCGCTGCGCGGCGCGCCGCGCGACACGGCCTCGCTGCAGGCCCAGATGGGCCGCGGCGAGGCGCTGGAGATCCGCGCCGAGCGCGGCGACCACTGGCAGGTGTGGGACTACCGCCGCGAGCGCGGGGGCTGGCTGCGCAAGAGCCAGGTCCTGCTGATGCCACGTGGCGACAACGCCAGCGCCGAACTGCTGTCGCAACTGCGCCTGGCCCGCCAGCAGTTCGGCACCGAAGGCCTGGGCCTGGGCCTGGCCGCGGCCTATGTGCAGGCGGCCACGCCCGCCGAGCTGGCCGGCCCTGGCGGCGCCGAGGCGCTGGATGCGATGGGCACCTTCGCCGAGCGCATCGCCGACCGCGCGTCGACGCCGGCCGCCAAGCCCACCGAGGGCCAGCTCGCCGCGCAGATCGACGTGGCCACGCGCTACGGCCTGAAGTTCGATTCCTTCGAGGCCGAAGAAGGCCGCGTTCAGGTCTGCTACGACGGCGAGGCCTTCCGCCGCGTGCTGGCCACGGCCGCCACGCCGGAGCAGCGCGTACGCGCCGCGCTGGCGCTGACTCGGCCCGACTGCGTGAACCCGCGCGCCACGGTGCGCGAGCAGGAGGTGCGCGACGCCTGGCGCCAGCAGGTGCTGGCCCAGGTGGATGCGAGCAGCCTGGCGCCACACTGGAAGAACCGACTGCTGATGCGCCGCGCGTCCGTCGCCGCCAGCCTGGCGTTTGAGCAGGCCCGCCGCGGCGCGGGCGGCGAAGCGGCGCCGGCCCTGAGCGAATTCGCCGGCATCGTGCCGACCGAACTGACCGAGGACGACCAGGCCAGCTATGCCGACGCCGCCATGCGCGTGAACGCCGCGCGCTGGCTGGGCACGGCGGCCGCGGCGCGCGACTTCGGCAGCCTGCAGCTCGCGCTGCAACCCGGCACCGACGGCGAGCGCTGCGTCGAGCTGAAGGAAGCCGGCAAGACCGCCGTGCGCCGCTGCAGTTTCGGTCAGGTCGCGCTCGCCTCCGCGTCGCTGAACCGCGAAGGCCGCGCGCTGGCCCTGGCCGTGCAGCCGCTGGACGGCTGGCGCGAGCTGTGGCTGTTCGTCAAGGACCCCGGCAAGGCCGGCGGCTGGCATGTCGACGTGCTGCCGCCCGCACCGGCCCAGCCGGGCCTGGGCGTGGCCGAGTTCGCCGGCTGGGTGCCGGGTGGCGCGCAGATGCTGCTGGCGCGCGAGTTCCGCGCCGAGGGCAAGTACCGGCGCAGCTTCGAGGTCGTGTCGCTGGCCAGCCTGGCGACCGAGCGCCAGTCGCCCGAGCCGGCCTTGCTCGGCGCCTTCCAGCGCTGGAGCGACCCGGCCTGGCGCGGCGGCTCGCCGATCCGGCGTTGAGCGCGAAACGCTGGCGAGCCCTTGCTGCACAGGCATCGGAGCCTTGAGAGAGGCTCGTCTGCAGGAGCTTTCGAGGAATTGGTGTAGAGGTCCAGCACGTCGCCGTCAGGCTTGCTCGTCGGCGCCGAGATGATTGGTTCTGCGACTTGCTCAGCCATCGGAGACGCCTGGCGTTGAATCGGCTCTTTGAGCCGCCAATTCGGCGACTGCCCCATTGCTCTCGCGCTCAATGGTCGCGGCCCATCGCTTGTCTGCTTCGGCGCGTTGCGTATACAGAACTTCGGAAGCCAAAAGATCCAAGATGCGCCAAGAGGGCACGGCCGTTGTCATGCCGCTGAGGCCCTTTACATACTCATCTCCAGCCTTGCCCTTCACCTTCCACTCTTCCGGGAACTGTCCAGAGTGAACACCCAATAGCAACAGCAATGTCCGGTCGTCTGGCTTGCCGTGCTGCAAGTTGTAAGTGATATCGCTGCCGGGCGTTTTGTAGACAAAGACTGGCGATCCTGAAAATCCGCCACGCGAATGCATGTCTAGACAGTACGTCGCGCGGCTAGCCTTCGCGGGCCCCTCTTGCTGAATCGGCGTGGGCATTGCCGCCAGATTTCCAAAGCGGGCGACTGGCAAGATCGTTGGGCCTTCGTCCAGATCAACAAAACGCCCCAGCAAGAACACGTCATCGCCGAGACCAATATTGCATTGCGCGGGGTCGAACAAAACTTCTGGGCGCTGGATCAGGGCGGTCGGGATAGGTGCGAGCGAGTGAATCTCGAAATTCGGATTCAGCAGCACTACCGCCAAATCGTCGCCATTCTTATCAAAGTGCCAATCCTCTGGCCCGAAGTTGAACAAGTCCGTTCGCCCGTTCTTGGTCCGCACTCGCACGACCGGACAGTTACGGATTACATGCCAGTTGGATACGCCATAAAAGTAGGTCACGTCTAGGCCGGCCTCCGACTGAAGACCGATCGCGAAGCCCGTGCCGCCCGCTTTTACGCCACGCTTTGCATCGTCCTCGCTCTCGTAGAGAAAGAACGTGCAGTCAAGCATGTCTTCGCCGATCCTTGGCATGTGAGTCCCAATCCACTTGGTCAAAGGGGCGCCCAAGGTGGGGTAGCGACGAACGGGCGCCAGTTCGAATTGCAGATTATGTAGACCGATGGGGCACTACTGGCCCCGCATCTCCCACCGCTCCAGCCGTCACCACGCGTTCAATCAGGCGGCGAGCGGCAGCGTCTCCGGCTGCGGCAGCTAAAGGCGCTTCCGGGTGCCCTGGCCGGACTGGCTGTCGCTTGCGGCTCAATGCCGCAAGCATCGCCGTCCCCTCGGGGACCGTTCAAGGTATTCCTTGAACGAGGGGCTGCATTTCACGCGGCCAGGGCGAGCGCCGCGTCGCCATGCAGCGGCAATTCCAGCCGCACGACGGTGCCCTGGCCGGGCTGGCTGTCCAGCTGCAGGCTGCCGCCCAGCATGCCGTGCACGAGGCTGTGCGCGACAAACAGGCCCAGGCCGCAGCCGCCCTGGCCGAAGGACGTCGTGAAGAAGGGCTCGAAGGCACGGGCCAGGTCGGCCGGCGGCATGCCGGCGCCGTTGTCGCTAAGCTCCAGCGTCAGCCGGCTCTCGCGGAGGCTGCCGGTGCGCCGCGACGTGACGCGGATCTGGCCGCCCGCATTGCCGCGGAAGGCGTGCAGGCAGGCGTTCTCCAGCAGCTGCTCCAGCACCTGCTGCAGGATCTCGGGATAGCCGTCGAGCATGAAGCCCTCGGGCAGCTCGCAGGCGAGTTGCACACGCTCGACATTCAGGCGGCTCTGCACACGCGCCCAGGCCTGCAGCACGGCGCCGCGCAGATCGAAGCGCGAGAGCACCGCGCGGCTGCTGCCTTCGGTCAGCTGCTTGAAGCGGTTGACGAGGCGCAGCGCCCGGTCGACGTTCTGCTCGACGAGGTCGGCGCCGGCCTGCGTCTGCGCGACCCAGTCGGCCAGTTCCTGGCGCTTCAGTGGCACGCCATCGGCCATGCGCTCGGCAAAGCCGCCGCTGCCGGCGCGCAGCGCGCTGGCACTCAGCAGCGCATTGCCCAGCGGCGTGTTCATCTCGTGGGCGATGCCGGCGAGCAGCTGGCCCAGCGCCGCCAGCTTGCGGCTGTTGACGAGCTCGTCCTGCGTGGCCAGCAGCTCGGCGGTGCGCGCCTGCACCTGCTCTTCCAGCCACTGCGCGGCGCGGCGGCGCTCCTCGTCGCGGCGGGCCTGGTCGATGGCCAGGCCGGCCAGGTGGCTGGCCGTGTTCAGCGCGCTGAGCTCCTCGAAGCTGGGCCGGCGCACCTCGCGGTAGTACATCGCGAAGCTGCCGATGACGCCGCGGCTGGCCGCGTGGATGGGTGCCGACCAGCAGGCCTTGAAGCCATAGGGCAGGGCCAGGTCCTTGTAGGCCGACCACAGCGGGTGGCTGGCGATGTCGTCGACGATGACGGTGCGGTCGTCGAACATGGCCGTGCCGCAGGAGCCGGCCGTCGGGCCGATCTCGGCACCCTCCAGCGCCTGCATGTACTCGGCCGGCATGCGCGGCCCCGCGCCGATGTGGATGTGGCGGCCGTCCAGGTCCAGCAGCAGCACGGTGCAGTACAGGCCCGTGAACTGCGATTCGATGAGCGCCGTCAACCGGTTCAGCACCGGCTGCAGCGGCTGGCCGGTGGCCACCATTTCGAGCAGCTCGTTCTTCGCCTGGTTCAGCACCTCGGCGAACTGAATGCGGCTCATGTCGACCATGCAGGCGGCGATCTGCTGCTCGCCCTCGCGCTCCGTCAGGGTCAGGTGCAGCTCGTGCGGGCGGATCTCGCCGTCACGGGTCTGGAAGCTCCACGGCAGGCTCAGGGCGCCGGTCTGCTGCAACTGCGCCGACAAGCCGGCCAGCGTCTCCGCCGAGGGTCGACCATCGGGCTGGCGCAGCGGGCACAGCAGGGCGAGCGGCATCTCGCGCAGCGCCTCGGCGTCATGGCCCAGCACCTTGGCCCGGCCCGCGGCCGCGCCGATGATGGGCAGCCCGGGCGTGGCCTTCACCAGCAATATCGCGACATGGGTGATGTCGTCCATCTCGGCCTCCGCTGCGCCGCGAACTGGCGCCGCGTCGCTAAGGCCCCAACTGTGCCGTATCCCGGCGACAGACCCAACTGCCATCTCCGGGTGGAGATGGCGCCAGAATCGCCGCTTCCTGCCACAGACTGCGGACCCGACCATGCCCCAGATGCTGCTCATCCTCGAACCCATAGGCCAGCGCGCCGAGCGCGGCCGCGTCGCCGGCGAGGCCGTCTACCAGCGCATGCTGGACTTCGCCGCCGAGCTCAAGGCCGAAGGCCTGCTGCTGGCCACCAATTCGCTCGGCACGGCATCCAAGCGCCTGGCCAAGCGCAGCGACGGCGTGCAGGTGGTGGACGGCCCCTTCGCCGAGGTCAAGGAAATGGTCGGTGGCTTCTTTCTGCTCGACACCGACGACCACGCCGTCGCGATGGCCTGGGCCGAACGCTGCCCGGCCGCCGAATGGGCGACGGTGGAAATCCGCGGCGTGGGCCCCTGTTACATGTGAGCCCCTCGCCCAGTCGAGCCCCGCTGGACGCGGGCTCGTCGGGTCGGTCTTGCAGACCGCGCAGCCGACAGAGCGGCTGCTCTTCGGCAGGCACGACAAGTCCACAGGACTTGCCATGTCCGGCCTCAGCCCCCAAGGGGACGACGATGGGTACGGCATTGCGCCGCACTCCTCGCTCTGGCGGGCCGGCTTGGGGCGGCCCGGCGCCCGGCCCGAAGACCCCCAAGTTTGGAAATACGAGTAGTTACCCGGAGCCTGTCGAAATCGGATCGCATGGATCGTCGTGGAGATGAAGGCAGCGAAGCAAGGCTGCTTCACCCAACCCCAGGAGATCTGCCATGCGATTCATGATCCAAGTCCGCGCCACCGCCACCAGCGAGCGCGGCGACCCGCCCGGCCCCGAGTACGCCAAGCTGTTCGAGGAAATGAGCGCCTTCCACGAGGAGATGGCGCGCGCCGGCGTGCTGCTGGACGGCGCCGGCCTGCGCCCCAGCCGCGACGGCTGGCGCCAGCGTTATCACGCCGACGGCCGCATCGAGCGCATCGACGGCCCCTTCACCGAGACCAAGGAGCTGATCGCCGGCTACACGCTGATCCAGGTGCGCTCGGTCGAGGAGGCCCAGGCCTGGGCCAGCCGCTTCCCCATGCCCTTCGTGGGCATGGACTGCGAGATCGAGGTGCGCCGCCTCTACGAAGACGCCGATTTCGCCCCCGGCGGCGACATGGCCATCCGCACCGAGTGAGGAGCGCGACATGAGCAACTTCTCCATCATCCTGATCTGCCTGGGCGCGGCCATCCTGCTGCTGCTGGCCTATGCCGCCACGCGCCCCGACGAGTTCCGCGTCGAGCGCCGCCTGCGCATCGCCGCGCCCGCCGACAAGCTCTGGCCGCTGGTCGGCGAGCTGCGCGGCTTCAACCGCTGGAACCCCTACGACCGCAAGGACCCGCTGATCAAGGGCCGCTACGCCGGCACCGCCAGCGGCATCGGCTCGCGCTATGACTGGGAGAGCGACAAGGTCGGCACCGGCAGCCTGGAGATCACCAGCCAGCAGCCCGGCCGCGCGGTACAGATGAAGCTGGATTTCGTGAAGCCCTTCGAGGCCCACAACCAGGCCGAGTTCACGCTGCAGCCCACGCCCGACGGCGCCACCGAGGTGCGCTGGACCATGCACGGACCCGCCAACTTCCTGAACAAGCTGATCGGCGTGTTCATGGACATGGACAAGATGGTCGGCCGCGATTTCGAGGACGGGCTGCAGAACCTGCGCCAGCTGGCCGAGGGGCATGCGTCATGACCGACCTCGAATTCAGCATCGACATCGCCGCGCCGGTCGCCCGCGTGTGGGACTGCATGTTCGACCCGCTGGCCTACCGCGACTGGACCAGCGCCTTCGCCGAAGGCTCCTACTTCGAGGGCTCCTGGGCCGCCGGCCGCCGGCTGCGCTTCCTGGATCCGCGCGGCTTCGGCATGGAGGCCGTCGTCGACGAGAACCGCCTGCACGAGTTCGTCGCGCTGCGGCTGGTGGGCGAGATCAAAGACGGTCGCCCGCTGCCCGACAGCCGCCTGCACAAGGAGCCGGCGCACGAGCGCTACGTCTTCAGCCCCACGGCGACGGGCGGCACCCACCTTGTCGTGCATCTGCAGGGCTGGGACGGCTTTCTCGACTTTCTGAAGGCCACCTGGCCGCAGGCGCTGCAACGCCTCAAGGCCCTGGCCGAATCCACCCACTGAAGGGACGCACCATGCAGATCAAGATCGCCACCGTCTTTGTCGACGACCAGGCCAAGGCCCTGGCCTTCTACACGGACAAGCTCGGCTTCAAGAAGATGGCCGACATCCAGATGGGCGCCTACCGCTGGCTGACCGTCGTGTCGCCCGAGGGCGTGCACGGTGTCGAGCTGCAGCTCGAATCCATCGTCGGCTTCGACGCGGCCCGCCTCTTCCAGAAGACGCTCTACGAGTCCAACCGGCCCTGCACCGCCTTCACCACCGAAGACGTCGAGGCCGAGGCCCAGGCGCTGCGCGAGCGCGGCGTCGTCGTGCGCGGCCAGCCGGAGAACATGGGGCCCATCAAGGCCGTCATGTTCGAGGACGGCTGCGGCAACCTCATCCATCTCGTCCAACCCCTCGTCAAACCCGAGTGAGCCCCACCATGCACAAGCAGATCTACGTCAACATGCCCGTCAAGGACTTGGCCGCCAGCAAGGCCTTCTTCGAGGCCGTGGGCTACACCTTCAATCCGCAGTTCACCAACGACAAGGGCGCCAGCATGGAGCTGGGCGAGAACCTCTACGCGATGCTGCTGGCCGAGGACTTCGCCAGAACCTTCACGCCCAAGACCTTCCCCGACCCCAAGACCTCGACCACCGCCTGGGTGTGCCTGAGCTGCGAGAGCCGCGAGGAGGTCGATGCCCTCGTCGCCAAGGCCAAGGCCGCCGGCGGCAACATCCCGGGCGAGGCGCAGGACCATGGCTTCATGTACGGCCATGGCTTCGAGGACCTGGACGGCCACCACTGGGAGCTCGTCCACATGACCGGCATGCCGCCGCAAGCTTGACCTTCATCCACAGGAGACCCTCATGCAGATCCAACAGAAGCTCACCCCCTTCATCTGGTACCAGAGCGGCGCCGAAGACGCGGTCGCCCATTACCTGAAGGTCTTCGGCCCCGACAAGGGCCGTGTCATCCACACCCAGCGCTGGGGCGAGAACTCGCCGGGCGCGGCCGGCACGGTCATGGTGGTGCAGTTCGAACTGCTCGGCCAGCAGCTGACGGCCTTCAACGGCGGCCCGCACTTCAAGCTCGACGAGGCCTTCTCGCTGATGGTCGCCTGCGAGGACCAGGCCGAGATCGACCGCCTCTGGGAGCAGCTGCCTGCCAACGGCGGCAAGCCCTCCGAATGCGGCTGGGTGAAGGATGCCTGGGGCCTGTCCTGGCAGATCATTCCCGCGGCCTGGTTCGACATGATCCGCGACCCCGATCCGGCCCGTGTGCAGCGTGTGTTCCATGCCATCTGGCGCATGCAGAAGATCGACCTCGCGGCGCTGCAGCGCGCCTACGACGGCAACTGAAGCCGTGAACCATGCCGAACTTGCCGCCGGCGTCTGGCGCATCGAGCGCAGCCGCCTCGTCGGCGCCGCAGCCAAGCTGCTGCGCGACCTCGACGAGGCCGAAGACTGCGCCCAGGACGCCCTCATCGGTGCCATCGAAACCTGGCCGCGCGACGGCCAGCCGGCCAACCCGGCTGCCTGGCTGATGACCACGACCCGCAACAAGGCGCTCGACCGGCTGCGCCGCCGCGCCATGCTGGAACGCGAGCATGAACACCTGGCAGCCGACGACGAGGCCGGCGGCACCCACGTCGTGCCCGACTTCGTCGATGGCCTGGACGCCGCGCGTGACCAGGCCGAGATCGGCGACGAGCAGCTGCGCCTGATCTTCATTGCCTGCCACCCGGTGCTGCCGCGCGAAGCCCAGGTGGCGCTGACGCTGCGTCTGCTCGGCGGCCTGGAGACGACCGAGATCGCCCGCGCCTTCCTGCTGCCCGAGGCCACCGTGGCCCAGCGCATCGTGCGCGCCAAGAAGGCGCTCAACGGCCAGGCCTTCGAGCTGCCGACGGCGCAGGAACGCGAGCAGCGCCTGGGCGCCGTGCTGGCCGTCGTCTACCTGATCTTCAACGAGGGTCACAGTGCCGGCAGCGGCGCCCAGCTGCTGCGCCCGGCGCTGTGCGACGAATCACTGCGCCTTGCGCGCCAGCTGCAGCATCTGCTGCCCGCCGACGCCGAGGTGCACGGCCTGGCCGCGCTGCTGGAAATCCAGGCCTCGCGCCTGCCCGCGCGGCTGGACGCGCAGGGCCGCCCGGTGCTGCTGCCCGACCAGGACCGGCGGCGCTGGGACCCGCTGCTGATCCGCCGCGGCCTAGCCGCGCTGGAGCGCGCACTGGGCCTGGGCGAGGCCGGCCCCTACACGCTGCAGGCGGTCATCGCCGCCTGCCACGCCCGCGCGGCCCGCGCCGAGGACACCGACTGGGATTCCATCGTGGCCGGCTACGACCGACTCTTCAGCCTCAATCCCTCGCCCGTCATCGCGCTGAACCGCGCTGTGGCCATCAGCTTCGCCCACGGCCCGGCGGCGGCCCTGCCGCTGCTGGAGGCCCTGGCCGCCGAGCCGCAGATGCAGCGCTATCCCTGGCTGGCCGGCGCACAGGCCGACGTGCTGGAGCGCCTGGGCCGCCCGGCCGAAGCGCGCGAAGCCTATCTGCGCGCGGCCGAACTGACCGACAACGAGGTGCAGCGCCTTCTGCTGCATGAACGCGCGGCACGGCTCGCGAATTGATGTCGGCGAACAGATCCGCACCGTCTGGTTCTTCTGAGCCCGCGGCCATGTCCAAGCGGCCTTGCTCGCTCCGGATAATCCCCTCATGCCCCGCATCGCCGTCATCGAAGACGATCCCACCACCAGCGAGCAGCTGGCCGGCTGGATCCGTGCCGCCCGCCCGGAGCTGAGCGTCGACCAATGGTTCGACCGCGACGCGGCCGAAGCCGCCCTGCATCGCGAGCGCTATGACCTCGTCGTGCTGGACATCGAGCTGGGCCGCGAACGCAATGCCGGCGTGGCGCTCATCAACGAAATCAACAAGCAGGGGCTGGGCACGCCGGTGCTGGTCGTTTCGGCCATGCCGGCGGCCATCTACCGCAGCATCATGAAGGCGCTGGACGCCTGGGACTACTTGCAGAAGACGACCTTCGACGAGGCCGAGTTCGTCGAGACTTTCCTGGACATCCTGCGCACCGCGCGGCTGCGTGAACCAGCGCCCAAGGCCGCAACGAAAGCAACGGATGACAGCCTGCAGCTCGACCCGCTGTGGCAGCGCACGCCGATATGGCGGGGCCAGCGCATCAACCTGCCGCTGACGGCCCAGCGCATCCTCGCGACGCTGCATGCGCGCACCGGCGAGGTGGTCAGCTACGAGGACCTGTTCGACGTGGTGAAGAGCGGCCGCAACCGCGACAACGTCCGCAAGCATGTGGCCACCATCCGCGACGCCTTCCGCGACGTGGACCCGGCGTTCGACGGCATCGAGAACATCCCGATGCGTGGTTTCCGCTGGACCGGCGGATGAGGCTCGGCCGCGTCGATTTCCCACTGCCCGACATGCCGCGCCTGGGCGTGGCGGCATTCCGCAACCGCATCGTCTTCCACCTCGTCTTCGTGCTGCTGGCGCTGGCCACGCTGGCCCTTGCCGTGGCGCTGCTGAACGAGGAGCGCCAGCGCAACGCGCAGCGCTACGAACAGGGCTTTCGCAAATCGCTGGCCGAGATCGTCGCGCAGCTGCGCCATCCTTCGGGCCAGCTCGCGCTGCTGAACCCCGAGCCGGCGCAGGTCGAGCCCGGCTGGGTGGCGCCGCTGGTGCTGCCCTTCGCGGCCATCGATTTCGACGACGCCACCAAGGCACAGCGCGCCGTCGAGATGGCCGGCTGCGCGCTGCAATACCCGGGCGGCGCCAGCCTGTGCGCGGCGGTGGGCAGCAATGCCTATGCGGGCGGCTTCGTCTACCTCGTCGCCAGCCTGGACGTGCCGCCGCTGCTGGCCCGCGAGCGCGGCGCGACGGACCTGGCCGACGTGCACCGCGTGCGCGTGAGCCTGAAGCACGGTGACGAGGTGCAGCACTGGCTCGCGCCCGTGGAAGCACTGGATGCACAGCGCGGCCAGCTGGCCGGCTTTGCGATGGACAGCAAGGACACGACGACGCTGCCGCGCCGCGCCCGGCCGGCGCGCGACTTCCGCGGCTGGGTCTGGCGCGAAGGGCCGTGCATTACGGCCGAGCCCGCGAGCGCGGCAGGCTGCCCGCGCCGCACGACGATCTCCATCCGCCTGCCGGTCGAGGCCTTCCGCGAGGCGCTGTTCCGCCCCGGCGGGCCGCAGTGGCCGCCCGCCGACCTGTCCCGCACCGGTCTGCAGCTCGCGCTGCTCGGGCCGGGTGGCACGACCTTGTTCGACAGCGCCACACCCGGCGCGCAGCCGCCGCTGTCGCTGGCGCGCCTGGCCACTGCACTTGCGCCGGGTGAGACGCTGACGATCCAGCACGGCACCACCGAGGTCGCGACGCTGCGCGGCGCCGACGAAGCCGGTGCGCCGCCCTCGCCCTGGCTGACCGCGCTGATCCAGCGCCTGCCCGCGCCGGCCACGCCGCAGCAGCTGTCGGCGCACGACACCATCGCCACGCCTGCCGGCCGTTTCGGGGTCACGCTGACGGGCGGCCTGCAGGGGTTGGACCGGTCTTTGAGCGCCAGCGCCGCGCGTCTGGCCTGGCCGGTGGGCGCGATGCTCGCGGCCATCGCGCTGGCCTGGCTCATCATCGAGATGGGTCTGATCCGACGCGTGGCCGTGCTGACCAAGCGCGCCGCGGCGCTGTCGCACCAGCTGCAGAAGCCCGAGCGCTTCGAGTTGGGCACGCTGGATGTTGCCGACCTGCGCGGCCGCGACGAGCTAGGCATCCTGGCGGGCAGCCTCGCCGACCTGCTGCAACAAGTGAAGGACAGCCTGCGCCGCGAGCAGTTGCGCGCCGAGCGCGAGCACGACCAGTGGCATGCCGTGGGCCACGAGATCATGTCGCCGCTGCAGTCGCTGATGCTGCTGCATGCAGCCGATACCGACCCCAGCCGGCGCTACGTGCAACGCATGCAGCAGGCCGTGAAGGTGCTCTACGGCCAGGCTTCACCGAGCGAGGCGCTGGCTGCCGCGACGCTCGTCACGGGTCGGCTGGACCTGGACGCCTTCCTGCGCGGCGTGGCCGAGAACGCGGCCTACGCCGGCATCGCCGACGTGGCCTACGCGCCGGCCGCCGAGCCCGTCTGGGTACAGGCCGACGAATACCCGCTGGAGGACGCCATCACGCATGTGCTGACGAATGCCGACCGCTACCGCGTGCCGGGCTCGCCCATCACGCTGGCGCTGCACGTCGACGCCGAGCTGGCGGTCGTGGACGTGCACAACCTGGGCCCGCAGATCGCCGACGAGCAGCTGGCGCGCATCTTCGACTACGGCGTCAGCGATGCGCAGCCGGAGAACGGCGTACGCCGGGGCCAGGGACTGTTCGTCGCCAAGACCTATCTGGCCAAGATGGGCGGGAGCATTGCGGCGCGCAATGTCGACGATGGCGTCGTCTTCGCGATCGGGCTGAGGCGGTCAGAAGAAAGTTCGTGAGGGATCGGACCATGCGACGCTTGTTCACCCTGACCCTATTGCTCGGCGTCATGTCGGCTATCAGCGCCAGTCCCGTGGATTGCCCGCACGACCTGGCGGAGTCGAGTGAAGTGAGGTTTCCTTCGCGCACGGATGTCGCATCGCGCATGGTCTGGTTCTATGCGTCCAATCACTCTCCGCTTGAGTGGCTGGTCTTCCCCGTCAAAGGGCGGATTTGCGCGAGGACGTCAGATTCGGACCAATACATCGCGCGCCCAGCCTTCGTACCCGAGGCCGACAGCTTCCGCGGCGCCTCGCGGCTCGCCCGCGTGGATGACGGCTGGCTCGTGGGTTTCAACCAGGGGGAGTTTGGCGCAGCGCTGTACTGGTTCAGCCTTGACGGCCGAAGCCACTACAAGATCTCCGAGCACCAAGTGGTCGAATTCTTCAGGTACGCCGGTGAGTGGGCAGCCATCGAAGGTCTCGATCACCTTGGGCTCGCCAGAGGATCGATCATCCGCATCACGAGAACAAACCCTCAGAGACGCTGGCAGGCCCAGACGGCCTTGACGCTGACCTCCGCACCGTACGCCGTGGCTCAGGTGCCGTACGGTCCGACCTTGGTCGTGCTGTCCCATGCCGTGGTTGCCATTGAAGGCCTCAACAGGCCAACCGCGCTGCTTGAGAACGCGCCTTGGGAAGGGCTGTATCCACAGTCGGCCGCCTTGACGGCCGACTCGCGCACCCTCTATATCGGGATGCGACAGTACGTGGCGGAGCTCGACCTGCGAACCCGCAAGCTCCGCATGCTGCTGCCGCGCGGCGCGGCACTCAATCAACTGCCCGAGAACGACGAGAAGCGACTGCGCGCCACATATAGGCGCTGATTTGACGCGGTCGTCGTCACCCGCGCCGCACGCGGCCCAGCAGCTCCCGCGCCGCCAGCTCCGAGTTCAGCGACATCTCCAGCGGCGCCCGGCACAGCCCGGCGTGGGCGTACTGCAGGTTCTCGTAGACCTCGGCCGCAGCGGGGAAATGGTCCAGCAGCGCCGGCAGCGCCTCGTGGCCCTGGTGTTCATTGAGCGACGCCGCGAGCTTGCCAACCAGCAGCTGATATTGGTGCGGGTCAGCCGCGCGGCCCTGGCCTTCGAGGGCCTGCAGCAGATGCGCCAGGCGCGCCAGGGACAGCAGTTTGGACGGGACGGAGAGCTTGATGACTGAGGGCATTCGGACACCCGGTGGCAGAGGGGGTTGAACTCCAGATGCCGACGCCGCGACGCATTTCAATACCGGCGGCATGCGGCATCCGTCACGCCCGCCCCGCACAATCGGCCCGACGACCTGGAGGTGCGATGAAGTTCCTGCCCGAAGCCATCTATGCCCTGCTCGACAGTCGCGGCGGCATCCTCCAGCAGCCGGGCGGCCGCGAGTTCTGGTCGCAGCCGCAGGAAGCCCTGGACGCGCTGGGCCATGACTGGCTGGTGTCCGAGTTCGCCTGCGATGGTGACTGGGGCAGCTGGGAGATGCACCCCGACGGCGAGGAGTTCGTCTACCTGCTGCAGGGTGACATCGAGTTCCAGCTGGAGACCGTCGAAGGCGTCGTGGCCCAGCGCATCACCGGCCGCGGCGCGGTCGTCGTGCCGCGCGGCGTGTGGCACACGGCCAAGGTGTTCCAGCCCAGCCGCATGTTTTTCATCACGATGGGCGCGGGCACGCAGCACCGGCCGGTCTGAACTTCAGGAGGCAGCATGCCCCGCGACATCATCTACACCCCCAAGGCCGCCAAGCCGCCGCCGATGTACAGCCAGGCCGTCAGGGCCGCGGGCCTGGTCTTCGTCTCCGGCACGGCGCCGACCGACCCCGAGACCGGCCAGTTCGTCGGCAGCACCGTGCAGGAGCAGACGCGCCAATGCCTGACCAACATCGCCGCCATCCTGGAGGCCGCCGGCAGCGCGATGGACAAGATCGTCAGCGTGACCATCGTGCTCGCGGACGAAGACGACTTCGCCGGCATGAACGAGGAATACCTGCGCTGGTTCCCGGCCAATCCGCCGGCGCGCCAGGGCGCCAAGCTGCCGGCACGCGTGCCGGGGCTGAAGGTGTCGATCGCGGCGATTGCCGAGGCCTGACGCAGGCCGGCATGGGCGACGAGCTCGATTGCCAGCGCTGCGGGGCCTGCTGCGCCGTGTTCCGCGTGTCCTTCTACTGGGCAGAGGCCGACGACGCGCCGGGCGGCACCGTGCCCGTGGCGCTGACGCGGCAGGTCAGCCCCCAGCACCGCTGCATGGCCGGCACCGAGACACGGCCGGTGCGCTGCATCGCGCTGAACGGGGAGGTGGGCCGGGCGGTGGCCTGTGGCATCTACGCCCGGCGCTCCAGCACCTGCCGCAGCGTGCAGCCCGGCGACAGCCAATGCCTGAAGGCGCGCGCCGCCCATGGGCTTGAAAGCCGGCGCCACGGAACCATCTCCGCAGATCCGCCCCAACACCTGTTGCCATGAAATCTCTCGGCAAACGCGCCTCCGGCCTCCGTCTCGAACGCATGCAGGCCTCGCCACGCTGGGGCGGCGAGGGTTTCCGCAACGTCCATCCCATCCAGCCCGGGCTGCGCGACAGCACGGAGCGGCCTTCGTTGGGCGACTTCATCTGCGCCGACGGCCGTCGCACACCGGCCGGCCCGCTGCCGTCCGCCAACCCGCTGGACGCCTGGCGCAAGCCCAGCGACACCGGCCTGCGCGCGACCTGGCTGGGCCATTCGACGGTGCTGATCGAGATCGACGGCCTGCGCGTGCTGACCGACCCGGTCTGGGGCAAGCGCGCCTCGCCGACGCAGCTGGCCGGCCCCAAGCGCTTCCAGCCCGTGCCGCTGGCGCTGAAGGCCCTGCCCAAGCTGGACGCCGTCGTCATCTCGCACGACCACTACGACCACCTCGACTACCCGACGATCAAGGAGCTGGTGACGCTGCAGGACGTGCCCTTCATCACCTCGCTCGGCGTGGGGGCCCACCTGCAGGCCTGGGGCGTGCCGCCCGAACGCATCGTCGAGCTGGACTGGTGGGAGCACTGGCAGGCGCCGAACGCGGAACTGCGCATCCACGCAGCGCCGTCGCAGCATTTCTCGGGCCGCTCGCTGACCGACCGCAACGCCACGCTGTGGTCGTCCATCGTCATCGAGTCGCCCAGGCACCGCGTCTTCTTCAGCGGCGACACGGGGCTGACGAGCGAGTACGCGGCCATCCGCGAGCGCTTCGGGCCCTTCGATCTCGTCATGCTGGAAGTGGGCGCCTTCCACCCGTCCTGGGGCGACATCCACCTCGGCCCGGAAAACGCGCTGAAGGCCCACCAGCTGCTGGGCGGCGGCGCCTTCCTGCCGGTGCACTGGGGCACCTTCTCGCTAGCCCTGCACGACTGGGACGCACCGGCCGAGACGCTACTGGAGCTCGGGCCGAAGCAGGGCGCGCAGCTGTTGATGCCGCGCCTGGGCGAAGCGGTCGAACCGGCGAAGGGTGAACCGGCCAAGCCGTGGTGGCGCGAGGCCGATGCGCCCGAACGTGCACGGCCCCAACCCGCCGAGCCGGAGGACGCGAGCAAGATGCCCAAGGCCATGCCCTGGCCGCTGGACTGAACACGGCCGACGCCCGCTCGCTTCAGCCCGCGACGCCGCCCCAACTGGCCGGGTCCACGTCCGCCACCGTCTGCGTGAACACCCAGGCATGGCCCGCGAAGTCGCGCACGCCGTACTGGCGCTCGCCGTAGGGATAAGTCGTAGGCGGACCGGACACGACGGCGCCGGCCGCCAGCGCGCGGGCCTGGTGGACGTCCACCTCTTCGACGCGGACCATGACCGAATGAGATGAACAGGTCTCGGGTGACGCCTCACCCTGCTTGACGACCAGCGCGCCGCCGCCCGGCACCGTCAACTGCACGCGATGGTCGCCAATGCGCAGCCGTACCGTGAAGCCGAAGGCGCGGCATAGCCAGTCGGCTGCGGCATTGACGTCCGGGTAAGCCAGCTCGGGCAGCACGACGGCGTCGGGGATGGAACGATTCGCTGGCATGTCCGTCCTTTCAGCTACTTTTCGCCCACGACCAGCACCGTGAAGGAACCCGGCTTCATCGTGCGACGCGGGCGGGTTCCGCCCGCGGCGGCGGGCTGCTCGTCGAACTCGGCGGTGACCAGATAGACCTGATGGTCGATGGCGTTCAAGGCCATCGTGCGGGCGCCGCGGGCGGTCGTGACGGTCTGCTGCACGGTGAAGCGGTCGGCCGGCGCGGCGCGGATGATGGACAGGCTGCCATCGCCCTGGGAGCTGAACACCAGGCCGCGTGCCGCGTCGAAAGCGTTGGCATCCACGCCGTCGCCGATGGGCAGCTGGGCGACGGTCTTGCCGGTGTCGGCATTGACGACGAGCAGCGTCTTGTTGTGGCAGCCGACGAAAAGGCGACGCGCGGCGCGGTCCATGGCCAGGCCGGCGGGCTCGTCGCAGCCGGCCAGCGGCCAGGTCGCGACGACGGCGTGGGTTTTCAGGTCGATGGCCTGCAGCTGGTTCTTGTCCTCGATGTCGACGAAGACCCGGCCGCGCCCGTCGGACACGGCAGCCTCGGGCTTGCCCGCCAGCGCGATGGTGGCGACGAGCTTGTCGGCCACCGCGTCGATGACGCTGGCGTTGTGGCTGCGGCCGTTGAAGGCCAGCACCTGCTTCGTGCCCTCGTCGTAGGCGATGAAGTCGGGGTTTTCGCCCTGGGGCGTAGGGATCCTGGCCGTCGTCTTCAGGCTGCTGGCGGTGAAGACGCTGATGGAGTTGTCGCGGCCGTTGCTGGTGAAGCCCTTGTCCAGCTCGGGCGCCAGCGCGATACCGTGCACGCCGGGCGTGTCGGGGATGTCGCCGACGACGCTGCCGCTGCGTGCGTCGACGACCTGCACATGCTGGCCGCGCGCGATGAAGAGGCGGTGCGAAGGCGCGTCGTAGCTCAGATAGTCCCAGCCGCCTTCGCCACCGATTTTGTAGCGCTGCAGCACCTGGAAGTCGCCGGCTGCGGCGCCGAAGGACATGAGCGCTGCCGCAGCGGCGACCAGCAACGGGGACTTGGCGGTCTTGGGCATCGGGCAGCTCCGGCGGGGTGGGTCAGTGTAGGCAGACCGGCATGTCGCCAGCCTGTCGCTCAGCTCGCGCTCGCCATGCGCTCCGCCAGCCAGTCGACGAAGACGCGCACCCGCGACGACAGCTGGCGGGCATGCGGGTAGAGCACATAGACCGGCATGGGCGCGGGCTGCCAGTCGGGGAAGACCTCGACCAGCTCGCCGCTGGCCAGCGGTACCTCGAAGGCATAACGCGGCGCCTGGATGAAGCCCAGGCCCGCCAGGCAGCAGGCGCCGTAGGCGACCGCGCTGCTGACGGTGACGGGGCCGGGCAGCGTCAGGCTGCGCGCCGCGCCGTCGACGACGAAATCGAAGGGCAGCACGCGGCCGCTGCTGCCGATGTAGTTGACGGCCTGGTGGGTGGCGAACTCGTCCAGCGTCAGCGGCAGGCCGCGCCGGGCGACGTAGTCGCGGCTGGCGCAGGTGACCTGGCGCAGCTGCGCAACGCGCCGGCCCACCATGGACGAGTCGCGCGGCTCGCCGGAGCGCAGCACGCAGTCCACGCCCTCGCGCACGAGGTCGACGAAGCGGTCGCCCAGGCCGATCTCCAGCTCCACGTCGGGGTAACGGGCATGGAAGTCGCCGAGGTAGGGCAGCACGAAGCGCTGCGCCTGCGTGCCCTGCATGTCCACGCGCAGGCGGCCCTTGGGGCTGAGTTGGGCGCTGCGGAACAGGTCCTCGGTCTCGCCCACGTCCTGCAGGATCTGCTGGCAGCGCAGGTAATAGGCCTGGCCGTCCAGCGTCGGGCTGACGTGGCGCGTCGTGCGGTTCAAGAGGCGCACGCCCAGGCGCGCTTCGAGCTGCTGCAGCGCCAGGCTGACCGAGGCGCGCGGCAGCTGCAGCTCGTCGGCGGCCTTGGTGAAGCTGGCCAGTTCGACGATGCGCACGAACAGGCGCATCGCGTCGAGTCGGTCCATGGACGCCCCAATTGTTTAGTTGGAATGGATTGTGATGTCTTGTTTGGCTTATTTATCCGAAACGGCCTGAACAATACATTGAACTCACAGGGCCGCTCCCCGGTCCTGCCTCCCAACCCAAGCAAGCTGGAGCACCCCGTGAGCAACTCTTCCACCACCAACACCACTTCTTCCCCCGTCACCATCGTTACCGGCGCCTCGCGCGGCATCGGTGCAGCCATTGCGCAGCGCCTGGCGGCCGACGGCCATGCCGTCGTCGTCAACTACGCCGGCAGCGCCCGTGAAGCCCAGCAGGTCGTCGACACCATCGTCGAGCGCGGCGGCCGCGCCATCGCCATCCAGGCCAATGTGGCCGACGCAATCGCCGCGAAGCTGCTGTTCGACGCCGCCACCGAGGCCTTCGGCGGCGTGGACGTGCTGGTCAACAACGCCGGCGCGATGGCCAACGAACTGCCGCATCTGGCCGACACCGACGACGCCACCTTCGACCGCCTGTTCGACATCAACGTCAAGGGCAGCTTCCTGGCGATGCGTGAAGCCGCGAAACGCCTGCGCCACGGCGGCCGCATCATCAATTTCTCGACCAGCGTCATCGGCCTGGGCTTGCCGGGCTATGCCGTCTACGCCGCCACCAAGAGCGCCATCGAGACGATGACGAACATCCTCGCCAAGGAGCTGCGCGGCAAGGCCATCACCGTCAACGCCGTGGCCCCCGGCCCGACGGCGACCAACCTGTTCCTGAACGGCAAGACGCCCGAGCAGGTCGAGCGCCTGGCCAAGATGGCGCCGCTGGAACGCCTGGGCCAGCCCGAGGACATCGCCGCGATGGTGAGTGTGCTGGCCGGGCCGCAAGGTGCGTGGGTCAACGGCCAGACCGTCCGTGTCAACGGCGGCATCGTCTGAAGGAGAGCAGCATGCAAAACAATCAAGTCATCCTTGTCACCGGCGCATCCAGCGGCATCGGCCGCCTGAGCGCCCAGTCCCTGGCCACCGCCGGCCACACCGTCTACGCCAGCATGCGCGGCGTCACGACGAAGAACGCCGCCCGGGCGCGCGAGCTGCGCGACTGGAGCTTTGCCCGCGGCCTGGACCTGCGCGTCGTCGAGCTGGACGTGCTGTCGCAGCCCAGCGCCGATGCGGCCGTCGCTACGGTCGTCGCCGAGCAGGGGCGCCTGGACGGCCTCGTACATAACGCCGGCCACCTCGTCGTCGGGCCTGCTGAAGCCTTTTCGCCCGAGGAAATGATGGCGGCCTACGACACCAATGTGCTCGGCGCCCAGCGCGTCAACCGCGCGGCGCTGCCCGTGCTGCGTGCGCAGCAAAAAGGCCTGCTGCTCTGGGTTGGCAGCACGACGACGCGTGGCGGCTTCCCGCCCTTCCTCGGGCCCTACGCCGCGGCCAAGGCGGCGATGGATTCGCTCGCGGTGACGATGTCCTGGGAGCTGGCGCGCTTCGGCATCGAGACCGGCATCGTCGTGCCCGGCGCCTTCACGAACGGGACCGGGCATTTCGCCAACGCCGGCGGGCCTGCGGACAGCGAGACCGCCGCCGCCTATGACCGCTACGTCGGGCTGATGGACCAGATCGGCGCGCGGCTGTCCGCGTTGATGCCGCCCGAAGCCGACCCGCAGGCCGTGGCCGACGAGGTCACGCGCATCGTCGGCCTGCCGCACGGCGAGCGGCCGTTCCGCTCGGTCGTTGACTTTCTCGACGACGGCGCCGCCGCGGTGACCGACGTGGCCGAGCGCGTGCGCGTGGACTTTGCGCAGCGCATCGGCATCGCCGACCTGCTCAGGCCGGTCGTGGCCTGAGCCCGCAGCGCTCAGAAGCCGAAGTTGGTCACCAGCGTGCCGCCCGCCGTCAACGCGAAAGGCCCGGCCGTCTTGACCGTGCCGTTCAGGTCGGCGTTGAACGTGTAGAGCAGGCCGGCCGTGGCGTCCGCGGCGAAGACCAGGCTGGCCGGCGCCGCCACATAGGGCGCGACCCAGGGCGGCGCGGCAGGCAGCGTCAGCGTGTAGGCGCCGGTGGTCGAGTCCGACATGGTCTCGGCGAGCGTGACGACGTTGCCGCCGGCGAGCTTCTGTGTCGCCGCGACGCTGGCCGTGGCGGCCACGCCGGCCGCCATCACGCTGCCGCTGGCCTGGCCATCGATGGCGAGCGCTGGCGCCAGCGGTGCGGTGCTGGTGCTGATGGCCGTCACGGTGTTGGCCGTGACCGGCACGGCGGTGACGACCATGCTGGCCCGCGCCGTGGCCTTGATGATCAGGTCGTAGTTGCCCGGTGCCACCGGCGTCAGCACGAAGCGGCCGCTGGCCTCGGGCGCCGTGGCCTTGATGATGACGCCACCCTGCTGCAGGCTGACCAGGGTGCTGCCGTTGGCGACGCTGGTGTCCACATAGCCGCTGACGCCCGACAACAGGTTGGGAATGACGGCGACGACCGGCTTGAGCAGGATCTGCCCGGAGTTGCCGGCCGTGACGATGGACTTGCAGGCGTCGAAATCCAGCACGAAGTCGGCCATCTGATTGGCCGCGATGTCGATGCTGGCGTTGAGCTTGAGGCCGCTCTGCTGCCCGCTGGGTGTCTTCAGCGCCACCTCAGCGCCGCCCGTGGGCACGACCGAGTTGGCCAGCGGCGTGCTGCCGCCGTTCTCCGCCAGCACCAGGCGCAGCTGCGAATAGTGGCCGGCCGTCAGTGGCACCTGGCCTAGACCCGCCAGCACGCCGTTGCGCAGGGCCAGCAGGTCAAAGCGCTGCGTGGGGCCGACGTTGATGTCCGTCCAGCCGGCGTCGCTCTCTTCGGCGCTGGCGCTGGCGTTGATGCGCACCTTCTGCACCGTCACGTAGACATGGTCGTAGCCGCAGGACGGCGCATCGGTGAGACTGAGGTTCAGCGTGCCCGACGTCGAGGTGGACGGCGTTGTGACCGGCGTGCCCGCATCGCCGCCGCCCCCGCCACAGCCGCCCAGCAACAAAAGCGCCGCCAGCGGCAGCGCGAGAATTTGCTTGCTCTTCATGATCCGTCTCCGAGAAATGACGGGATTGGGATCACAAGTTTTGGCCCGAGCGACGAAGCCAGGCATTACCAAACGCGTCGGTTTGTGACGCGACCGGCGGCGATGTTTCGTTGTGGCGCCGGGCCTGGTTCAGCCAAACCAACCCAGCGGGTTGAGGAAGGTGATGCGCAGCCTTCCATCCACGACCTGGACTGAGCGCAGTGCCAGCTTGGCCAGCTGGCCATGCGTCGAGTTGCCGCGCAGCGTGTAGAGCGGTACGTTGCGCAACAGCGCTTCCATGACCTTGGGGCCGCGGACCCTGACGACCTCGTCGAAATCAGGCGCGTTGCCCGTCATCTGGAATTCCGACACCTGGACATCGTCCAGATAGAAGCTGCCCGCGTCCTGCACGTAGCGGGGCTTGCCCGTGAACGTCACGACCCCAGGCATCCGTCGCTTGCCCAGCGTGGCCACGAACTGCGCGGAGAAGCCGATACGGTCCGCGCCCTCGTCCAGCCTCACCTGGGGGTCGCGCAGTTCGAAACACAGGGCCTGCAGGAGGCATTTCTGTGCCGGGAACCTCGGGGCGAGCTGGGCTTGAATTTCCTCTTGCGACAGATCGATCGTCAGCTCTGGGCTGAACCGCACGACGGCCCGCCAGGCCGCGGAGAGGGCGACGGCAATCACCAATGCAATGACGGGCCACACGCTCGACGGCCAGGTCGATGAAGGCGCGCACCCGCGCCGGCTGGGCCACGCGGCTGCCGTAGTACAGGTACAGGCCCAGGTGCTCGGCCACATGCGCGGTCAGCAGTGGCACGAGGCGGCCGGCGCGGATCAGCGGGGCGGCCGTCACGCCCACCAGCTGGCCGATGCATTGGCCGGCGACCACCGCGTTGGCCTCCAGCTCCACGTCATTGGTCATCACGACGGAGGCGATGTCGCGGGCGACGATCTCGCCGCCGACCGCGAACTCCCAGGGCATCAGCTTGCCGGTGTTGGTGCGGCGAAAGCCGCTGCAGCGGTGCTGGGCCAGGTCGTCGATGGACTGCGGCGCGCCATGACGCGCGAGATAGCTCGGCGCGGCGCAGACGATGAGCTGCAGCGGCAACAGGTGGCGGGCGATGACGCCGTCACCCGGCGGGCTGCCGGCGCGAAAACCCACATCGACCCGGTCCTCCACCCAGTTGCCGATGCGGTCGTCGAGCTGCACGTCGGGCTCGATGCCGGGATGGGCGGCGCAGAACGCCTCCAGCACCGGCCACAGCACCGGCAGCATGATGGAGCGCGGCGCGACGATGCGCAGCGGGCCGGCGATGGCGTCGCGGCCCTGGCGGGCGCCATGCAATGCGCGCTGCAACGACTGCAGGCCCGGTGCGGCCGCGCCGAGGAAGCGTTCGCCCTCCTCGGTCAGGCTCAGCTTGCGCGTCGTGCGGTGGAACAGGCGCACGCCGAGATACGCCTCCAGCTGCGTCAGCGCCTGGCTGGCAGCCTGAGGCGTGATGCCCTGCGCCACGGCGGCCTGGCGCAGGCTGCCCAGCTCGGCGGCCTTGGTGAAGGTGGCTATCGCGCGGAGTTCGTTGAAGGCCATGGCTGGATTCTCACGATTCACTTGCGAATCAATGAAGGGATTCTGGGCTAGTTGACGAGCAATCGCAGCCCTAGATTTCGCTCCATCGGCCGACCCACCCCGCAACGACTTCCTCAGCAAGGACACCTCATGACCACGACCACCACCCCCACTTTCAAGCGCGTCTGGATGATCACCGGCGCCTCGCGTGGCATCGGCGCGAGCATCACCGCCGCAGCGCTCGCCCACGGCGACGCGGTCGTCGCCACGGCACGCAACGCCGCCGCCATTACGGAGCGCTTCGGCCGCATCGACGTGCTCGTCAACAACGCCGGCTACGGCCTGCTGGGCGCCGTCGAGGAGGCCAGCGCCGACGAGGTTCGGCGCCTGTACGAGACCAACGTCTTCGGCCTGCTGAACGTGACGCGCGCGGTGCTGCCGCAGATGCGCGAACGCCGCGCCGGCCATGTCATCAACATCTCGTCGCTGGGCGGCTACCGCTCGGTCGCGGGCTTCGGCGTCTATTGCTCGACCAAGTTCGCCGTCGAGGGCCTGACCGAGGCGCTGCACGCCGAGCTGGCGCCGCTGGGCATCCACGCCACCGTCGTCGAACCGGGCTATTTCCGCACCGAGTTCCTGGAGGGCCAGTCCCTCGTCACCTCGCCCCGCGTGCTGGACGACTACGCCGCCAGCGCCGGCCGGCTCCGCGAGGCGGCGAAGCAGATCAGCCTGAACCAGCCCGGCGACCCCGAGCGCCTGGCGCAGGCGATGCTGACCCTGGTGGAAGCCAGCGACCCGCCGCTGCGTCTGCCGCTGGGCACAGACACGCTGCAGGCCTTGGCCGACAAGCACGCCTTCGTCGAGCGCGAGACGGCGCAGTGGCGCGACGTGGTGGCGTCGACGGACTTCCCGAAGCTGCAGGCGGCCTGAGCGGCTGGGCCGTCAGCGCACCACGTCGTAGGTCAGCATCAGAATGCCGCTGGCCAGGCCGCGCGACGACACCAGCGCCAGCCGCTGCTGCGCGCCCGGCGCCAGCAACGGGATGCCGCGGCTCAGCAGCACGGGCATCAGCGCCACTTCCAGCCGGTCCACCAGGCCGGCCTCGAACAGCTGGGCGGCCAGTTCGCCGCCGCCGAACAGCCAGATGTCGCGCTCGCCCGGCTCGGCCTTCAGCGCCGCGACATGGCGGGCAATGTCGTCGCGTACCACGGTCACGCCGGGGTGCGCCGCCGCGTCCAGCGTGCGCGACGCGACGATGACGCGCCGGCCGCGCAGCGGGTTGGCCTCGCCCAGGGCCTGCATGACGTCCCAGGTCTTGCGGCCCATGACGAAGGTGTCGAACTCGGCGTACAGCGCGTCGAAGTCGATGCTCGCGTCCTCGACGATCCAGCCGTAGCCGCCGTCCGGGTCGGCGATGAAGCCGTCCAGGCTGGCCGTGCAGTCGTAGCGAAGGCGGCGCATGCTCAGGCCGCCGCGCGGCGCGCGCCGCTGTCGTGCACCACCTCGCCGTCGGACTTGGTGAACGGCGGCAGCGGTCCCACAGGCAGCAGCTCCAGCACGGCCTCGGACGGCCGGCATAGCGCCGTGCCCAGCGGCGTCACGACGATGGGGCGGTTGAGCAAGATGGGGTGCTGCTCGATGGCATCGAGCAGGGCCTCGTCGCTCAAGCCCGAGTCGCCCAGGCCCAGCTCGGTGAAGGGCGTGCCCTTCTCGCGCAGCAGCGCGCGCAGCGGCTGGCCCGTGGCGGCCGCCAGCGCGCGGATCTCATCGCGGCTGGGTGGTGTCTGCAGGTACTCGACGACGCGCGGCTCGATGCCGGCGTGGCGGATCAGCGCCAGCACGTTGCGCGAGGTGCCGCAGGCCGGGTTGTGAAAGATGGTGATGTCAGTCATGGCGAGAGTCTGCGTCAACCGGCGGCTGGAAGGGCCGTGGAGCTGCGGGTGCTTCCAGCGGCCTGAGTGTCTTCTGCCACCAGCCCACGTCGCGCCACTCGCCGTTCTTGAAGCCGACGTTGCGATACACGCCCAGGGCCTCGAAGCCCACCGCCTCGTGCAGCCCCACGCTGCCCGCGTTGGGCAGGGCGATGCCGGCGAAGGCCTGGAAGTACCCCAGCTCCGCCAACAGCGGCAACAGCTGCTCGTACAACGCCCGGCCGACGCCCTGGCCGCGCATGTCTTCGCGGACATAGACCGTCGTGTCCACCGACCACTGGTAGGCCGCGCGCTCACGGTGCTTGCCGGCATACGCGTAGCCGCACACGGCGCCGGCCGTGTCCTCGGCCACCAGCCACGGCAGGCCGGCCAGCGTCTTCTCGATGCGGCTGCGCATCTCGTGCGCGTCCGGCGGGTCCAGCTCGAAGGAGATGCCGGTGTGGGCCACGACGGGCGCGTAGATGGCCGCGACGGCGGCGGCGTCATCGGGCGAAGCAGTGCGGATCTTCAAGCGGCTTTCTCCAGAGATGCAGGGGCAGGATGGCCGGCCCGCGCCGGCACCTGGATGAGCAGCAGCGCCGCCAGCGCGCTCAGCGCCAGCCCCGCCGAGGCCCACAGCACGGCGGCGCCGAAATCGGCCAGCAGCATGCCGAACAGCCACGGCGCCAGTGCCTGCGTCAGGCGCGCCGGCAACATCAGCAGTCCCTGGCGGTGCCCGTAACCGGCGGTGCCGAACAGCGCCAGCGGCAGCGTGCCCTTGGCGATGGTGAGGATGCCGTTGCCCGCGCCGTGCAGCAGCGCGAAGACGGCGGCCACCGGCGCACCCAGCACCGCCAGCAGCGCGGCGCCCACCGGATGCATCAGCGCCGCCACGCGCGCAGAGTGCAACGGGTGCAGCCGCCGCAGGAAGCCGAATTCCAGCAGCCGGCCCGCCACCTGTGCCGGCCCCACCAGCGCGCCGATCGCGATGACCGCGCCCGGCGCCGTGCCCACGGCCGCGAGCAGCCGCGGCAGGTGCGCCGCCATGGCGGTGCTGACGAACCAGGTCACGGCGAACACCCAGGCCAGCAGCGCGGCCGTCCTCAGCGGGGGTTCGGACGAGCCGTCCT
>JAEKLF010000097.1 GCA_019509985.1 Burkholderiales bacterium | reverse complement strand
GCACCATCCTCGGCGCGCGGCTGCTGGCGGTCGAAGGCGTCTGGCAGCGCGGCGACGGCGACGTGCGCCACCTGCTGGCACAGCGCTTCACCAACCTCAACCCGCTGCTCGGCCGGCTGCCGACCGAAAGCCGGGATTTCAGGTGAGCCAGGCCGAGCAAACCCCATCTTGAGCCTCGGCGCACGCAAGAGCGCGGCATGACCATCACTTCGGGCGCGCTGCCAGGTGCGCACTGGCGCATCGGCCAGTAATGAGCGCAAGATCGAAACCCTGCGCTCGATTGAGTCCAATTGGTCAGAAATTGCAATCCACGCCATAAGACATGGCGCACAGACAGTATCTCATTCATGACATGCCTTTACGGAAGTCTGCTCTAATAAAAATCAGTCTCCAGTCCGGAAGGGCAGCGATGAAGACCCCGCAAAACCGTCGCATCCTGTTGGTAGATGACATGCCTGCAATCCACGAGGATTTTCGAAAGATCCTCGTGCCGCAAGCGCCGGAGCACGCACAACTCAGCGCCGTGGAAGCCGCATTGTTTGGCGATGAGGAAAGTGCGCTCCCCCAAATCGCCTTTGAACTCGACTCCGCCTACCAAGGGCAGGAGGGGCTTTCAAAATTAGAGGCAGCCCTCCGCGAAAACAGGCCCTATGCCATGGCCTTTGTGGATATGCGCATGCCGCCCGGCTGGGATGGCGTGCAAACCATTGAACGTCTATGGCATTGCGACCCTCGCCTGCAAGTTGTTATCTGCACGGCATATGCCGATGGTTCATGGGCCGATATCCTGGCGCGGCTCGACGTTTCCGATCGCCTGCTGATCCTGAAAAAACCCTTTGATTCCATTGAGGTCTTCCAACTGGCCACGGCGCTCACCACCAAATGGCAAATGATGCAGGATGCGGCGGCGCACCGTACCCTTCTGGAAGACGCGGTGCAGGAACGCACCAGCGAACTGCGCACCGTCAACGAAGTTTTGCAGAACGAGATCAGGGAGCGCAAGCATCTGGAAGGGCAATTGATCCAATCGGAGAAGCTGGCGTCCATAGGCCATCTTGCAGCCGGCGTAGCGCATGAGATAAACAACCCGATTGGCTATATTTTCTCAAACCATGGCACTTTGGATGGATATATCGGCAAACTGTTCGAGCTGATTGCCGCCTATGAATGCGCAGAAGCCAGCATTACGGCACGCGAGGTGATCGCCGACCTGCGCGCACTACGCGAACGCCTGGAACTGGACTTCTTGAAAGAAGACATTCCAGTGCTCATACGAGAATCCAGGCAAGGCATTGTGCGAGTGCGACAGATCGTTCAGGACCTGAAGGACTTTTCCCGCATTGAATCGTCGCAGGACTGGGAATCGGCCGATCTGCATCAGGGCATCGACTCGACGTTGAACATCGTAGCCAGCGAGATCAAGTACAAGGCGGATCTGGTGAAAGAATATGGAACCATTCCCCATATTGAATGCCTGGCTTCACAGGTCAATCAGGTGGTGATGAATCTTGTGGTCAACGCGACCCATGCCATTGGCGAAAAGCGTGGCCGCATCACCATTCGAACGGGAGCCGAAGAAGGCCAGGTTTGGATGGAAGTGTCCGACACGGGCAGTGGCATACCGCCTGAGACGCTCAAGCATATTTTCGAACCCTTCTTCACCACCAAGCCCGTCGGCAAAGGCACGGGGCTCGGGCTCTCGCTGTCCTACGGCATCGTGCAGAAACACCACGGCCGTATCGACGTGGAAAGTGTCGTGGGGCAAGGCACCACGTTTCGTGTCACGCTGCCCGTGCGACAGACACAAACGCAAGCCAACGTACCAGGGTCCGATATCTAAAGCTGTTTCATGCAAGGCAACCCATCATGAAAGCACAGCCGGCCCCCGACAAGGATCGTATTCTCCTCGTGGATGGCAGTCCCGATATTCATGACGCCTTTCGCACCATGCTGATCGACGATCCCCATGCACAGGGGAAATTCGAACTGGATTGCGCCCGCGATATCCACGCAAGCCTTGCCCTGATGCAACAGTCCGTGCTGGCTCCGCTGCCCTATACCCTTGCATTCATCGGCCCCTCCCAAAAGGAGGAATGGACGGCGATCGAGATAGCTCGTCAAATCTGGGCGGTTGATTCCAGAGTCCAGATCGTGATTTGCGCGGAGCGCCTCGATCTGTCGCCTGATGCGTTATTCGAAGCCATGGGAACAATGCACGGATGGCTGACGCTCAAAACGCCTCTTGATCGCGTCGAAATCATCCAGTTGTCGCACGTCCTGACACAGAAGTGGCATTTGCAACGGTTGGCCGAATCGCCTCAAGGCGTGAACTCCGCGGCAGAGATGACGGCTACGGAGAACCCCGTGGATGCATCTCAGATCAATGAGCAGGATTTGCTTCGCACACTCCTGGACAACTCTCCCGATCATATTTATTTCAAAGACCTGCAGTCCCGCTTTCTCAAATGCAGCAAAGCCCAGGCGTTGCAATTCGGGGCCGCATCACCGGCGGCATTGATAGGCAAGACGGATTTTGACTTTTTTTCCGAAGAGCATGCGCGCCCCGCCTATGAGGATGAACAGGAAATACTGCGCACTGGTCAACCGATGATTGGCAAAGCGGAGCGGGAAACCTGGAAGGATGGGCGCGCGGAGTCCTGGACGCTGAGTACCAAAATGCCGCTGCGCAACAGCGCAGGAGTCATCATCGGCACGTTCGGGATCTCAAAGGACATTACTGCACTGAAGCAGACGGAAGCGGCGCTGGCGTATCACCACGATTTGCTGAGCACTCTGATGGACAATTCGCCGGATTCCATCTTTTTCAAGGACCTGAAATCACGCTTCGTAAAAATAAGCCGCTCCGAACTGCATAACCTGCTGCGGCTATCAATCAGCCGCTACCGCGCAATACATCCCGGCGCCGATGAAGACGCACTCCCGTCGCATCTGGCCAGCGTGAATGAGTTTGAAAAATATGTGATCGGCAAAACCGATGCCGATCTTTACGGGCAGGATCGGGCGGGCGAATTTTGCCGCGACGAGGAGGAGATCCTCCGCACTGGAAAACCCATCATAGAAAAGAGCGAGAAAACCGTTCATCCCGACGGGCGCGTTGTTTGGTATCTCACCACCAAGAGCCCTTGGCGAGACAGGCACGGCAAGCTGATCGGAACCTTCGGAACCTCGAAAAACATATCCGAACTGAAGGAAGCAGAGCGAAAGATTGAAGAGGTGCAAGCCCAGTTGCTGACTGCGGCGCGCCTCGCTGGCATGGCAGAGATCGCCACCAATGTTTTGCACAACGTGGGCAATGTGCTGAACAGCGTCAACGTATCGGCCGACTTGATTGGCGCCCAGTTGCGGGCATCCAAGCTCAAGGGGCTCGCCCGCTCCGTGGCCTTGATGGATACGCATGCCGATAATTTGGGGCAATTCCTGACGCAAGACAGCAAAGGCAAGTTGCTGCCGACCTATTTGCGTGAACTGGCTCGAACACTCGAGAGTGAGCATGAAGCCATAACGACTGAACTGGTTGCGCTGGGCGGCAGTGTGGAGCACATCAAACAGGTCATTGCAACCCAGCAGTCATATGCAGGCACGCCGCGTGTTGTCGAATCCGCAAAGGTGGACGAGCTACTGGACGACGCGCTGCGCATGCACGCCGTTGCGCTGACGCGCCATAAAGTGGATGTCGTAAAAAACTACCCGACTTTGCCCAGCCTCTTACTGGATCGACATCGCGTATTGCAGGTGCTGGTGAACTTGATCAGCAACGCCAAACAAGCTTTGAGCGCGATCGCGGACAAACGCGGTTTCATTACGCTGGGTGCTGTTTTGATGGACGGTCCGGTGCTGCGCATCACGGTGACGGACAACGGCGAAGGCATCGCGCCGGAGAATCTGACCCGCGTTTTTTCTCATGGTTTCACCACGCGCAAGAACGGGCATGGCTTTGGTTTGCACAGCTGTGTTCTGGCCGCACAGGAGATGGGCGGCAGCCTGCACGTCCACAGCGACGGTCCCGGACAAGGTGCATCGTTCATCCTGGAGATTCCCGTGACCGTGCCCACGGGATCCGCGCGTTAAGTGGCGAGGTCGGCGAATGTCTGGCCCAAGCTCGACGCGCGCTGCCCTGCTCTCAAGCAGGCAGGACGCTGGCGGTGTAAGTTGCACCCATCCTGGCCCGACCCAGCCTCAGCCCAAAGACGAGAGCCTCTCATGCTGATCCAAACCCCCGCCCCTCACGAGCCCCTGTCCAGCGAGATCACGCCCCGGCGTGTCTACCTGAGCCGTCGCACGGCCCTGGCCAGCCTCGGCCTCGCAACGGCGTCTCCGCTGGCCCTGGCCCAGTCCGCCCCCGGCGGCGGCAAATTGCCCAAGCTACCCGGTGCCCACTCGGCCGTGCCCGGCGCCGCGGTCATGGAGAAGACCACCAGCTACACCGACGCGACCTCGTACAACAACTTCTACGAGTTCGGCACCGACAAGGCCGACCCCGCCGAGCATGCCCACACGCTGAAGACGCGGCCGTGGGCGGTCAGTGTCGAGGGCGAATGCGCCAAGCCCGGCCGCTACGACATCGAGGCCTTGCTGAAGCTGGCGCCGATGGAGGAGCGCATCTACCGGCTGCGCTGCGTCGAAGGCTGGAGCATGGTCATCCCCTGGGTGGGCTATTCGCTGGCCGAGCTGATCAAGCAGGCCCAGCCGACCTCCAAGGCCAAGTACGTCGAGTTCACCAGCCTGGCCGACAAGTCGCAGATGCCCGGCGTGCGCTCGGGCGTGCTGGACTGGCCCTACGTCGAAGGCCTGCGCATCGACGAGGCCATGCACCCGCTGGCGCTGCTGACCTTCGGCATGTACGGCGAAGTGCTGCCCAACCAGAACGGCGCGCCCGTGCGCGTCGTGCTGCCCTGGAAATACGGCTTCAAGTCGGCCAAGAGCATCGTCAAGATCCGCTTCGTCGAGAAGGAGCCGATGTCGAGCTGGACCAAGGCGGCGCAGCAGGAGTACGGCTTCTATTCCAACGTGAACCCGAATGTCAGCCACCCGCGCTGGAGCCAGGCCACCGAGCGCCGCATCGGCGAGGACGGCCTGTTCGCCAAGAAGCGGCCGACGCTGATGTTCAACGGCTACGAAGCCCAGGTGGGCCAGCTCTACGCGGGCATGGACCTGAAGAAGTACTACTGACGATGAAGTCTGCCCTTTCGACGGCGCCGCAGGACAAGCGCAGGGCCGCCCCGAACCTGACCGCACCCCAAGGCAGCCGAACGGCGCGAAGCCTGGTCCAGGCGGCCTTGTTGAATCGCGCCGCCAAGCCGATGCTTTTCGTCGCCTGCCTACTGCCGCTGGCCTGGCTGGTCTACGCGGCGGCGGCCAACCAGCTCGGCGCCAACCCGGCCGAGGCGCTGATCCGCCGCCTGGGCGACTGGACGCTGCGCGGCCTGTGGCTGACGCTGGCCATCACGCCGCTGCGCGAGCTGGCCGGCCTCCCGGCGCTCGTGCGCTTTCGGCGCATGCTGGGCGTGTTCACGTTCAGCTATGCGTCCCTGCACCTGCTGGCCTATGGCTGGCTGGACATGGGGCTGGACTTCAACGACATCGCCAAGGACATCGCCAAGCGGCCCTTCATCCTGATGGGCTTCACGGCCTGGCTGCTGATGGCGCCGCTGGCGGCGACGAGCTTCAACAAGGCCATCAAGGCCCTCGGCGCCAAGCGCTGGCAGGCGCTGCACAAGACGGTCTACGCGATCTCGGTCATCGCGCTGATGCACTTCATCTGGATGCGCGCCGGCAAGCACAACTTCGCCGAGCCGGCCGTCTACGGCGTGATCCTTGCCGCGCTGCTGGGTTGGCGCCTCTGGAAGCGGGCAAGCGCAAAACGGGGCTGACTGGGATAATTCGCGGCTTTGTCCCAGCCGCCCATGTCCAGCCCCACCTCCATCGACGTCGCCATCCTCGGCGGCGGCCCCGCCGGCTGCAGCGCGGCGTCCTGGCTCGGCCAGCTGGGAATGACGACGCTGCTCGTCGAGCGCGAGCCGCGGCTGTGCGCCACGCTGGCGGCGCTGGACTTCAAGCAGGACTGGGTGCTGGGCGAGCCCGCCACGCTTCTTTCGGACCTGGCCGAGCACTACGCCGCCCAGGCCCGGGCCACGCCGGGCCTGGCGCTGCGCCTCGGCGCCCGGGTCGAATCCGCACGCCATTCGCCCGAGGGCTGGACGCTGCAACTCGCCGGTGGCGAGCGCGTGCAGGCACGCGCGCTGCTGGTCGCCACCGGGCTGCGCCTACTGCGCCCGGCGCGCTATTTCGCGTCGCCCCACCCGCGCGTGCTCGACGCCACCGCGCTGACGGCCCAGCGCGCCACGCTCCCGCCCGGCCGCGTGCTGCTGCTCGGCGCAGGCGACAACGCGGCCGAGAACGCCCTCTTCCTCGCCGAGCGCGGCCATGACGTGACCGTCTGGGCCCGCGGCGGCTGGCGCGCCCAGACCCACCTGGTCGAGCGCATCGAAGCTCAGTCACGCATCACGCTGCGCCTGTCCACGCCGCTGCCCGATTCACTGCTGCCCGATACCGACGGCGTGACGGTCGGCGCCGAACGCTTCGATCACGCCGCCGCGCTGCTCGGCTTCGAGCCCGAGCCCTCCGCCTTCGCGCTGCTGGACGCGCATGCCCGCCAGCACGCCTTCGTCGCCGGCGACGCCAGCGGCCGCTGGCACCCCTGCGTGCAGACGGCGCTGGCCGACGGCGTGCAGGCCGCCAAGCAGATCGAGCGGGCGCTGCGGCCCGAGGTGCAGACCGCGCCGCAGCGCTACAACAACCGCCAGGTCATCCACCTGCAGGGCCTGCGCTTTCGCGCCAACCTGGGCGTGCTCGACTTCGAACGCACCGGGCCACAGCCCATCCAGGTCGATGCCGAGGTCAACCTCGGCGCGCTGCCCGTCGTCGCGCGCGACGCCGACATCGGCCATGTGCTGGACTACCGGCGCGTGCGCACGGCCATCATCGACGAGTGCACGGCCGAGCACACCGACCTCGTCGAAGCGCTGCTCGGCAAGCTCTGCAACCGCCTGATGAGCCTGCCCGGCGTCGTCGGCGTGCGCCTGAAGCTGACCAAGCTCGAAATCTTTCCCGACTGCGAAGTCGCAATCAGCACAGAGTTAGGTGCATGGTGAACACGATGTCTGAAGTCCTCGATTTTGCTGACCAAGCCGCCGCCGACAAGAAGGCCGCGCACGAGATCAACAAGCTGTCCAAGCGCCTGCACCGGCAGGTCGGCCAGGCCATCACCGACTTCAACATGATCGAAGACGGCGACAAGGTCATGGTCTGCCTGTCGGGCGGCAAGGACAGCTACGCGATGCTGGACATCCTGCTCAACCTGCAGGTGCGCGCGCCGGTCAAGTTCAGCCTGGTGGCCGTCAACCTCGACCAGAAGCAGCCCGGCTTCCCGGAAGAAGTGCTGCCCAACTACCTGCGTTCGCGTGGCGTGGATTTCCACATCGAGAACCAGGACACCTACTCCATCGTCAAGCGGCTGATCCCCGAGGGCAAGACGACCTGCAGCCTGTGCTCGCGCCTGCGCCGCGGCATCCTGTACCGCGTGGCTGGCGAACTGGGCGCCACCAAGATCGCGCTGGGCCATCACCGCGACGACATGGTCACGACGCTGTTCCTGAACATGTTCTTCGGCAGCCGCCTGAAGGGCATGCCGGCCAAGCTGGTCAGCGACGACGGCAAGAACGTCGTCATCCGCCCGCTGGCCTACGTGAAGGAGCCCGACCTCGTGCGCTGGGCCGAGCACCGCGAGTTCCCTATCATTCCCTGCAACCTCTGCGGCAGCCAGGAGAACCTGCAGCGCGTGCAGGTCAAGGCCATGATCAACGAGTGGGAGAAGCGCTACCCGGGCCGCATCGACAACATCTTCACGGCCATGGGCAACATCGTGCCCTCGCACATGATGGACAAGAAGCTGTTCCCGTTCGAGACCATGCGCGCCACCGGCCAGGCCGAGCCCGACGGCGACATCGCCTTCGATGACGATGAAAGCTGCGCGACAACTTCGGCGCCCTCGGTCATCACGCTGCAACGCTGATTTACACGGGGGCAATAACTGCGGGTCAGAATGCGTCTACACCAACATGGAGGTGCCGCCATGAAACGCCGTCTTGTCCTTTCGTCCGCCGCGGCCCTGGCCGTTGTCGCGCTCACGGCCTGCACCGGGCCCTACACAGTCTCAGCTGACGTGTCCAGTTATGGCAACTGGCCGTCTGGCCGCAGCGCCGGCAGCTATGCCTTCGACCGCCTGCCCTCGCAGCAGCAAAGCGAAGAAGCCAGCAAGCGCGAGACCGCACTGGAAGACGCCGCCAAGATCGCGCTGGAAAAGGCCGGCTTCAAGCCCGCCGCCGATTCCAAGAGCGCTGACGTGCTCATCACGCTGGGCGCGCGCATCACCGCCTACGATCCCGTGCCCTGGGACGACCCGCTGTGGTGGCGCTGGCGCGGCCGCCTGGTGTCGCCGCGCTACGGCTACGCGCCCGGCTGGGGCGGCTGGGGCTGGCGCCACGACCCGTTCTTCGACCGCCGCTACGACCGCGCCGTGGCAATGCTCCTGCGCGACCGCGCCAGCGGCGAGGCGCTGTTCGAGACGCATGCCAGCAACGAAGGCGTGACGGTGGGTGGCGATTCGATGATCGGCGCGCTGTTTGAAGCGGCCATGGCCGACTTCCCCAAGGTCGAGCCGAAATCCCACCGCGTCAGCGTCCAGATCGCCCGCTGACCGTGGCGTCAGGCGGGGAGCGCCCGCCGGCCTGACCATAATCGCGACTTCGTTAAAACGCAGTCGCAAGGCAGGCATGGCGCTCAACATCGTGATCATGGCGGCGGGCAAGGGCACCCGCATGAAGTCCGCAACGCCCAAGGTGTTGCACAAGCTCGCCGGTCGCTCGCTGCTGACCCATGTGCTGAAGAGCTGCGAACCGCTGGCCGCCGCCGCGCGCGTCGTCATCACCGGCCACGGCGCCGAACAGGTCGAGGCCGCGGTCTCCGCCGATGGCATCTCCTTCGTGCGCCAGATGCCCCAGCTCGGCACCGGCCACGCCATCCAGCAGGTCGTGCCCGCCCTGGTTGGCGACGGCACCACGCTGATCCTGAACGGCGACGTGCCCCTCATCGAGACCGCCACGGCCAAGGCCCTCATCGACGCCTGCGCCGGCCATGCCCTCGTGCTGCTGACCGTCGACCTCTTCGACCCCACGGGCTACGGCCGCATCATCCGCAACCAGGACGATGGCGGCGTGCTGGCCATCGTCGAGCACAAGGACGCGACGCCCGAGCAGCGCCTCATCCACGAGGGCTACAGCGGCATGATGGCCGCGCCCACGGCGGCGCTCAAGCGCTGGGTGGGCCAGCTGAACAACAACAACGCCCAGGGCGAGTACTACCTCACCGACATCGTCGCAATGGCCGTTGCCGAGGGCCTGCCGGTGCTCGGCATCAAGGCCAGCAGCGAGACCGAGGTGCTGGGCGTCAACGATCCCGTGCAGCTTGCCCAGCTGGAGCGCGCCTTCCAGGCCCAGCAGGCCGAGGACCTGATGCGCGCCGGCGTGCGCCTGGCCGACCCGGCCCGTTTCGACCTGCGCGGCACGCTGACGCACGGCCAGGACGTCGACATCGACGTGAACTGCGTCTTCGAGGGCCATGTCGACCTGGGTGACAACGTGCGCATCGGCGCCAACTGCGTGATTCGCAACGCCAAGATCGCCGCCGGCGCACGCATCCACGAGTTCACGCACATCGACGGCGAAACGGCCGGCGCCAGCGTCGGCGAAGGCGCGCTGATCGGCCCGTTCGCCCGCCTGCGCCCCGGCGCCGAACTCGCCGCCGAGGTCCACATCGGCAACTTCGTCGAGGTCAAGAACTCGACGCTGGCCAAGGGCGCCAAGGCCAACCACCTGGCCTACCTGGGCGACGCCACGGTGGGCGAGCGCGTCAACTTCGGCGCGGGCTCCATCACCGCCAACTACGACGGCGCCAACAAGCACCGCACCGACATCGGCGACGACGTGCATGTCGGCTCCAACTGCGTGCTGGTCGCCCCGGTCACGCTGGGCGACGGATCAACCGTCGGCGGCGGCTCCACGATCACCAAGGATGTAAAAGCTGGTGACCTCGCCGTGGCGCGCGGGAAACAAGTGGCATTGACTGGCTGGACCCGCCCGACCAAGAAGCGTTGAATAGAGCGGGTGCCGTGACATTGTTCCGGCGATTGCTTCACACCGCCCGCGGTCACGGGGCGACCGCCGAGCCGGCCCGCCGTTAGGATGACCCTGCCTCACAAACACCGCAGTACGCATGGCCCACGAACTCGACTTTGCCGCGCTCTCGCTTGACGATGCCGTCCCGGCCGACCTGGGTGCCTACGAGCTCGTCCAGGCCCGCAGCGAAGCCGACGCGCGCAACCGCGCCCTCGAACTCAAGGCGCAGGCTTGCGACAACGCGGCCGACGCCTGCTGGTATCTGGCCCGCAGCCTGGGCGCCGCGCGCGACCTGCCTCAAGGCGGTCAAGGCGGCGAGGCGAGCCTGGAGTTGCTGTTCCAGCTGATCGGCGCGCTGGCCGACCTGCCCACCGACATCGCCACTGCGCCGCTGCCCGAAATTATCGGCGGCCGCGACGACGGCATCACCGAACTCTGCCTGCAGCTCGAAGCCGCCCGCGAGTTGACCGAAGAGGCGCTCATCGACGCCGAGCTGGCGCCGGCCCGCACGCAGCTCTGCCACTGAGCCGCACGAACGCACCAAGCAAAAGGCGCCCGATGGGCGCCTTTTTTGTTCCGGCATGCGGGGTCAGCCGCCGGTCTGTGCGCTGCCGAGCGAGGCCACCGGCGGCAGCGTCAGGCGGTTGTCGACGGCCTTCACGCCCAGGGTCGCCGCGGCCACGACGGTGGCGCGCTCACGCGCCAGGGCGTCGGGCGCCTGGCCTTCGAGCTTGACGACGCCATGGTCGGTGCTGACGGCGATGGTCACGGCGGACAGCACCGAGTCGCTCGACAGGGCCTGCTTCACCTTGACGGTGATGCCGCTGTCCTCCGGCTCGGCCGCGGGCGCCTGAGCGACCACGGGCGGCGTCGCGGCGGCGACCGGTGGCACCGCAGGCTGCGGCGTCGTTGCCGGCGGCACGGCCTGCGGCGCGGTGGCCGGTGGCGTTGCCTGAGGCGTGGTGGCCGGCGGCATGGTCTGCGACGGCGGGGTCGTCGGGCCGGCAGCCGTAGGCGGCATCGTGATCGGGCCCGTGCCCGACAAGGCATCAGGCTGCGGCGTCACCGCGCGTGGCGCCGGCTGCGGTGTTGCCTGGGCGAGGGTTTCGCTGTGCGGCGCGGCCCGGGCGACGGCGATGGATTCGGCCGCTGGCTTCACGGTCGTCACCGGCTTGCCGCCGCGGACCGGCTCGGGCTCGGCAGGCGCGGGGGCGGCGGCTACCGTCGTCGAACTATCGCTGGTGGGTGTGGGCGTGCTCGGCGAAGTGGGCGCCGCCTCCTCGGCCTGTGAGGCGGCGGGCGTCGCATCGGTCGGCGTGGCGGCAGCGACCTGGGTGTCGGGCGTTGCGCTGCCGGTCAACACGGGCGGTGGCACGTCGCTGGTGGCCGTGGTCTTGTGCGACGCCCACAGCGCCACGGCGGCGATCAGCACGAGGCCGACGCCCGCGCCGATCGCCCAGTTCAGCCTGGACTCGCGATGCGGAGGCAATGCCGTGGCCGACGGCTGCGGGCGGCTGGGCGCGTGCAGGGGGCGCTCATTCGATGTCTGCGGCCGCGGGTCGATCGTGGAAGCCATCGTCGGCGTCACGCGCGGTGCGGTCGGGCGGTTCACAGGGGTGGTAGGCGCATTGAGCGGCGCATTGCCACCGTCCCTCAGCGCGTCGGGAAGATGCCCGGCTTCGGTGGTTTCCATGTGGTCCAACCAGCCCTCGGCGTGCACGGATTTCGGAAACTTCATGTTGGCCTCCTGTCGTCGTGGTCGACGTTTTGCGGTGAGGTCAACTTTGTGCGCGGGGCGCCGCAGGCCGTGCCGGCGCAAGCTCAGTCCCCTTGTAGGACAACGGGCCCCGGTTGTGAGCGGTTGTGAGGACTGTGTGGGGATGCGGGCAAACGGCGTGCCGACCCCTTAGAAACCCGCGACCGGCAGCGCCGCGCCGCGCTGCAGCCAGTTGCGCGGCGAGTAGGCGCTCGCGCCGTCGGTCACGTGCAGCGTGTAGGCATGGCGCGATTTGGCCGAACGGTTGGCGGCCGAGTAATGCGGCAACAGGCCGTGGAAGACGACCAGCGAGCCGGCCTCGACTTCCAGCGGGATCGCTTCGGCCGAATCCGCTGCGGGCCAGGGCGTGGGGTTGATCTGCTCCATCCAGGCCTGGCGGCCCTCGCGCACGAAGCGCTCGCGCAGCACGCCGCGCGCGCCGCGATGGCCGCCGGGCTCGGTCCACAGGCAGCCGTTCTGCAGCGTCGCGTCTTCCAGCGCGAACCAGAAGGTCGTCACGGTGATGGGGTCGCTCTCGAAGAAGCTCGCGTCCTGGTGCCAGCGCACCTCGCCGCCGATGCCGGGCTGTTTGAAGATGAACATCGACTGCCAGACCTGCGGCTTGGCCAGCCCCAGCTCGGCGGCCACACCGCGCAGCGCCTCGCCCTTGGAAAAGGCGCTGAAGACCGGGTCCAGGTCATGCATGGCATGGCCGATCTTGTTGATGGCCAGGTCCTTGGGCACGCGCAGCCGGCCTTCGGCGTCGAAGGCCTCTTCCTCGAAGAAGCAGCGCATCTGGTCGCCGCTGTCGATGAAGTAGTCGTCGACGTGGCGCTGCTGCTCCTCGGTCGTGAAGACGGGGCGCTGCTCGCCGGGGTCGAAGGCGTCGACGATCTGCAGCGCGCGCTCGCGCAGCGCGGCGATGTCGGCGGCCGACTTGAAGCCGGGGATGACGAGGAAGCCTTGATCGGCATACACGGAGGCGAGGTCGGCGTTGATCTTCATGGAGGCTTGCGGCAGGGAGTTGTGCGGATTGTGTGGCTTGGCTCACCGGCCGACAGTGCGGCCACCTCAATCTCCGGGAGAGTCCCGATGAAAGCGCTCAAGGTCCTGCTGATCGCCATCGTCGTGCTGATGGCCGTGTGCCTGGCCGGCGGGCTGATGCTGTCGCCCAAGTTCACCGTGACGCGCACGGTTCAGATCAACGCCGCGCCGGAAAAGATCTACGCCCTCATCGCCGACCCGCGCGGCTGGAAGCAATGGAGCGCCTGGAACCAGCGCGACCCGGCCATGGCCGTCGAGTACAGCGGCCCCGCCTCGGGTGCCGGCGCCGTGTGGGCCTGGAAGAGCAAGAGCCAGGGCGACGGCCGCATGACCTTCACGACCGCCGAGCCGCCCAAGCGCCTGGGCTACGAGCTCTTCTTCCCCGACTTCGGCACCACATCCACGGGCGACTTCCGCCTCGACGCCAATGGCGGCGGCACGCAGGTCACCTGGTCCATGAACGGCGACATGGGCGCCAACCCGATCTACCGCTGGATGGGCCTGTTCATGAACAAGATGGTCGGCCCCGACTTCGACAGCGGCCTGGCCAACCTGAAGGCGCTGGCCGAGAAATCCTAGGACGCGCGGAACAAGCCGGCCGCGCCGAGCAGGATGACCGCCGCACCCAACCACTGCAGCGGCGCCAGCGCGTGCCCGAGGGCCAACCGGTCCACGCCGATGGCGACCACGGGGTAGAGGAAGGACAGGCCGCCCTGCAGTGCCGTCGGCAGGCGCTGTACGCCTGCATACATCAGTGCGTACATCAGGCCGGTGTGCACGGCGCCCAGCACCACCAGCGGCATCCAGCCCATCGCCGTCTGCGGCAATTGGCCGAAGTCGGCAAAGGGCGCCAGCATCAGCACACCCACGCCCACCTGGATCAGCGCGATCTGCGGCGCCGGCATGCCGTTCAGGCGCTTGGCGACAACGGCCGCCACTGCCCACAACGCCGCGGCGCCCAGCGCCATGGCCACGCCCAGCGCGAAGTTGCCGCCGACGTAGCCGGCGCTGGGCCGCGCCTGCACGATCAGCAGCATGCCCACGAAAGCCAGGCCCATCCACGCCAGCCGCGCCGCGCTCAGGCGTTCGCCGAAGAACACGGCGCCCAGGCCCATCAGCAGAAAAGGCTGCAAGTTGTAGATCGCCGTGGCCACGGCCACCGAGGCCCTGCCGTAGGCGCCGAACAGCAGCACCCAGTTCAGCACGATGGCCACGCCGCCCAGCACCGCCAGCCCCAGCTCCCGCGCGCTGGGCCGGCGCCACGGGGCCAGTACCGTGCAGATCAGCGCCAGCGTCAGCAGCCCGAAGCCGCAGCGCCAGAACACGACGTCCAGCGGCGCCAAGCCGGACAGCAGCACGAAATAGCCAATCGAGCCCAGCAGGCTCATTGCGCTGCCCATTTCGAGCACGCCGCGGGTGGTGGGAGACACAGGATTCCTTGCAACGACGGGAAATTCCATTGTTCCAAGGCACATCCGAGGAATCCATGCGACAAAGATGGCAAGTCGTAGGATTGGCAGAAACCGCAACGGCAAATCGCCAACTCAACAGAATCATGATCGATCCCACCGACCGCCTGCTGCTCGCCGCCCTGGCCGCCGATGCCCGCGCGCCGCTGAAGGACCTGGCCGAAGCCATCGGCCTGTCGCCGCCCGCCACCTCGGAGCGGCTGACGCGGCTGCGCGAGCGCGGCGTGATCCGCGCCTTCACCATCGACATCGATCCGCTGGCCCTGGGCTTCACGCTGCAAGCCATCGTGCGTGTGCGACCCATGCCGGGGGCGCTGGCCCTGGTGCAGCAGCGCATCGACGACATGCCCGAGGCGCTGGAATGCGACAAGGTCACCGGCGACGACTGCTTCGTGCTGCGCCTGGCGCTGCGCTCCATCGAGCACCTCGATCAGGCCCTGGATCGCCTGGCCGACTGCGCCCAGACCAGCTCCAGCATCGTCAAGGCGCAGCCGCTGCGCCGCCGCGTGCCGACGCTGAAGCTGGAAACCTGACGATCAGGTCGGTTCCGAGACCAGCGCCAGCGCCAAGGCGGCCTCGGTGACGGCACGGCCCACCGGCGTGGCCGGGTCCGGGCGGCGCAGGCGCGGCACCGCGCCACTCAGGTCCAGGCTGCCGACGACCGTGCCCTGGTACAGCATCTCGTAGCCCGCGGCGGCCGTCTGCGGCTGCGGGCTGCCCTCATGCAGATGCACCGAGCGCAGGCCTACCGTCAGCTCGCCGCGGCGGTAGGCCCCTTCACGGCTGAGCTTGCCGCGCCGCATCTGCCCCTCGCCGATCTGCAGCATGGCCGCGGGCGCACTGCCCCAGCGGCAGCTCAGCACCCAGGGCTTGCTGTCGGCCGAACGGGCGTTGGCGCTGAGCTCCGGCGTCCAGGCCTCGCAGACGGCCGAGCTCTCGCCCGCCGGGCCGGTCCAGCTGAAGCGCAGCGCCGTGCTCAGATTGCCGCCCAGCGGTTCGAACAGCGACAGCTTGTCGGCGCCACGCTCGTAGCGCACGCGCTGGCCGCTGAGCTTGAAATCGCCTTGCCGGCCCCAGCCCGATTTGCCAAACGGCTCCTCGGCCACGCTGGCCACCGATGGCGCCTGGGCCATGCGCGCTTCGCCCCCGTTGCGCCCATCGCGCCCGACACGCGTGTCGCGCACCGCGGCGCAACCGGCGAGCAGTACGGCCAGCAGGACCGGGGCGGAGACGATCGAAAGGAGATGGCGCATGGGCAGGGACCGGAGTCGTGGCGGATGTGCCAACTCTAGAGCCATGCCCGCCCGACAGCTGTTACCCGGCGTTGCTTGCGTTAACGCCGCACCGCCCGTCGGCCGGCGCTGCGGCTGATCGCTTCGCTCGCGCTGCCGGTCGCAACCGCGTCGCGGCCCCAGGTGTCCGGCGGCAAGCTACCCAGCTGTTCCGGTCACACTTCACCACCATGCCCGTCACCTCCACATCGCGCCTGACACTCGCTGCCTTCGCCCTGATGGCCGAGACCCTGCACCTCGGCTGGGAGGCGCTGCACGGCGGCATCCCCAGCCACCACCTGCTGCAGCGCGCCGACCTGCCGGGCCTGTCCAACGCCTGGGGCCTGCTGATCCTGCCGGCGTTGGCCGCGTGGGCCGCGGGCCGGCTGCCGCGCGCGCAGGCCGCCGCGCGCGATTGGCTGCCCGTCGCCCTCGGCTTCATGCTGCCGCTGCTGCTCGGCGCGGCACTGTCGCTGGCCTTCAGCCTGCAGGCCCAGGCCGCGACCGAGGCGCTGTTCTTCGGCCTGCTGCTGCTCGCCGTGCTGCTGCCGGCCCACCGGCCGGAAAGCCTGCTGGGCTTCGTGCTCGGCATGAGCTGGACCTTCGGCGCCGTGCTGCCGACGCTGATCGGCGTGGTCATCGCCGGCCTCTCCTGGCTGGTCCGCGGCATCGCCCGCCGCGCCTGGCACATCGCGAGGCCGGCATGAGCACCGTCGGTTCGCGCGAACTGCGCATCTCGGGCCTATGCTATCTGGCCATCATTGCGCTGGGCCTGTACAGCGAGACCGTCGTGCGCGGCAGTCTGGTCGTCGCCGGCGACGCCGCGGCCACGGCCCAGCACATCGCGGCCAACCCGCTGCTGTGGCGCAGCGGCCTGATGGCCGACCTGCTGATGCAGGTGCTGGACCTGCCCATCATCGTCATGATGTGGCGGCTGCTGAAGCCGGTGAACGAGCCGTTGGCGCTGACGGCGACAGGCCTCAACCTCGTGCAGACCTGCGTGCTGGTGGCCAACCGCGTGCAGGCGCTGGCCGCGCTGGACCTGCTGACCAGCCCGTCCATGGCCGCGGCCTTCCTGCCCGGCCAGCGCGACGCAATGGCGCTGTTCGCCGTGCACCTGCATGGCCAGGGCTTCGGCATCGGCCTGATCTTCTTCGGCTTCGCCTGCGTCATCCGCGGCTGGCTGATCGCGCGAAGCGGCGTGCTGCCGCGTGTGCTGGGCTGGATGCTGGCGCTGGCCGGCCTGTGCTACCTCGTCAACAGCATCGCGCTGCTGATGGCGCCGCCGATTGCCAACCTGCTCTTCCCTGCCATCCTGCTGCCAGCCCTGGTCGGCGAGCTGGCGATGACACTGTGGCTGATTGGGGGCAGACACCGGCGACCTCTTGCCGTTGCCGCCGCCAGCCCCATCTCCGCCGCGCCATCACTCGCGCCCACCTCATGAGCGACACCGCAGTCCCCACCCTCTACGACTGGCTCGGCGGCATCGCCGCACTGCAAAGGCTGACCGAGCGCTTCTACGAACGCGTCAAGGACGACACGCTGCTCGCGCCCGTGTTCGCCCACATGAGCGGCGAGCATCCGGCCCACGTGGCCGCCTTCCTCGCCGAGGTGCTGGGCGGGCCGACGGCCTATTCCGAGCAGCAGGGCGGCCACCCGCACATGATCCGCCAGCACCTGAACCGCCACCTGAGCCAGGCGCAGCGCCGCGCCTGGGTCGCGCTGCTGCTGGACACGGCCGACCAGCTCGGCATGCCCGACGACCCGGAGTTCCGCTCGGCGCTGGTGGGCTACCTGGAATGGGGCTCGCGGCTGGCCGTCATCAACTCCCAGGCCGGCACCGAGGTGAACGCCGATGCGCCCATGCCCAAGTGGGGCTGGGGCGAGGTCAAGGGGCCCTACAAAGGCTGAGCGCGATCCACGCGGCACTGGAAGCAGTTGAACTTCGAGCGGATGTGCACGTAGGCGACGGCCTCGTTGGCGAGGATGTCCCGGCAGGCCGCGTCCAGTTCCCGGCCGTCGACGACCGCGCCGGTCTCGTAGAGGATCCAGTCGTTGGCGTCGTAGCCGCGCACCAGCGCCGGTGCGAGGTAAGCAAACCAGGCCGGCAGCGCGTCGGCCTCGTAGCGCTGGCAGTCGCGCGCATGCAGAAAGATGGGGCCCGTCTCCGCATAGGGCTGCAGATCGGTGAACGGGCGGTAGGACAGCACCAGTTTGTCGTCGCCGTCGGCGATGAGCTGCAGGCAGTGGCGGCAGGGATTGCCCTGGCCTTCGGCGCGACGCAGCAGCGCGCCCTGGCCGTTGGCATCGCGGCCGCCGCGGCAGAGCTGGTCGAAGTGGTCGGTGGGGATTCCTCGAACGGCGAGTCTCATGGTTTTTCCTTGGGTGGCGATGCCGCCATTCGACCCAAGGAGGCCGCGCGGCGCTCGCCACTTTCGGCCGCGCAACTCCCGTGCTGAAATCGCCCGCTCAACAGGAGGTTCCATGCAACGCGTGATCGGCTTCGGCGGCATCTTCTTCAAGTCCAGCGACCCCAAGGCCCTGTCCGAGTGGTATCGCGTGCACCTCGGCCTGGAGGTGCAGCCCTGGGGCGGCGCCAAGATCCCCGGCAGCGCCGGCATGACGCTGTGGACACCCTTCAAGGCCGACACCGGCTACTTCGCGCCGAGCGAGGCGCCCTTCATGGTGAACCTGCGCGTCGCCGACCTGCACGGTCTCATCGAAGTCCTGCGCGCCGAAGGTTGCGAGGTCGTCGGCGAGCCGCAGGACTCCGAGTACGGCAAGTTCGGCTGGGTGATGGACCCCGAGGGCAACAAGGTCGAGCTCTGGGAGCCGCCCGCGGGTCAGTAGCCGCGGATCACTGGTTGATGGGCGGGCGCGGCGGCGGCTCCTGACCGTCGGCCTCGGGCGCCGAGGCCGGCGGCTCCGGCGCCTTCACGCCGATGCGGGCAATGGCCAGGTCGCCGGCGAACTCGGTATAGAACCAGTCATCGCCCTCATGCACCAAGCCCTCGGCGGGCGGTGCGAGCTGGGTGCTGGGCTGGCCCCTCAGCGCGACGGCCATCGTCGCGGCCCAGACCGGCAAGGCCAGGCCGCCGCCGGTCTCTCGTTCGCCCAGCGACCTGGGCTGCGGATAGCCGATCCACACCGTGCCGACGCGTGAGGCCTGGAAGCCGCAGAACCAGGCGTCCACCGCGTCGTTGGTGGTGCCCGTCTTGCCGTAGAGGTCCCAGCGGCCGAGCATGGAACTCGCCTTGGCGGCCGTGCCCTCGCGTGCGACGGCGGCCAGCAGCTGCGAAGTCATGAAGGCGTTGCGCGCGCTGATGGCCGTCTGCGGCTTGGGCGGGTCGGCCTTCCAGACGACATTGCCCTGGGCGTCCTGCACGCGGTCGATCAGCCAGGCCGTGGGCCGCTGGCCGGCGTTGGCGAAGGCCGCGTAGGCCTGGGCCATCTGCATGGGCGTGACGCTGCCGGTGCCGAGCGCCAGCGTCAGGTTCAGCGGCTGCTTCTCCTCCTCCAGGCCGAAGCGAGCGGCCCAGGCGCGGGCGCGCTGCGGACCGAGGGCTTCGGTGATGCGGATGGTCACCATGTTCTTGGACCGGGCCAGGCCCTGGCGCAGCGTCAGCGCCTCCTCGTACTGGCCGTCGTAGTTGCGCGGCGCCCAGTCGCCGACCTGCACGGGTTCATCGCTGACCAGCGTGCCGGCCCAGCCGCCCTGCTCGATGAGGGCCGAGTAGATGAAGGGCTTGAAGGCCGAGCCCGGCTGGCGGTAGGCCTGCGTGGCGGAGTTGAACTGGTTGCGCGCGAAGTCGAAGCCGCCGACCAGCGAGCGGATGGCGCCGGTGGCGGGGTCCAGCGTGACGACGGCGCCCTCGGCCTGCGGCGTCTGGCTGAGCTGCCAGCGGCCCTTGCCTTCCTCCAGCACGCGCAGCACGGCGCCGCGCTTGAGGTTCTGCAGCGGGCGCAGCGATTGCGCGCCCTTCAACGTGATCTGGTCGCCGTCGGACAGCACCAGCTCCGCGGCGTTCTTGTCCAGCTTGAGCAGCACGGCCGCGCGCAGCTCGCCGAGGTCGGGGTAGGCATCGAAGGCGGTGTCCAGCGCCTCGTCGAGGTCATCGCCCTCGGGCAAATCCAGTGTCGCCTCCGGGCCGCGGAAGGGCTGGCGCCGCTCCAGTTCGAACAGGGCGTGGCGCAACGCTTCCTGGGCCGCACTCTGCTCGGCGTAGAGCAGCGTCGTCGTGACCGTGAGGCCGCGCGTGTAGGCCTCCTCGCCGTAGCGCGTCACCATCTCGGCGCGCACCTGCTCGGCGGCGTGGTCGGCCACGCCGGACAGGCGCTTGGGCCGGCGCACGTCGAGCGGCTGCTCACGCGCCGCCTTGGCCTGCTCGGCCGTGACCAGGCCCACGGCCACGAGGCGGCCCAGCACGACCGCCTGGCGGCGCTTGGCGCGCTCGGGATAGAGCACGGGGTTGTAGCCGCTGGGGTTCTTGGGCAGGCCGACGAGGACGGCGATCTCGCCCGTGCTCAGCTTGTCCAGCGGCTTGCCGAAATAGCGCTCCGCCGCGGCGCCGAAGCCATAGGCCTTGTTGCCCAGCAGGATCTGGTTCATGTAGATCTCGAGGATCTGCTCCTTGCTCAGGTTCTTCTCGATCTTGATGGCGAGCAGCCCCTCCTGCATCTTGCGGGTCAAGGTCTGCCGGTTGGTCAGGAACATGTTGCGCGCCAGCTGCTGCGTGATCGTCGACGCGCCCTGCAGCGAGCGCGGGTGCAGCAGGTTGTGCCACATCGCGCGGGCGATGCCGCTGTAGTCGATGCCCGAGTGCACGTAGAAGTCGCTGTCCTCGACGGCCAGCAGCGCGTCCTGCAGCGGCTTGGGCATGTCCTTCAGCGGCACGAAGCGGCGGCGCTCGGCGCCGAACTCGCCGAGCAACTGGCCGTCCGCGCTCATCACGCGCAGTGGCTGGTGGGGCTGGTAGTCGGTCAGCGAATCCAGGTCTGGCAGCCGGGCCCAGATGAAGACCGCGACGATCGCGCCGAGCAGCAGAAGCACGAGGGGCGCCGCGATCAGCGCGCCGATCAGGGGGCGTTGGACAAGAAACTTCAACATGGCGCGCATCGTAGGCGGAGTGCGGCGACAGCTCCATGCAAGCTCGGCGGCTATGCCTTGGGGACGCGTCGCCGCCGGGCCCCCAAGTCTGAAGGCGAATCCAGCAAAGGCCATGCCTAAGCTCTGTCACACCAATCAAGGAGGCCGCCATGCGAATGACCTGTACCTGCCACATCGTGCCCAAGGACGTGCTCGAACGCCTGGCCGGCGACAAGAAGCTCGCCCCGGAGCTGCGCAAGGCGGCGCGCGACACCGCCCGCCTGAGCGACGGGCTGCGCGCCCTGCGTGACCAGGCCGGCATGCTGACCCAGATCGCGCAGCAGACCGGCGCCCATCTCGTCGAACTCGCGAAAACGCCCAAGGTCACCGTCTACGACTGCAAGCAAAGCCAGACCCTGCCCGGCGCGCCGGTGCTCGGCGCCAAGACTTCCAAGGACATGACCGCCAAGCGCGGCTTCGCCGAGACCACCGCCGTCGCCAAGTTCTACAGGACCGTGTTCGGTCGCAACTCCATCGACGATGCCGGCATGACGCTGATGTCCAGCATCCACTTCGGCAAGCACTACAACAACGCGATGTGGAATGGCACGCAGATGGTCTACGGCGACGGCGATGGCAAGCTCTTCATCGACTTCACCCAGGGTGACGACGTCGTCGGCCACGAGTTGACGCATGGCGTCACCCAGCACAGCCTGCAGCTCGCCTACAGCGGCGACGCCGGTGGCCTCAACGAGAGCATGTCGGACTGCTTTGGCTCGATGTTCCGCCAGTGGCGCGCCAAGCAGGACGTGACCGCCGCCGACTGGCTGATCGGCGCCGACATCATGGGCCCGACCGCCAGGGGCAAGGGCTTCAAGGCGCTGCGCAACATGGCCAAGCCCGACGACAAGGCGGCGCTGGCCCCCCAGCCTACCAAGTACTCACAGGTCACGGCCGGCATGGACCCGCACTACAGCAGCGGGCCGCCCAACCTCGCCTTCTGCACCGCCTGCGTCACGCTGGGCGGCAAGAGCTGGGAAAAAATCGGCCAGGTCTGGTACGCGGCGCTGACAACGTCCGGCGCCCACCCGCACATGACCATGCCCCAGTTCGCCGCCCGCACCCGCCAGCTTGCCGCGCAGAAGTATCCGGGCCAGGCCGTCGTCGCCGCGGCCATCGACGCGGGTTGGAAGAAGGTCGGGCTGTGACCGTGAGCACGCATGCAGGCTGAGGACCGCCTCGACGTCGAACGCCTGGGCGGCCTCGCCGGCATGGGGCTGCCCGGCTCGCGCATCCGCAGCGTCGGCTGCGTGCAGGGGCATGAGCTGAGCGCAGCCGAGCGCAGCCGTCTGGGCGCGCTGTTCGGTGGCGCCAGGCCGGCCGCCGAACACCCCGGCGCCGCGGACGGCTTTCGCTACCGACTGACACTGCACCGGGCCGGCGCAGCCAAGCCCGAAGTCGTCGAAGTGCCCGAGGCCGCCGTGCCCGCGAAGGTGCGCGACTGCGTCAGCGACGAGCTGACCTGAAGACTCGCCCTACTTGCCCGCCGCAGCGATGGCCCGCTGCAGGTCCGCACGCTGCTCACAGCCGTTCGGGCAGAGCTTCTCCAGCACTACCAGGCGTTCGCGCGCCTTGGCCAGCTCGCCCGTCATCACGTAGAGCTCGCCGAGGTATTCGTTGGCGCCGCGATGGCCGGGGTCAATGCGCAGCGCCTCCAGGTATTGCGACTCGGCCTCGGCGAACTGCGGGGTGGCCTGCTTGCGCAGCGTGTAGCCCATCAGGTTGTGCCAGTCGGCGCTGGCCGCCTGCGGCTGCGCGCGCAACGCAGCCAACGCACCAGCCCAGTCCTTGGCCGCGATGAGGCGGCGCGGCGCGGCCAGCGGGTCGACCGCGGCGGGCTGGATCTCCGGCGGCGGCGTCATGTCGGCGGCCCAGGCCGAGGTGGCCAGCAGCAGGGTGGCGAGGACGAGAGCGCGCATCGAGGTCTCCGAGTGATGGAAGCGGCCAGGCCAGCTTAGCGCCGCGTTCGGTCGCGTGCCGTGGTCTGCCGGAAGTCATGGGAGCCGCTTCGCCGTCGGCCGCGGCTTGCGCTTCGTCGGGCGATCTCCAGGCTTCGTCCGGCGGCGGCTGACGACGGGGGCGGCGGTCTCTAACTTTGCGCCATCGCCACCCCGAAGGAGCCCACGATGAAATCCCTGCTGCTGCCCCTGCTGCTGCTCGCCGCCGCCCCCGCTTTCGCGGCGCCGGACGCCCCGGCGACCTGCCCGCAGGTTGCCGAGCAATTGAGCGAGACCCTGGCCAGCGCCAAGCAGCGCATCGGCCATGACGGCGAGGTGCGCGTCGAGTTCGAGGTCGACGCCACCGGCCGCCCTCAGCTCGTCGCGCTGGACGGCACGCGCAGCTACCGCAGCCCCGTGCGCATCGCCATGGAGACGCTGGACTGCCGCGCCGGCACGCCGCAGCGCTACGTCCTTAACATCCGCTTCGCCGAACCCCGGGCCCAGGCCGTCGCCTCCGCCGCCTCGGGCACCGTCGCCCAAGCCTCCTCGCCCCGTTAGACGCGCGCATGCCGATCCGCCCTGACCTGCCGCTGCGCGCCCTCGCCGCCGGGGCGCTGCTGAGCCTGCCGCTGGCCGGCGCGCTGCTGGCGCCGGGCTGGCTGCAATGCCATGTCGGCGAGGGCAGTTGCGGCGATGGCGGCGGCCCCGGCGGCCTGCGCGCCTGGCTCGGCGTCGCCTTCATGCTGTGGAGCCTGGGCCTGGGTGCCGTGCTGACGCGGCGCTGGCTGCCGCGTTCGCCGCGCGCGCGCCGCATCGGCCTGGCCGTGCAGATCGCCGCGCTGTCGCTGGCCAGCCTCGTGCTGTTGGCACTGCTCGGCCTCGTCGAGGGCGGCCTGCATGTTTCGCCCTATGCGCTGCAGATGCAGCTGACCTTCGCCGCCTGCGCCTGCCTGGGCGCCGAATTCCACGCCCGCGCGCGCCGCGGCGAGGCGGCGGCCGAGAGCCTGCACCGCGACGAGGCCGCGCTGGCCGGCCGGCTCGATGCGGCCCGGGCAGCGCTGCTGCAGGCCCAGGTCGAGCCGCATTTCCTGTTCAACACGCTGGCGCACCTGCGCCGCCTGGCCAGCACCGACGCCGGCGCCGCGCGCGCGATGCTGGCCGACCTGCGCCGCTACCTCGCCGCCGCGCTGCCCGAATTGCGCCAGAGCGAGACGCCGCTGGCCCGCGAGCTCGAGCTCGTGCGCGCCTTCCTCGCGCTGCACCAGCGCCGCATCGGGCCCGAGCGGCTCACGCTGCGCTTCGACGTCGCGCCGGGGCTGGACGAGGTCGTCGTGCCCTCCACCTGCCTGCTGACGCTGGCCGAGAACGCCATCAAGCACGGCATCGGCCCTCAGGTCGACGGCGGCGAGATCTGCGTGCGCGCTGGCCCCGACCCGGACAATGCCGGCCTGCTGCGCCTGGAGGTGGCCGACACCGGCGCCGGCATGAGCGCGAGCAACGGCGGCGGCACGGGCCTGGCCACGCTGCGCGCCCGCCTGGCCGCCGCCTACGGCCCGGCCGCGCGCCTGAGCCTGCACCTGAACCAGCCGCGCGGCCTGATCGCCCGCGTGCAACTGCCATGTCGCTGAACCTGAGCCTGAAGGGCGGCGACCTCGGCTGGATGCTGCTCGTCGGCGCGGCGACGCTGGTGGCCAACGGCACGCCGCTGGACAACACGCTGGCCGGCCGTGACCTGTTCAACGCGCTGGCCTACAACGTGCTGCAGTTCGGAGTGCCCGCCGTGCTGGGCCTGCGCGCGGCGGACGCCGCCGTCGATGCCAGCCGGCTGCCCGCGCTGCTGGCCTACCCCGCCGTCGTGCTGGCGACGGTGCTGGGCGGCGTCTGGGTCATCGCGCCGACCCTCTACCCGGTGCTCGGCAAGGTCGACTGGTGGACGCCGATGAACGATGTCGTGCTGGCCTGCACGACGCTGGTCTGGCATGGGCTGGGCGTCACGGTCTATGTGCAGCTGCGCTTCTCGCAGCGCGCCCAGGCGCGACTGGCCATGCTGCGCAACGCCGCCGCCGAGCGCGAACGGCGCCTGGCCGCCGCCCAGCTGCTGGCGCTGCAGGCGCGCGTCGACCCGGCCCTGCTGTCCGAGCGCCTGGCCCGCATCGACACCGAGCTGGAGGCCGAGCCGGTGCGCGCCCAGGCGCGCCTCGCCGCGCTGATCGAGCTGCTGCGCGCGCTGCAGCCCCACGTCGAGGCCGAGGTGTCGACGCTGGCGCGCGAGATCGCCGCGCTGCGCGCCTACGCCCGCCTCGTCAGCGCCGATGCCCGGCACACCGAGCGCCTGCACTTCGCTGGCCTCACCGAGCCACCAGACTGGCCGCTGGCGCCCATGGTGCTGCTGCCGCTGGTGCGCCCGCTGCTGGACGAGGGCACGACGCTGTGGAGCCTGTCCTTGCACGCCGGCAGCGGCATGGCCGAGCTGCACTTGCTGGCCCTGGGGCCGGACCGCGAGCGCACGCGGCTGGCGGCCGGGCGCGTGGCCCTGTCCGAGCTGGCGCAACGCCTGCGCGCCGTGCACGGCAGCGAAGCGGCGCTGCAGTTGATCGGCGAAGATTTCCCGCTGTTCAAACTCAGCTGGCCCATCCCTTCATGACCCGCGTGCTGATCGCCGAAGACGAAGCTCTGCTCGCCACCGAGATCCGCGAGGAGCTGCTGCGCCAGTGGCCCGAGGCCCAGGTCGTGGCCATGGCGCGCGACGGCCACGAGGCGCTGCGGCTCGTCGAGCAGCTGGCGCCCGAGGTCTGCTTCCTGGACGTGCAGATGCCGGGCCTGTCGGGGCTGGAGGTGGCGCAGCTGATCGGCCGGCGCGCCCACGTCGTCTTCATCACGGCGCACGAGCGCTACGCGGTGCAGGCCTTCGACGAAGGGGCCGTCGGCTACCTGCTGAAACCCCTGGACCCGGTGCGCATGGCCAAGACGCTGCTGCGGCTCAAGGAACGGCTGAGCCAGCCGCCGGCCGACCTTGCCGGGCTCGCCACGCGCGCCGCCGGCACGCTGGCCGTGGAGCCGCTGCGCTGGATCACCGTGCAGCGGGGCCGCGAGCTGCAGCTCATCACCGTCGACGACGTGGCCTATTTCCGCGCCGATCACAAATACGTCGCCGTCGTCACGGCCGACACCGAGGCGCTGATCTCGCTGCCGCTCAAGGAGCTGATCCAGCGCCTGGACGGCGAGCACTTCTGGCAGGTGCATCGCTCCACCATCGTCAACGCGCATGCCATCAAGTCGGTCAGCCGCACGCTCAGCGGCAAGCTCGGCATCACGCTGAAGAACCGGCCGGAGACGCTGGAGGTCAGCCCGGCCTACGCCCACCGCTTCAAGCAGCTTTGAGGGCGAGCGGCGCTTTCGGGCCGCGCGCCGGGCCGCTCCCAAGCCGGCCCGGCATGGCGATGTGCAAGCGGCTCGATGCCGCGAGCATCGCCGTCCTCTCGGGTACCGACCAAGGTACGCCTTGGACGAGGGCGCGTCAGACCGCGCGTTCGGCGGCTGCAATCAAGCGGCTGACGCGCGACACCGACAGGCCGAGCTGGCCAGCCAGTTCGGTCATCGCGACGCTGCCCTCGGTGTGGGCCAGCCACAGCGCCTGCTCGCGGATGCCGCCGGCGCGCTTGAGCCAGTCCGCCCAGCTCGTGCGTGCGGCACGCCGGGGCGCCCCGGCGGCGGCGCGCATGCGCTCGGCAAAGGCGGCGTCGCCCAGGAAGATCTGCTCGCGCAACCGCCCCGGCCACAGCTGCAGCCCCGGCTCGGCGGCGACGAGACGGGCGTAGCGCTCGCCGGCGACGCGGTGCTGGGCGGGCGTCAGCGCCGGGCGGCCGAGCAGATGGGTGTGCAGGCCGTCCACGTCCAGCCAGTCCGGCGCCGCCTCCTGGCAGGCCAGCGCGCGAAAACTCGACCCCGGCCAGTCCGCCGCGCTGCGCACCAGGCCCAGGCGCACGGGGTTGAGGTCGATGTAGCGGCAGGCGTCCAGCAAATAGCGTTCGCGGTCCACCAGCACGGCGTGGAAACGCCCCTGGAACAGCGGCCCGCTGAAGCCGTGGCGACGCTGCTGGTGCTGGGTGTAGACGCCGTTCACGTGGCGCATCAGCGGCGACAGGTTGGCGCGGCGCGTGAACAGCAGCAGGTGGTAATGGTCGGGCAGCAGCACATAAGCGAGAGCCTGCGCGTCGAAGCGGTGCAGGGCCTGGGCCAGCAGCGAACGCATCTCGGTGCGATCGCTTTCGTCGGCAAAGGCTGGCTGGCCGCTGTCGAACGGGCAGTGGGCGCCGATCAGGTAGACCGCGCCGGCAATCTCGAGTCGAGCGGGCCGGGCCATGCGGCACCTTAAGTCTGACCGCCCGGAATGGCAAGATGGCGGCTTGCCGGCCCTCAGTACGCCAGATGAAAACCCATCAAATCGAAATCCAGAAGTTCAAGGCCGCGTCCGCCAACCAGCACGGCCAGATCATGTTCAAGGTCGACGCTCTCGTGTCGCCCAAGACGCCGCTCGAAGGCATCGAGCCCAGCAGCGTCATCACAATGACCGAGCAGAATGCGCGCGTGCTGATGGCCTTGCTGAAGGCACAGATCGCTGAATTCGACAGCAAGAAACCCAAGAGCCGCCACGGCCGCCACGGCTGAGCCAGAGGACGACCCATGCAGTACCCCCACTACAACCCTGCCTCCGACAACCGCCCGCTGGCCGACGAGGAACTGAACGACCTCGACGAACTGCTGGCCGCCCTGCCCGCCGACGGCTCGATGAACATCGAGGCGCTGGACGGCTACCTGGCCGGCCTGCTGCTGACGCCGGGCCGGGCGCTGCCGGAACTGCCCGGCGAGGCCTGGCTGCCAATCATCTGGGGGGGCGATGGCGACGTCGATCCAGCCCCCTTTGCCAGCGGCAAGCAGCGCAAGAAGGTCGTCATGGGGGTGCTGCGCCATCTGCAGTCCATCGCCACCGCCTGGGCGCAGCACCCGCAGGGCTGGGAGCCCATCTTCAGCTTTGCCGAAGGCGAGGACGAGGACACCGAATACGCCGACGCCGAAGACTGGGCCGCCGGCTTTCTGATGGCCGTGGACCTGGCGCCCGAGGCCTGGGCACCGCTGTTCGATGGCGACGACACGGCGGACCTGCTGGCGCCCATCGCCGCCCTGGGTGGCGAGGACGGCGCACTGGCCGACGCCTCGCCCGCCGAGCGCGATGCGGCCAGCCGGACGATTCCTGACGCCATGCTGGCGCTGTGGGCGATTCGCCAGAAAGCCTGACCCCCTCAACCTGGGTGGCCGCAGGCGCGCGTTTAGGTCACACTCAAGACATGCTTCACACGCTGCTCGCCGCCATCGGCCTCGCCGTCTGCATTGCCCTCGCGGTGCACATGGTCCTGCCCTACCGCGCGCGGGCCCGCGTGGATGCTGGCGTGGCGCGCCTGGGCGCGTGGCTGCAGAGCCTGATCGACCGCGCCACTGGCTGGCGCCGCCGCCAGCGCCAGACGCGCGCTGCCGCGCTGGAGGCCGAACGCGTCATCCGCCGCGCCCGTGATTCCGCCCTGCACGACGACCGCGATGGCCGCACGGACGGTGAATGGGACGGCAACGTCTACCGGCCCAAGAGCTTCGAGAAGCCCAAGAAGCCGCACTGAGGGCCTCGCGCCCCGTGAAACCCGCGGGCCCGAGCGCCGGGCCGCTCCCAAGCCGGCCTGCTGGCGATGCTTGCGGCTAAATGCCGCAAGCATTGCCGTCCCCCCCGGGGGACCGATCAGGCTCGCCCGCGTTCAGCGGGGAGAGGCTGAGCGAGGGGCCTCTCAATCTGCCGACTGCTGCAGCCTCCACATCTCCGCATAGCGCCCGCCCCGGGCCAGCAACGCATCGTGGCGGCCGCGCTCGATGATGCGGCCCTGCTCCAGCACGAGGATCTCGTGCGCATCCACCACCGTCGACAGCCGGTGGGCGATGACGAGCACGGTCTTGTTTTCACCGACGGATTCGAGCTCGGCCTGGATGGCGCGCTCGTTCGTGGAGTCCAGCGCCGACGTGGCTTCATCAAAGATGAGGATGGGCGGGTTCTTCAGCAGCGTGCGGGCGATGGCCACGCGCTGCTTCTCGCCGCCCGAAAGCTTGAGCCCGCGCTCGCCGACCATGGTCTCGTAACCCAGCGGCGTGGCGCTGATGAAGGCGTGGATGTGGGCCGCGCGTGCGGCGCCTTCCACCTCCGCCGGGCTGGCGCCGGGGCGGCCGTAGGCGATGTTGTAGGCCACCGTGTCGTTGAAGAGCACCGTGTCCTGCGGCACGATGCCGATGGCGCGGCGCAGGCTGCCCTGGGTCACGCCGCGGATGTCCTGGCCGTCGATGCGGATCTGGCCCGAGTCGATGTCGTAGAAGCGGTAAAGCAGTCGCGCCAGCGTGCTCTTGCCCGAGCCGCTGGGGCCGACGACGGCGACCTTCTTGCCCGCCGGGATCTCGAAGCTGACGCCGTGCAGGATGGGCCGCACCGGGTCGTAGGCGAAGTGCACGTCGTCGAAGACGACGCTGGCGCCGCGCACCTGCAGCTCGACGGCGTCGGGCGCATCGGCGATCTCGCGCTCACGGTCGAGCAGGCGGAACAGCTTCTCGATGTCGGTCAGCGCCTGCTTGATCTCGCGGTAGATGACGCCGAGGAAGTTCAGCGGGATGTAGAGCTGGATCATGAAGGCGTTGACCATGACCAGGTCCCCCAGGCTCATATGACCCGCGACGACCCCCTGTGTGGCCCGCCACAGCATCAGCACCAGGGCCGCGGCGATGATGAGCTGCTGGCCGGTGTTGAGCATGGACAGCGTCGTCTGGCTCTTTAGCTGGGCCTTGCGCAGCTTCTCCAGGCTCTCGTCGTAGCGGCGGGACTCGAAGTCCTCGTTGTTGAAGTACTTGACCGTTTCGTAGTTCAGCAGCGAGTCGATGGCCTTGCTATGGGCGACCGAGTCGAGCTCGTTGAGCAGCTTGCGGAACTTGGTGCGCCACTCGGTGACGACGACGGTGAAGCCGATGTAGACGACCAGGGCGATGACGGTGATGCCGGCGAACCAGACGTCGAACTTGACGCCCAGCAGCGTCAGCACCAGCACGACCTCGATCAGCGTCGGCACGATGCTGTAAAGCGAAAAGATGCTGCGCGCCGTGCCCTCGGTGGCCTTGGCGAAGATCAGCTCGCGCAGCTCGGTGAACAGCGACGTCGACAGCCGCAGCGCGCCGTAGGCCAGCAGCAGACCCAGCGGCACGACGAGCAGGGCCTGGGGCTGGCCAGGCTTCAGGCCCAGACTGTCGATCAGGTGCTTGAGCAGGATGGGCACGCCCACGTTGCACAGCTTGGCGCCGACCATGAAGGACAGCGCCAGCCCGACCCGCCAGCGGTAGCGCCACAGATAGGGCAGCAGGCGGCCGATGGTGCCCCAGTCGCCGCGGACGTTGCTGGAGGTCGTGGACGGGGGAAGACGGGCGGCAAGGGAACGCATGCGCGGCATTGTCCCGCCCTGGCCTTGGCGGTGTGCACACCCGGGAACTAGCGCGGCACATCGGCGTTTGGCATGACGCAGCGCAATTCCCGCCGGGCCGCCGTCCCTATGCTGGCCGCTAAAACGGGGCGGGTTCTCCATCCACTGAGAGGGCATCATGCGCAACAACCAGCCGGTCACCCAAAACGGGTACGCCCTGAGCTCCGACCAGACCCTCGTGTCGATCACGGACCTGAAGGGGCGTATTACCTACTGCAACCCCAGCTTCGTGGCCGTCAGCGGCTACACGCAGGCCGAGTTGCTGGGCCAGCCACACAACCTCGTGCGCCACCCCGACATGCCCGAGGAGGCCTTCCGCGACCTCTGGGCCACCATCCAGAGCGGCCTGCCCTGGACCGCGCTCGTCAAGAACCGGCGCAAGAATGGCGACTATTACTGGGTGCGAGCCAACGCGACGCCGGTGCGAAACGGTGATCGCACGGTGGGCTATCTGTCGGTGCGCACCCAGCCCAGCGACGCCGAGGTGCGCCGCTTCGAGCCGCTCTACGCCACCATGCGCGCCGAGGCGGCCGCGGGCCGCCGGATTCATGTGCTGCGGCACGGCGTGGTCAAGCGCAACGACGCAGTGGGCCGCCTGACGAGCTGGCTCCGGCCCGAGTTGCGCGGCCAGATGGTCTTGCTGGCCGCACTTGCCGCGGCTGGACCGCTGCTTGCGGCCTGGGCCGGCGCGCCCGGCTGGGGCCTTGTGCTGGCTGCCCTGGCCAGCACCGCCGCCGCCAGCTACGGCCTGCTCGCGAGCGGAATCGCCCCGCTGCGCCAGGTGATTGCCACCGCCAACCTGCTGGCGGGCGGCGACCTGACGCGGCAGGTCGAGGTCAGCGGCCGGGGCGAAATCGGCGAGCTGCAACTGGCCCTGGCCCAGCTGACGGTATCCGTGCGCACCGTCGTGCGCGACGTACGCGAGGAGGTCATCCACCTGGAGGGCGGTGCCCGGGAGATCGCCGCCGGCAACCAGGACCTGTCTTCCCGCACGGAGTCACAAGCGAGCAGCCTGGAGCAGACCGCCGCCGCGATGGACGAGATCAGCGGGACCGTGAGGCAAACCTCGGAGCTGGCCGGCGACGGTGCCCGCTTCGCGCGCGAGACTGCCGGTGTGGCCCAGCGCAGCCAGCAGGCCGTCCACGGCGTGACGGACACCATGCAGGAGATCACCGACTCGTCGCGGCGCATCGGCGACATCATCCAGGTCATCGAAGGCGTGGCCTTCCAGACCAACATCCTGGCCCTGAATGCCGCCGTCGAGGCGGCTCGCGCCGGCGAGCAGGGTCGCGGTTTCGCGGTGGTGGCTGCCGAGGTGCGCGCCCTCGCCCAGCGCACCAGCACGGCAGCCAAGGAGATCCGCGCCCTCATCGAGGAATCGCGCGGGCGCGTCGAGACCGGCAGCCACCGGGCCGGTGACGCACAGCTGCGCATGGACGAGGTGACCTCGGCCGTGTCGCGCGTCAGCGACGTGCTGGTGCAAATCGACACCGCCGCGAGCGAGCAGGCTACCGGCGTCGCCCAGGTCGGTGAGGCCGTGCAGCAGATGGACGCCCTCACGCAGCAGAACGCCGCGATGGTGGAGGAGCTGGCCGCCTCGGCCGCAGCGCTGAACGGCCAGGTCACTCGGGTGCGGGACTCCATTCGCGTCTTCCGCCTGAGCGACCAGGACAGGAGCTTGGCGGAGGCCGACGCGGCCGACCTGCGCAAGGCGCAGCGGGGTGACGCGGCGCCCGGCGCGACGCCGGGCGCGGACAACCGGTAGCGCTTCTGAACGGCGGCTTGTACGGGACAATCCCGCCATGACTGAAAACGCCCCTTCGACATCGCACGGCGGTGACCGCCAGCTCGTCCTGCGCGTCATGCCCATGCCGGCCGACGCCAACGCCAACGGCGACATCTTCGGCGGCTGGATCATGGCCCAGGTCGACATTGCTGGCTCGGTGCTGCCGGCTCGCATCTCGCGTGGCCGGGTCGCCACCGTCGCCGTCAACGAGTTCGTTTTCAAGCAGCCCGTGTCCATTGGCGACCTGCTGAGCTTTTACGCCACGGTCACCCGGGTGGGCCGCACGTCCGTCACCGTGCACGTGGAGGTGATGGCCGAGCGCGACCCGGAGAACCTGCACGTGGTCAAGGTGACCGAGGCCAACCTGACCTACGTGGCCATCGACCGCGAAGGCAAGTCCAGGCTGGTGGCACCCTGACCGGGCCGCGCCGGCCCAGGGGTCATGGCGTCACGATGAGATCCACCGCGTCGTAAGACAGTGCCGGGCTCAGGTAGGCCGCGCCCGAGGTACCGCTGACGACATTGATGGTCACCGTGTTGGGGCCGGCCACCAGCGCGGTCGACGGGATGTCGAAGCTGTAAAGCCGGTTCACGCCGCGGTAGGTGCCCACCGTCAGGTTGCGCGAGCCCTTGGGCGGCGCGGTCGGGATGGCGGAGGTCCAGCTGTTGTTGACGGAGACCTGCGGCCGGGCGCCGTTGAAGTCGGCCGTCGTGCCGATGCGCAGCGTCAGGTTCTGCACCTGGGCGCTGGTCAGCGTGAACTGGATGACGCGGGCGTTGTTGACGTCCTTCCACTGGTAGGCCGGGAAGCCACTGGCTGCGTTCGACGTGCCAACGACGAAGGTGGACGGCATCCAACTACTCATGCGCACGTCCGTCGGGTGCATGGTCGTGAGCCGGCCCCCGTTCAGGAACTCGGCGGGCGACCCATCCCAGTTGCCGATGCGCCACAACGCCGCCTTGGCTGACGGGTCGGCGTTGACCGCCACCGTGTTCAAGGTCGTCGTGCCGCCGGCCGTCACCGTCACGCTGCCGGTGTAGACCGCCAGCTCGTTCTTGTAGACGGTGAGCGTGTAGATGCCCGGCAGCATGCCCGTGCTCTTGAAGAAGCCGTTGTTGGCGAGGTTGGCGCTGGCCCAGTACTGCGCCTGGCTGTTTGAGAAGACGACCGTGTAGGCGTAGGCCGAATCGGTGCCGGACAGACCCACGCCGGCCACGGTGCCGCGGCCCGAGGCGGCCACGTAGCCGCTCAGCCCCATCACGGAGAACCAGCTGGTGTCGGGCGCCGACGGCACGCCGCCGCCGGTGAACATCAACGTGTAGCTGTTGAGAACGCCGAACCGGAAGGCCTCGGTCTGGCCCTCGCCGTAGTTGACGATGTAGGTCAGCTCGTTGTTGGTTGACGTGATCTGGTTGAGCAGGCTGCGGTAGAAGGGCCCGCCGGAATTGCCTTCGTTGTTGTCCCGGTAGAACCACAGTCCGACGCTGCCGGCGCTGTTCAGGCCGCCGAAGTACTGCCAGTCCTTCAGCCGCATGTTGGAGTAATGCTTGGAGCGCGTCTGCCCAGCGCTGGCGGTACCGCTGGAAAAGCCGAACACGTCGCTGGCCTCAACGGTCGTGTCGGTGCCGCGCAGGTCCTGCGGCCAGCTGCCATTGCCGGCCAGGCCGCCGGGCGTGCCGGCCGGCCCGCCCTTGGAGAGCACGCCGATGGGTACGCGGACGATGAAGCGCACCAGGTTCAGCGTGTCGGGCTCCTCGGTGAAATAGGTGCCCATGTAGATGCGCGGCTCGCCGCTCTTGGCCATGTAGTAGTGCTTGAGCACGCCACCGTTGGCGCTGTAGACCGTCACCGTGATCTTCACGTAGGCCCCACCGCTGATCACGCCACCGTCGGCGGTGGAGGCCGATGTCGCCACGCCCGTGCTGCTGATCATCTGCGCTTGCACGTCCACGGCGGAGACGTTGCTGTAGAGATAGTCAAAGCCGGAATTCAGCTGCGAGCCACGGCTCGCGTCGGCGTACTGCACGCCGTTGTAGAGGATGCTGGAGAGGTCACCCTTGGACTGCGTGCTGACGCCGTTGTCGTAGGCCATCACCTTGAACACCAGCCCGCCGCCGGTGTCCACCTGGTACTGCAGCTTGGCGGCGCTGCCGCTGTCGTAGAGCGTGGTGAGGCTGAAGGCCGCCAGCGCGGGCGTTGCCGTGGCCATGGCCAAGAGCGCAAACGCCGCCGCGCCCAGCCGGCGCAGGCACCGGCCCAGGATATCGATCCGCATGTCTTGTCTCCTATTGAGCCCGCCGTCTGCAGGTTCGCGCGGCTGGTGCTGCCGCGTTGTTGCGGCCGGATCAGTCTAGGAACGGCGCAGCGGCCGCAACGCTCAACTTGATGAGCGGATCGATAGCCGAGGTAACGCCGCCAGGACCTGATCGGCCAGCGCCCCGGCCCACAGCGCATATCCGGGCGGGCCGGGATGGAAGCCATCGGCGGCCATCAGCGCCGCGGCATTGCGTTGCATGGCCTCGGGCAGGCGCACGACCTGGCGGGCCGGCTGGCCGGCGACCTGCGCCGCCAAAGCCGCATTGAAGCGCGCCGCCTGGCGGCCGAAGAACCAGCGCAGCGGCTGCGGCAGCAGCGGGAAGGCCTGCATGGGCGGCGCGGCGCAGTGCAGGCTCAGGCGCACACCGGCGCGGTCGCGCGCGAGGGCATCGATGGCGTCCAGCGCCGCCAGCGCGTCGCGCGGCGCCACCTGGTCGACGACGTCGTTGACGCCCAGCGACGTGATCAGCACATCGGCCGCCACGAGTTCGGCGGCCTGAAGCTGGGCCAGCGCCTGCGTGCTGCGGTGGCCACTGGTGGCGACGAGCTGCCAGCCCACCGGCTGGCCCAGCCTTGTGGCCAATGCCTGCGCCAGACGGCCGGCCAACGCCTCGTCCTGATGCGCGGCACCGACGCCGGCGGCCGAGGAGTCACCGACGATGAGCACGCGCAGCGCGCCGCCCTGGCGCGAGCGCTCGCCCGCGGCTTCCGGCAGGCGCAGCGCGGTCGCACGCACACGGGCGCCCTGCCACAGCAGCAGCGGGCCGAGCAGCCATTTGGCGAGCGTCAACCGCACGGGATGCGGCGCCGACCTGTAACGGCGTCAGCCATGTCCGACTTCAGGCCGCCGCGCCGTCCGGCACGGCGCGCCAGGCGGCGGCCCTAGTCTGCAGACATCCGCCATCAAGGCGTCAACCGAGGAGTTCGCCATGCTGCGTTACGCCATCATCTTCTTTGTCATTGCCCTGATTGCCGCTGTGTTCGGCTTCACGGGCATTGCCGCCAGTGCGGCCGGCTTCGCCCAGCTGTTGTTCTACGGCTTCCTGATCCTCGCCGTCGTCGGCCTGGTCATCGGGCTGGTGCGACGCTGACGTTCACTGGAACTTGGAGAAGTCCGGCGCGCGTTTCTGGAAGAAGGCCTGGAAGGCTTCCATGGCTTCCGGGCTCCGCAGGCGCGCGCCGAAGATCTCGGCCTCACGCCGGATGGCCGCCTTGACGGCCTCGCGCTGAGGTTCGCGGATCAACCGCTTGCTGTCGCGCACGGCGCCCGGCGCCAGGTTGTTGAAGCGCTCGGCAATGCGGCGGGCGTGGTTCACCACCTCGCTGCCCGGCAGCACGCGGTTGGCAATGCCGCATTCCACGGCCTGCTCGCCCGTGAAGGGGTCGCCCAGCAACAGCTTCTCGGCCGCGCGCCGGTTGCCGATCAACTGCGGCAGCACGACGCTCGAGGCGAACTCCGGCACCAGCCCCAGCGCCACGAAGGGCATGGCCAGGCGCGCATCGTCGGCAACGAACACCAGGTCGCAATGCAGCAGCATGGTCGTGCCGATGCCGATGGCCGCGCCGGTCACGGCAGCGACGACCGGCTTGCCGCAGTCCACCAGCGCATGCATGAACTGGAAGGTCGGCGCATCTTCGCCACGCGTCGGACCGGCCATGAAGTCCTCCAGGTCATTGCCCGACGTGAAGATGCCCGGCTGGCCGGTGATGAGCAAGGCGCGCACGGCGGGGTCGGCATCGGCCGCGCGCAAGGCGTCGGCCATGCTCTGGTACATGGCCTGCGTGATCGCGTTCTTCTTCTCGGGCCGGGCGATCTCGAGGGTCGCGACGCCGTTGACGGTGTAGCTCTTGATGGTCATGTCTATCTCTCCGGTCGGGATCAGCTGCATTGTCGCGGGCCGAGCGCCGGGCCGCTCCCAAGCCGGCAAGCATCGCCGTCCCCTCGGGGGACCGACCGGGCTGGCTCGCGTTCAGCGAGGCGAGACTGGGCGAGGGGCTCACGCGACAGCGGTCTTCGCCTGGAACTGGGTCCAGTGATTGGCCAGGTGCATCAGATGGGCTCGCTCGTACTGCGGCTTGGTCAGCTCACCGTAGGCGAAATGGGGCCGCAGCGTACCGTTGAATTGCGCGAACGCGTCCATGGCATCCAGCAGGCGCTGCACCGAGGTCTTGATGGTTTGGCCGGCATCCAGCGCCGGTGCGCCGGGGATGGGCTCGTCCAGCGTGTGGCTCATCGCGCCACGCGCGTTGAAGACGGCGAAGGCGGCCGAGCCGATCGACGAGCGGAACCAGGCGCCCTTGAGCACCGGGAAGCCCTGCATCGAGAACTCGATGCTCTGGGCCAGATGCTGCAACACCTGGCTCAGGTTCCAGGAGTTGTCGTGCACGACCTTCTCCTTGAAGAGCAAGTCCAGCACGGCTTGCTGGCCGGCCTTCCAGCTGGTGAAGGTCTGCAGCTCGCCGGTGCACGCGGCGAGCGGCGCCGCGAGCAACACCGAGGAGGCCTGGAGCACGCGGCGCCGTTTCATGAGGTTCAGAGCCTTTCGAAGATGCCTGCGGCGCCTTGACCGGCGCCGACGCACATTGTGACCATGCCGTACTTGCCGCCGGTGCGGCGCAGGCCGTGGATGACCGAGGCCGCGCGGATGGCACCGGTGGCACCCAGCGGATGGCCCAGCGCAATCGCGCCGCCGTTGGGATTGACCTTGCTGCGGTCCAGCACGATGCCCTTGCTGTCCAGGTCGTTCAGCACGGCCAGCGACTGCGCCGCGAAGGCTTCGTTCAGCTCGATCCAGTCCAGGTCGGCGGCGGTGATGCCGGCAGCCTTCAGTGCGACGGGAATGGCTTCGATCGGGCCGATGCCCATGATCTCGGGCGGCACGCCGCGCACGGCGAAGGACACGAAGCGGGCCAGCGGCGTCAGGTTGAAGCGCTTGAGTGCTGCTTCGCTGACGATCAGCAGGCCGCCCGAACCGTCGGAGGTCTGCGAGCTGTTGCCGGCGGTGACGCTGCCCTTGGCGGCGAACACGGGCTTGAGCTTGGCCAGGCCTTCCAGCGACGTGTCCGGCCGCGCGCCTTCGTCGAGCTTGACGGTGCGGGTCTTGGTGTTGACGGTGCCCGAAGTCGGATCCGCCAGGTTGGGCGTGCGCTCAACGACGTCGAAGGGCGTCATCTCGGCGTCGAAGTGGCCGGCGGCCATGGCGGCCACGGCGCGGCGGTGCGATTCCACCGAGAACTCGTCCTGCGCCTCGCGGCTGATCTTCCACTGCGCGGCGACCTTCTCGGCCGTCAGGCCCATGCCGTACGCGATGCCGATGTTCTCATCCCGCTCGAAGATCAGCGGTGAGAGGCTGGGCTTGTTGCCGCCCATCGGGATCATCGACATCGACTCGACGCCGCCAGCGAACATCACGTCGGCTTCGCCCACACGGATGCGGTCCGCGGCCATCTGCACGGCGGTGATGCCGGAGGCGCAGTAGCGGTTGATGGTCACGCCGCCAATGGTCGGGCCCAGGCCGGCCAGCACCGAGGCGACGCGGGCGATGTTCATGCCCTGCTCGGCTTCGGGGAAAGAGCAGCCGACGATGGCGTCCTCAATGGCCGCCGGGTCCAGGCCCGGGGCTTGCGCCAGCACGGCCTGCATGACCTTGACGAGCATCTCGTCGGGGCGGGTGTTCTTGTAGAAGCCACGGCCGCTCTTGCCAATGGGCAGACGGGTGGCGGAGACGATGTAGGCGTCTTGGACTTGCTTGCTCATGGTCTTTCCTTGGTCAGTTGGGGACAGAGCTACGCGCGGGTACGCGCTTCGGTCTGTCCCGCAAGGTCTTGGGATTGGGGCTTTTCTTTGGGCACCCAGGCCCAGACAAATTCACACTCGATCGGCTCGATGCCGGCTTCGTCGGTCACGGTCACGGCGACACGCACTTCACCCTTGGTGTCGCTGGCCATGCTGGCGCGCTGGGCGTCCGTCAGGTGCGCCTTGGCGGTCAGGCCGCCGGTGGCGCGCTTGCGGAAGTTCACCTGCAGCGACTTGCACAGCGGCAGGCAGTCGTCGCGCACATTCATGCCCACCACCATGCCGGTCGCGGTTTCAGCGAGCAGCGACATGGCGGCCGCATGCACGCCCTTGATGTGGTTCTGCACCGGGCGCTTGTTGGCGACGCGGATCTCGCTGCGCTCGGGGGTGAGCGCCACGAAATCCAGCGACGCCGTGCCGGTGAAGGGCACGGCACGCCGCAGCGCGAAGTTGCGCGCAGGCCCACGCAGCGGGGACGGCAAACCGTCCAGCTTGGCGAGCGTGCGTTGAAGCCGGTTCACTTTCGTGATCTCAGTTGCGGACGGGCTTGCCGGTCTGCAGCATCCCCATGATCCGTTCCTGGGTCTTGGGGTTGTCCAGCAGCGAGCAGAAGTGCTTGCGCTCCAGCGCCATCAGGTACTCCTCGGTGACGAGGGAACCGGCCTCGACCTCGCCACCGCAGACCACGTCGGCGATCGCCGCGGCCAGGTGGAAGTCGTGCGCGCTGACGAAGCCGCCGTCGCGCATGTTGGCGACCTGGCCCTTGATGGTCGCAATGCCGCTGCGGCCGGCGACCGGGAACATGGCCTTGTGCGGCGGGCGGTAGCCGGCCTCGGCCATGCCCAGCGCGGTGGCCGAGGCGACATGCAGCAACTCGTCCTTGTGCGGCACGATGATGTCGCTGTCCAGCAGGAAACCGTTCTTCCTGGCCTCATGGGCGGAGGTCGCGACCTTGGCCGTGGCCGCGGTCAGGAAGCCGTCCTTCAGGAAGGTCAGGATGTCGGCACCGGCATTGCCAGCGGCGGCCATCTCGGCGGCGCGGCGGGCGATGTAGGTCAGGCCGCCACCGCCGGGCACCAGGCCCACGCCGACTTCGACCAGGCCCACATAACTTTCCACGTGAGCGACACGGCGCGAGCAGTAGACCGCCAGCTCGGCACCACCGCCCAGCGCCAGTCCGCGCATCGCGGCGACGACCGGCACGTTGGCATAGCGCAGGCGCAGCATCATGTCCTGCAGCTTCTTCTCTTCCGGCGCGATGCCCTTGCTGCCCATCTTCATGAAGACGGGCATCAGGCTTTCGAGGTTGGCGCCGGCGGAGAACACGTCGTCCGGCGACCAGATCACCAGACCCTGGTAGTCGGCTTCGGCGATCTCGACGGCGCGCAAAAGACCTTCGGTGACAGCCGGGCTGATCAAGTGCAGCTTGGCGGTGATGGAGGCGATGACGACCTTGCCGTCCAGCGTCCAGACGCGCACTTCCTCGTTCTTGAACAGCTCGGTGCCCGACTTCAGCGGGTCAGCGGCGCCGGTGCCCAGCAGTGATTCACGGAAGGCCTGGCGGGCGTAGACCGGCAGCTCGCTGCGCGGCTTGAACTTGCCCTCGGCGGCGCTCCATGAACCTTCCGGCGTGTGCACGCCGCCCGCCTCGGCCACGGGGCCTTCAGTGACCCACGCCGGCAGCGGCGCGCTGGACAGCGTCTTGCCTTCGGCGATGTCGGCGGAGATCCACTCAGCGACCTGCTTCCAGCCAGCGGCCTGCCACAGCTCGAACGGGCCTTGCGTCGTGCCGAAGCCCCAGCGCATCGCGAAGTCGATTTCGCGCGCGGTGTCGGCCACGGTGTCCAGGTGCACGGCGGCGTAGTGGAAGCTGTCGCGCAGGATGGCCCACAGGAACTGGGCTTGCGGGTTGGTCGATTCGCGCAGCAGCTTGAGGCGATCGGCCGGTTGCTTCTTTAGCATGCGGGCGACGATCTCGTCGGCCTTCTTGCCGCCGG
>JAEKLF010000217.1 GCA_019509985.1 Burkholderiales bacterium | reverse complement strand
CGGGCTTGATGGTGCCGCCGTAGATGTAGATGGCCGGCACGTTGGCGCGCAGCATGCCCATCATGCCGCCGGGCATGTTCTTGTCGCAGCCGCCGATGACCATGACGCCGTCCAGCCACTGGCCGCCCACGCAGGTCTCCACGCAGTCGGAGATGACCTCGCGCGACACCAGGCTGTACTTCATGCCCTCGGTGCCCATGGCCATGCCGTCGGAGATGGTCGGCGTGCCGAACAGCTGGGCGTTGGCGCCGGCGGCCTTGAGGCCGATGACGGCCGCGTCGGCCGGTTGGGCGCGCGGGCGACGCCCTCGGTGATGTTCTTGCTGCGGCGGTTGAAGCTCATGGCGGTCTCCTGGTCGAGCCGGCAGTGTGGCGCGGGCGGGTTTGCGGATCAAATATATTGTTCACTGCGCATCAATATGCAGGACGAATCAATGATCGAGCTGCGCCCCCTCCAGCAATTCCTCGCCGTGGCCGAGCTGCTGCACTTCGGCCGCGCCGCCGAGCGCCTGCACATGAGCCAGCCACCGCTGACGCAGGCCGTGCGCAAGCTGGAAGGCCAGCTCGGCGTGCAGCTCTTTGAGCGCAGCAGCCGCAGCGTGAAGCTGACACCGGCTGGCGCCGCGCTGCAGGTCTCCGCGCAAAAGCTGCTGGCCGAGGCGGCCGCGCTGCCGGCCGAGGTCAAGGCGGTGGCCGCAGGACTTGCCGGCCGGCTGCGGCTGGCCTTCGTGTCCACCGTCGGCTTTGGCGGTTTGCCGACCTGGCTGAGAACCTTCCGCGAGGACTGCCCGCAGGTCGCGCTGGCACTGCTGGAAGCGACGCTGGACGTGCAGTTGCGCGAGTTCGCCACCGGCAGCATCGACGCGGGTTTCGTCATCCACACGCCCGGCAATGCGCCGGCGGGCTTCGAACGCCTGTCCATCGGCGTCGAGCCGCTGGTGCTGGCGCTGCCGAGCAGCGACCCGGCACCGAGCGACGCACAGTGCCGCGCGGCGCCGCTGGTCATCTTCCCGCGCGAGGTGGCGCCGTCGCTGTACGACGCCATCCTGGCCCACCACAACAGCGCGGGCGTCGCGCAAGAAGCCATCCAGATGCAGACCATCATCAACCTCGTGTCCGCCGCCATCGGCGTGGCCTGGGTGCCGGCCAGCCTGCAAGGGCTGCAGCGCGCCGGCGTGGCCTACCGCGCCATGCCCGGCGCGCCGCAGGTGGAGACCAGCCTGATCTGGCGCGTCGACGCGCCGCCGGTGGTGGCCCGTTTCGTTGAACACGTGCGCGACCATGCCTGAAGTCACAGCGGGAAAACCCGTTCGGCTAACCACCGCCGCCGCGGCGTTGAGCGCCCACATCACTCAGGGAGACGCTTTCATGACCTTTCGCCTGCTTCCATTCGCCTTGGCCTTGCTGGCCGGCACGGCGACCGCGGATGTATTCAAGGACCCGCAGTGGCAGGCCTGGCTGGATGCCGGCAAATCCACCGACCTGGCCCGCGCCGCGCAGGCCCGTGCCAAGGCCCAGCCCGACGACGACCAAGCCGCCGTGGCACTGGCCTTGGCCGCCGTGGACGACAACGACGGCAGCCGTCTCGAAGCCGCGCTGCCGGCCCTGCAGACCTGCACCGACAAGCGACCGCAAGCCATCTGCAGTTACGCGCTGGGCCGTGTCTACGGCCAGCAGGCGATGACGGCGAGTGTCTTCAAGATGCCGGGCCTTGCCAGCAAGACCAAGGACCAGTTCGTCAAGGCGGTCGAGCTGGACCCGGCACTGTTCGAGGCACGCAGCGGCCTGACGCAGTTCTATCTGATGGCGCCGGGCTTTGCCGGCGGCAGCGCCGCCAAGGCCAGGGAACTGGCGGCCGAGGTGCAGCCGCGCCAGCCCGAGCAGGCCAAGCTGCTGCGCGCGCTGGTGGCCATGAATGACAAGGACTGGACCAGCGCCGAGCGCGAGCTGGGCAGCGTCAAGGCCGGCGACGACCACACGGTGGCGCGCGAGCTGCGTGGCGACTGGATGCGCCTGGGCTTCGAGTTCATGGAGCAGAAGAACCTGGCCAAGGCGCGTGCCATCTTCGAGGCCTTGCAACGCGACTACCCCGCCCACGCTGCCGGACCCTACGGCCTGGGCCGTGTGCTGACCGAGCAGGGGCAGCCCGAGGAAGCCATCAAGTCGCTGGAACGCGCGCGCACGCTGGAAGGCGCCGAGCGCCTGCCCATCGACCAGCGCCTGGGCCAGGCCTTGCTGGCCAAGGGCGACAAGGCCGGCGCCAAGATGGCGCTGGAGCGCTTCGTGCAGAACAAGCGCGCCAACCCGCGCAATGTCGAGGACGCGAAGAAGACGTTGGCCTCGCTGAGCTGAGCACCGCCCCGGAGGCGGCCGGGAGGCGCTGGCTATGATGCGCGCCGCGCTCTCTTCCCCTCTGCGAGGCATGCTGGTTCACCCCCAATTCGACCCTGTCGCCATCCACATCGGCCCGCTGGCCGTGCATTGGTATGGCCTGACCTACCTCGCCGCCTTCGGCCTCTTCATCTGGCTGGCCAACCGCCGCGCCGTCATGCCTCAGCATGCCGCCGTCGGCTGGACCAAGCGTGACGTGGACGACATGCTGTTCTTCGGCGTGCTGGGCGTCGTGCTTGGCGGGCGGCTGGGCTATGTGCTCTTCTACAAGCCCGGCTACTACGTCGACCACCTCGCCGAGGTCTTTGCCGTCTGGAAGGGCGGCATGTCCTTCCATGGTGGGCTGCTGGGCGTCATCGCGGCCATGGGCGTGTTCGCCTGGGTGCGCAGGCGCGGCTTCTTCGAGGTCGCCGACCTGATCGCGCCCTGCGTGCCGACGGGCCTGGCCTGCGGGCGCCTGGGCAACTTCATCAACGGCGAGCTGTGGGGCCGGCAGGCGCCGGCCGATCTGCCCTGGGCCATGATCTTTCCGCAGGCCGGCGACGGCATCCCGCGCCACCCATCGCCCATCTACCAGTTCCTCGGCGAAGGCGTCTTCCTCTTCCTTCTGATGTGGCTTTACGCCCGCAAGCCGCGCGCGACGGGGCAGATCTCCGGGCTCTTCCTGATTGGCTACGGCGCACAGCGCTTCTTCACCGAGTACTTCCGTGAGCCGGATTCCTTCCTGATGGCGTTCGCCGCCCGCACTGGGCTCAGCATGGGTCAGTGGCTGAGTCTGCCGATGGTGCTGGCCGGCATCGTGATGTTCGTCTGGGCCACAAGGCGCAACGAGAGACCCGCGGGCTGACGCGATGAGACAGATCTTCTTCGACACCGAAACCACCGGCCTGGACGCCGACAAGGGTGATCGCATCATCGAAGTGGGCTGCGTGGAGATGGTCAACCGCCAGTTGACCGGCAACCACCTGCACCTCTACATCAACCCGGAGCGCGCCAGCCACGAGGATGCGCTGCGCGTGCACGGGCTGACCGAGGCCTTCCTGTCGGACAAGCCCAAGTTCGCCGAGATCGCCGATCAGCTGCTGGCCTTCGTCGCCGGTGCCGAGCTGGTCATCCACAACGCGCCCTTCGACATCGGCTTCATCAACGCCGAGCTCAAGCGCCTGCGGCGCGGCGTGTTGACCGACCATGTCGGCGGCGTGCGCGACACGCTGCTGATGGCGCGCGACCTCTTCCCCGGCAAGGCCAACTCGCTGGACGCGCTGTGCCGCCGCCTGGAGGTGGACAACACCAAGCGCGTGCTGCACGGCGCACTGCTGGATGCCGAGCTGCTGGCCGACGTCTACATCCGCCTGACGCGCGGCCAGGACGCGCTGCTGATGGACGAGCACGGCGACGCCAGCGGTGGCGATGCCCACGCCGCCATTGAGGCCGTGGACCTGAGCCGTTACGAGCTGCCCGTGCTGCGCGCCAGCGCGGCCGAGATCGAGGCCCACGCCAAGCTGCTGACCGACCTGGACAAGGCGGCCGGGGGCGCCTGCCAGTGGCGCAAGCTCGAACCTGTGCCGCAAGCCGTGGCATAATCTTGGGTTCCCGGAAGCGTTCGGGCGGTTAGCTCAGCGGTAGAGCACTGCCTTCACACGGCAGGGGTCGCAGGTTCGAACCCTGCACCGCCCACCAGGTTCATGCCCTGGTCCCGAACGTCCAAAGTCCCATTCCGGGCGGTTAGCTCAGCGGTAGAGCACTGCCTTCACACGGCAGGGGTCGCAGGTTCGAACCCTGCACCGCCCACCAGAACGATCAACCCCCTCAGCCTCGCGGCGAGGGGGTTTTGTTTTGGGCTTGCGTTCAGAAATGCAGCCACGCTGCGCCGCCCAGCGCGATGCCGATGACGCCCGCGGCCAGCGTGGCCGCCTCCATCCAGCGCTTCTTGGTCAGCAGCGTGATCGCAGCCAGCGCGATCGAGATCTGCAGCGCCGTTGTCGCCTGGGCCCAGCGATGGTGCAGGTGCATCTGCTCGCCGCTCTGTTCGTCGAAGTGCTTGGAGTCTTCCTCCAGCTTCTCGGCGGCGCCCTTGATGTCGGCCTTTTCCTTCTCGTAGCGGGCGATCTTGTCCTTGTACTTGGCCTTCTGCTCTTCGTTGCTGCTCAGGTCAAAGGCCAGCTCGGCGAGGTTCTGCTTGCTGCTCTTGGCCTGGTAGTAGTTCCATTGATTGCTGGCCTCGGTCTTCTTGATGGCTGCGTCGTTCTTCAGCAGGGCCGCATTGGCCTGCGTGGCACCGCCCATGTAGGAAAAGCCGGCGCCTAGCGTGGCGAGGATGGCGGTGATGACGGCGAGCTGGCCGGCGAAACCCTTGGGCTCGTGCTGGGCGGCATGCTCCAGCTCGTGGTCGTGCGGGCCGTGGACGTGAAAGCCGTCGGAGGACATGGTTCAACTCTCTTTGCGAATGTGATCGACGAAATCGAAGCGCAGGCCGGTGGCGCTGGTGTGCGGCACGCGGCTGGCTTCGATGAATTGGGCGCGCGGCCAAGCCGGGAAGTGGCGATCGGCGTCGGGGAAGGCGGCGTCTACCTCGGTCAGGGCCAGCTTGTGAGCGAGCGGCAGCGCCAGCGCGTAGATCTGTGCGCCACCGATGACGCAGACCTCGGGCTCCGTGCAGGCGGCCAGAGCTGAGTCCAGGCTGGCAAAGACCTCGGCGCCGGGCAGCTCGCTGGTCGAGCGGCTGACGACGAGGTTGCGCCGTCCAGGCAGCGGGCGGAACTTCGCCGGTATCGAGTCCCAGGTCTTGCGGCCCATGATGACCGGTTTTCCCAACGTCAGCGCCTTGAAGCGCGCCATGTCTTCGGGGATGCGCCACAGCAACGCGTTGTCGCGGCCGATGGCGCCGTCCTTGGCGACGGCGGCTACCAGGGTGATGCGGCTCATACCGCCACCGGCGCCTTGATCGCCGGATGCGGGTCGTAGCCGCTCAGCTCGAAGTCCTCGTACTCGTAGTCGAAGATCGATGCCGGCCGGCGCTTGATCGTCATGGTCGGGTAGGGCCGCGGCTCGCGGGCGAGCTGGGTCTGCACCTGCTCCACGTGGTTGTCGTAGATGTGGCAGTCGCCACCGGTCCAGATGAAGTCGCCCAAAGCGAGGTCGCATTGCTGGGCCAGCATCATCGTCAGCAGTGCGTACGAGGCGATGTTGAAGGGCACGCCCAGAAAGATGTCCGCGCTGCGCTGATAGAGCTGGCAGCTCAGCTTGCCGTCGGCCACGTAGAACTGAAAGAAGGCATGGCAGGGCATCAGCGCCATCTTGGGCAGGTCGGCCACATTCCAGGCGCTGACGATGATGCGGCGCGAATCGGGGTTGGACTTCAGCGTCTTGACCACATCGGCGATCTGGTCGATGTGCCCGCCGTCCGGCGTCGGCCAGGAGCGCCATTGCACGCCGTAGACGGGTCCGAGGTCGCCGTCCGCACGCGCCCATTCGTTCCAGATCGTCACGCCGCGCTCCTGCAGCCACTTGACGTTGCTGTCGCCGCGCAGGAACCACAGCAGCTCCAGCACGATGGATTTCAGGTGCACCTTCTTGGTCGTAACCAGCGGGAATCCCTGGGCCAGGTCGAAGCGCATCTGGTGGCCGAACACGCTGCGCGTGCCGGTGCCGGTGCGGTCGCTTTTCTGCACGCCGTGCTCGAACACATGGCGCATGAATTCCTCGTATTGGCTGGGTGCGATGCTCATGTCGCGCATTGTCCGTCGTCCGCGCAGGGGGCATCGGGGGCCGTCGTTTCGGGTGCCATACTTGATGGCAGTCGGGCGTTCCATCCGACGGGCATCCTCCCGTGCTTTTCGCCCGGCAACTCACCGAAGGACCCCAAGATGACTTCCAAGAATCTGTTGCGCATCGCGCTGGTTTCTGCCGTTCTGGCCAGCGGCACCCTCGCGTTCGCCGGCACCAAGGACGCCGCCCCGGCCAAGGGCACACGCCAGAACCATCACTGCAAGCTGGCCGACGGCAGCATGGACATGAGCAAGACCAAGAAGGCCTGCCTCGCCGACAAGGGAACCTGGCTCAAGGACGCCAAGCCTGCCGACGCAGCCTCTGCAGCGGCACCGATGCCGGCACCGGCGCCGGCGGCTTCCGCGGCACCCAAGAAGTAGGCGGTCCGGCCGCGCCGGCCGCCGCGTGCCGTTCAGGCCGCGGGCGTGCCGGCGGCTTCCAGACCGAACTGCATGGACGCCAGCTTCGCGTAGAGCCCGCCGCGCGCCACCAGTTCGTCATGCCGGCCGATGTCGACGATGCGGCCGGCGTCCAGCACGACGATGCGGTCGGCCTTCTGGATGGTGGCCAGCCGGTGCGCGATGACCAGCGTCGTGCGGTGCTGCATGGCCGCCTCCAGCGCGGCCTGCACGACGCGTTCGCTTTCCGCGTCCAGCGCGCTGGTCGCTTCGTCGAGCAGCAGCAGCGGCGGATTCTTCAGCATGGCGCGAGCGATGCTGATGCGCTGGCGCTGGCCGCCGGACAGGCGCACACCGCGCTCGCCCAGAAAGCTCTGGTAGCCGTCGGGCAGCGCGCGGATGAAGTCGTCGGCGAAGGCGGCCTTGGCCGCGGCCACGACCTCCTCGTCGCTCGCCTCCGGCCGGCCGTAGCGGATGTTCTCCAGCGCGCTGGTCGAGAAGATGACGCTGTCCTGCGGCACCAGGCCGATGGCGGCGCGCAGGTCCTTCAGCAGCAACTGGTTGGTTTCGACGCCATTGAGCCGGATCGAACCCGACTGCGGGTCGTAGAAGCGCAGCAGCAGCTGGAAGACCGTGCTCTTGCCCGCGCCGCTGGGGCCGACCAGCGCGACGGTCTCGCCGGGCTCCACGCGCAGGCTGAGCCGGTCCAGCGCCGAAGTCGCGGGCCGCGAGGGGTAGTGGAACTGGATGGCATCGAACTCGACGCGACTGCCGCCGGTCGTCGCCGTCAGGGCTTTCGGCGCGGCAGCGTCGGCCACCGGCGAGCGCGCCTCCATCAGCTCGATGAGGCGCTCCGTCGCGCCGGCCGCGCGCAGCACGTCGCCCCAGACCTCGGCCAGCACGGCCACGCTGCTGACCAGCAGCGTCACGTAGACGACCGTCTGGCCCAGATGGCCCGCGGTGATCTTGCCGGCGATGACGGCTTGCGTGCCCTGGTACAGGCCCCACAGCATCGCGCCGAACACGGCCGTGATGATGAAGGCGACCATGAAGCTGCGGATGCGCGTGCGCTTGCGTGCCGTGTCGAAGGCGGCCTCGCTCGCGGCGGCGAAGCGCCGTGCCTCGGCGCCTTCCTGCGTGTAGCTCTGCACGACGGTCACGGCGTTCAGCACCTCGGCCGCGATGGCCGAGGTGTCGGCCACACGGTCCTGGCTGGCGCGTGACAGTTTCCGCACACGCCGGCCGAAGTACAGCGCCGGTGCGACGACCAGCACCAGGATGCCCAGCACCTGGCCCATCACATAGGGGTTGGTGACGACCAGCATGATCAGAGCCCCGATGCCCATGACCATGTTGCGCAGTCCCATGGACAGGCTGGAGCCGACCACGGTCTGCACGACGGTGGTGTCGGTCGTGATGCGGCTCAGCACCTCGCCGGTCTGCGTCGTCTCGAAGAACTCGGGGCTTTGGCGCAGCACGTGGGTGTAGACGGCGTTGCGCAGGTCGGCCGTCACGCGCTCGCCCAGCCAGGTGACCATGTAGAAGCGCGAGGCCGAGAACAGGCCCAGTGCCGCGCCGACGGCGAACATGGCGAGGAAGTGCTCGCGCAGCGCCATCAGCCGCTCGCCCGGGTTGCTGGCGCCGAAGCCGGCATCGATGAGGCCGCGCAGCGCGATCGGGAAGGCCAGCGTGGCCAGCGCGGCCAGCACCAGCAGCACCAGGGCCAGCGCGATGCGGCCGCGGTAGGGGCGCAGGAAAGGCCCGAGGCCGCTGAGGGAGCGGGCCTGCTTGGCCGCGGGGCGGTCGGTGGTTGAACTCATCGGGGCAGTGTGGCGAGGGTCAGTGTCAGCACCTCACGGGTGCGGGCGAGCCTTGGGTCGGCGTGCAGGATGTGAAGCCATGGCGCGCGGATTGTGGGTCACAGCAAGGGCGGCCGCCCCGCGTAGCCGGTCAGTTCCAGGTAGCCGCCGCCGAGTGGTCGCCTTTGGCCGTCGAACAGCCGCGCCGCGCCCTCCCAGTAGACGAGGCCGCTGCTGTGCCGCGCGTCGATCTCCTGCGCATCGAAGGCGGCCGACAGCAGCATCTCGCCGGCGGGGCTCTTCAGCCGCCATTCGACCGGCCAGCGCGCGCCGGTGGCGGGGCTGGTCCAGTGCCGTGTCGGAGCCATCTCGACCTCGTCGGCCGTGAAGCTGCGGTCCGCCGTGCCGGGTGTGCGCAGGCTGCCGCCGGCCCAGTCACGACTGCCATCCTTGCGGCGCAGCTGGAACAGCGTCAGTGCGCGGCCGTCGTGCAGGTTGATGCCCAGCCAGTCCCAGCCCACCGACTCGCCCAGCACGCTGTCGCTCCACTCGTGGTCCAGCCAGCCTCGGCCGGCCAGGTTGAGACGCTTGCCGTCCAGCGTCAGCGCGGCCCGCGTGGCGAGCTGGGGGCGCGAGTAGTAGTGGCTGAACTGCTCCGGGTCGGCGCCCTTGCGCGACAGGCCGGCGTCGCCCTGCAGCAGCGGC
>JAEKLF010000096.1 GCA_019509985.1 Burkholderiales bacterium | reverse complement strand
CGCGGCAACCGCATCAGCAAGCCCACTTGCCACATCTTCGTGGCTGTCGGCAACTAAGGCGCAAGAAGACTATGGGACAGAAAATCCATCCGGTTGGCTTCCGCCTTCCTGTCACCCGTAACTGGGCTTCGCGCTGGTATGCGAACAACCAGAACTTCGCCACGATGCTGGCCGAAGATCTGCAGGTTCGTGAATACCTGAAGACCAAGCTCAAGAATGCCGCCGTTTCGCGCATCCTGATCGAGCGTCCCGCCAAGAACGCCCGCATCACGATCTACTCGGCCCGTCCGGGCGTCGTGATCGGCAAGAAGGGCGAGGACATCGAAGCGCTGAAGGCTGAGCTGACCAAGCGTCTGGGCGTGCCCGTCGCCGTCAACATCGAAGAAGTGCGCAAGCCTGAAGTCGATGCTCAGCTGATCGCCGACTCGATCACCCAGCAGCTCGAAAAGCGCATCATGTTCCGCCGCGCGATGAAGCGCGCGATGCAGAACGCGATGCGTCTGGGTGCCCAAGGCATCAAGATCATGAGCGCCGGTCGCCTGAACGGCATCGAAATCGCTCGCACCGAGTGGTATCGCGAAGGTCGTGTGCCCCTGCACACCCTGAAGGCCGACATCGACTATGGCTTCTCCGAAGCCAAGACCACCTACGGCGTCATCGGCGTCAAAGTGTGGGTCTATCGCGGTGACCGTCTTGCCAATGGCGAGGCTCCGGTCATCAACACCCCCGCAGGCGCCGAAGACGATCGTCGCCCGCGCCGTAAGGCCGTCCGGGTGGCGATCGTGGCCCGCGTGACGGAGCAGATCAGCCCGCTGCCGCCGCCCCCACGGGTGACGCAGCCAAGCCCGCCGCCAAGCGCGTGGTCCGCAAGGTCCCCGCAGCCGGTGGTGAGGCAAAAGGAGAATAAACATGCTGCAACCCGCTCGTCGTAAATACCGCAAGGAGCAGAAGGGCCGCAACACTGGTGTTGCGACCCGAGGTGCTGCGGTGTCTTTCGGTGATTTCGGCCTCAAGGCCACCGAGCGCGGCCGCCTGACGGCGCGCCAGATCGAAGCGGCTCGCCGCGCGATCTCGCGCCACATCAAGCGCGGCGGCCGGATCTTCATCCGCGTGTTCCCGGACAAGCCCATCTCGCAAAAGCCCGCCGAAGTTCGGATGGGTAACGGCAAGGGCAACCCCGAGTACTACGTGGCTGAGATTCAGCCCGGCAAGGTGATCTACGAGGTCAATGGCGTGCCCGAGACGCTGGCTCGTGAGGCGTTCACGCTGGCCGCTGCCAAGCTGCCGCTGCGTTGCACCTTCGTGGCCCGCCAGGTCGGCACCTGAGGAAAGACACCATGAAAGCAACTGAACTCCGCGCCAAGGACGTCGCTGCCCTCGAAAAGGAAGTGACCGACCTGCTGAAGGCCCATTTCGGCCTGCGTATGCGTAAGGCCACCCAGCAGCTGACCAACCACAGTGAGCTGGGCAAGACCCGCCGCGACATCGCTCGTGCCAAGACCGTCCTGGCGCAGAAGAAGAAGGAGGCCACGAAATGACTGAGGCCCAAACCCAAACTGCTCAAGCCAAGAACACGCGCACCCTCGTCGGTCGCGTGGTCAGCGACAAGCGCGCCAAGACCGTCACGGTCCTGGTCGAGCGTCGCGCCAAGCACGAGCTCTACGGCAAGATCGTGGCCCGTTCCCGCAAGTACCACGCCCACGACGAAAAGGGCGAATACAAGATGGGCGACGTCGTCGAGATCAGCGAAGGCCGCCCGATCTCCAAGACCAAGAGCTGGGTCGTGACCCGCCTGGTCGAGAAGGCCGAGATCGTCTAAGGTCTTCGGCGCCGCATGACCGCCGAACAAGCCGGCGCGCTGGGAAACTGGCGCGCCGGTTTTCTTTTTGCACTCACTCCACGAAGGACGACACCATGATCAAGGTTGGCGACAAGCTGCCCGCGGGCAGCCTGCAGGAATTCATCGAAGTCGAGGGCGAAGGCTGCAGCCTCGGCCCCAACAGCTTCGACATCGAGAAGGCGACGGCCGGCAAGACCATCGCCATCTTCGGCCTCCCCGGCGCTTTCACGCCGACCTGCTCGGCCAAGCATGTGCCTGGCTATGTCGAGTCTGCCGACGCGCTGAAGGCCGCGGGCGTCGACGAGATCTGGTGCGTGTCGGTCAACGACGCCTTCGTCATGGGCGCCTGGGGCCGTGACCAGAAGACGGCGGGCAAGGTGCGCATGATGGCCGACGGCAGCGCCCAGTTCGCGCAGGCCACCGGCCTGACGCTGGATCTGACCGCCAAGGGCATGGGCCTGCGCTCGCAGCGCTACTCGATGCTCGTCAAGGACGGCGTCGTCAAGACGCTGAACGTCGAAGGCCCCGGCAAGTTCGAGGTCAGCGACGCGGCAACGATGCTGTCTCAAGCCAAGGCGGCCTAGTTTGCCAGCCAGAGTGGAGCCGCAGCGCGGCCTCACTGAAACTTTTTCGCAAGAAGGCATTGACGGCCGAACGGTTGGCAATGCATAATGCGCAGCTTCGCCGAACGCCAGTGCTACCCGCTACGCAGGTGCCCATGCTGGCTTCGGATCCGCCCTCAACCGTTGGGCAGCAAGTGGCGCCAAGCCCCAAGCTGTTTGACTTACGGGCCCAAGACTGACCGACGCGCAATGTTCGCAAGAGCGCTGCAACTCGGGGCAAGTTGGGGACAGACATGATCCAAATGCAATCGCGGCTTGATGTCGCGGACAACACTGGCGCCAAGTCCGTTCAGTGCATCAAGGTGCTGGGCGGCTCCAAGCGTCGCTATGCGCACATCGGCGACATCATCAAGGTCAGCATCAAAGAAGCTGCCCCGCGTGGTCGCGTGAAGAAGGGCGAGGTCTACAGCGCCGTGGTGGTTCGTACCGCCAAGGGTGTGCGTCGCCAGGACGGCTCGCTCGTCAAGTTCGACGGCAATGCCGCCGTGCTGCTCAATGCCAAGCTGGAGCCCATCGGCACCCGCATCTTCGGCCCGGTCACGCGCGAACTGCGCACCGAGCGCTTCATGAAGATCGTGTCGCTGGCGCCCGAGGTGCTTTGAGCCCCCACTGTCTGAGGTAAGCCATGAACAAGATTCGTACCGGCGACCAGGTCATTGTGCTGACCGGCCGCGACAAGGGTAAGCGCGGCACCGTGTCCGCGCGCATCGATGCTGACCACGTTGTGGTCGACGGCATCAATGTCGTCAAGAAGCACGTCAAGCCCAACCCCATGAAGGGCACCACCGGTGGCGTCGTCGACAAGACCATGCCTATCCATCAATCCAACGTGGCGATCTTCAACGCCGCAGCCGGCAAGGCCGATCGCGTGGGCATCAAGCTCGCAGCGGACGGCAAGCGGGTTCGCGTCTACAAGTCGACCGGCGAAGAGATCAAGGCTTAAGAGGTCCGACATGGCTCGTCTCCAAACGCATTACCGCGAAAAAATCGTGCCCGGCCTGGTCGAGAAGTTCGGCTACAAGTCGGTCATGGAGGTGCCCCGCATCACCAAGATCACGCTCAACATGGGCGTGAGCGAGGCCGTCGCGGACAAGAAGGTCATGGACCACGCCGTGGGCGACCTGACCAAGATCGCCGGCCAGAAGCCGGTGGTCACGAAGTCGAAGAAGGCGATTGCCGGCTTCAAGATCCGCGACAGCGTGCCCATCGGCGCGATGGTGACCCTGCGCGGCGTCCAGATGTATGAATTCCTGGACCGCTTCGTGACGATCGCTCTGCCCCGCGTGCGTGACTTCCGGGGTATCTCCGGTCGCTCGTTCGACGGCCGAGGCAACTACAACATCGGCGTCAAAGAACAGATCATCTTCCCCGAAATCGAATACGACAAGGTGGATGCTCTGCGTGGTCTGAACATCAGCATCACGACGACTGCCAAGACGGACGACGAAGCCAAGGCCCTCCTGGCTGCGTTCAAGTTCCCGTTCAAGAACTGAGGTGATCTGTGGCTAAAACTTCCATCAAGCAACGTGAACTGAAGCGCGAAGCACTCGTCGCCAAGTTCGCGAAGAAGTACGCAGAGCTGAAGGCCATCATCGACGACAGCAAGAAGTCGGATGAAGAGCGCTACGCCGCGCGCCTGGAGCTGCAGAAGCTGCCCCGTAACGCTTACCCGACTCGCCTGCGCAACCGCTGCGAGTTGACCGGTCGTCCGCGCGGCACCTTCCGCAAGTTCGGCCTGGCCCGTAACAAGATTCGTGAACTGGCCTTCAAGGGCGACATCCCCGGTGTCGTCAAGGCCAGCTGGTAATCGGCCGATAGGAGAAATCGCAAATGAGCATGAGTGATCCCATCGCCGATATGCTGACCCGGATTCGCAACGCCCAGATCGTTGAGAAGCCCAGTGTCGTCATGCCGTCGTCGAAGCTGAAGGTCGCTATCGCCAAGGTCCTGAAGGACGAAGGCTATATCGATGAATTCGCGGTCCGCGGCGAAGCCGCTCGTCCCGAGCTGGAAATTTCGCTGAAGTACTACGCTGGCCGTCCGGTCATCGAACGTATCGAGCGCGTGAGCCGCCCCGGCCTGCGCATCTACAAGGGCCGCCACGACATTCCCCAGGTCATGAACGGCCTGGGCGTGGCGATCGTCACGACCCCGCAAGGCGTGATGACGGATCGCAAGGCGCGCGCTGCCGGTATCGGCGGCGAAGTGCTCTGCTACGTCGCCTAAGCGAGAAGGAGAGACGAACAATGTCCCGCGTAGGAAAAATGCCGGTCACCGTCCCGCAAGGCGTGGATGTGACCGTGTCCGCTGAAGCGATCAGCGTCAAGGGCTCGCTCGGCACGCTGGTGCGTCCGGCCAACGGCCTCGTGACCGTCAAGAACGAAGCCGGCAAGCTGAGCTTCGTGCCCGCCAACGAGTCGACGGAAGCCGACGCGATGAGCGGCACGATGCGCGCGCTGGTGGCCAACATGGTCAACGGCGTCAGCAAGGGTTTCGAGAAGAAGCTGAACCTGGTCGGCGTGGGTTTCCGCGCCCAGGCCCAGGGTCAGAAGCTCAACCTGCAGATCGGCTTCTCTCACCCCGTGGTGAAGGACATGCCGGCCGGCATCAAGGTCGAGTGCCCGACGCAGACCGAAATCATCATCAAGGGCGCTGACCGCCAGGTCGTCGGCCAGATCGCCGCCGAGGTGCGTGCCTTCCGTCCGCCCGAGCCCTACAAGGGCAAGGGCATCCGTTACTCGGATGAGAAGGTCTCCCTCAAAGAGACCAAGAAGAAGTAAGGAGCAGCGCCATGATGACCAAGAAAGAACAACGCCTGCGTCGTTCGCGCCAGACCCGCGCTCGCATTGCGATCCAGCGCGTGGCCCGTCTGACGGTGTTCCGCTCCAACCTGCACATCTACGCCCAAGTCGTCTCGGAAGACGGCGACAAGGTGCTGGCTGCTGCGTCGACCGCCGAGAAGTCGGTCATCGAGCAGCTCGGTGCCCCGGGCAAGGGTGGCAACGTCGCTGCCGCCACGCTGGTGGGCAAGCTGATCGCCGAGAAGGCCAAGGCGGCTGGCGTCGAGAAGGTCGCTTTCGACCGCTCGGGCTTCGCCTACCACGGTCGTGTCAAGGCACTGGCCGAGGCCGCTCGCGAAGCCGGCCTGCAGTTCTGACGCATCAAGGAATAAGAAATGGCAAAGTTTCAACCCCGCGCGCAGACCGAAGGCAATGACGACGGCCTGAAGGAAAAGATGATCGCGGTGAACCGCGTGACCAAGGTGGTGAAGGGCGGCCGCACGCTGTCCTTCGCAGCGCTGACCGTGGTCGGTGACGGCGATGGCCGCATCGGCATGGGCAAGGGCAAGGCCAAGGAAGTGCCGGTCGCCGTGCAGAAGGCCATGGAGTCGGCTCGCCGCAACATGGTCAAGGTCAGCCTGAAGAACGGCACCATCCATCACAACGTGGTGGGCGAGCACGGTGCAGCGCACGTCATCATGGCCCCCGCGCCTGCCGGTACCGGCGTCATTGCCGGCGGCCCGATGCGCGCTGTCTTCGAAGTGATGGGCGTGACCGACATCGTGACCAAGAGCCACGGTTCGACGAACCCGTACAACATGGTCCGCGCCACGCTGGACGCTCTCAAGCGTTCGACGACGCCGGCCTCTGTCGCAGCCAAGCGCGGCAAGACGGTTGAAGAAATCTTCAACTGATCGCCACAGCGGAGCACAACATGTCTGACAAGAAAACCGTGACGGTCAAGCTGGTGCGTAGCCCCATCGGCTGCCGCGCCTCGCACCGCGCCACCGTGGTCGGCCTGGGTCTGCGCCGGCTGAACAGCCAGAGCACTCTGGAAGACACGCCCGCCGTGCGCGGCATGATCAACAAGATCGCCTATCTGGTGCAGGTGCTCTAAGCACTGCCGCAAGAGGACAAGACGATGGAACTCAACACGATCAAGCCCGCAGAGGGCTCCAAGCATGCCAAGCGCCGTGTCGGCCGCGGCATCGGCTCGGGCCTGGGCAAGACCGCAGGTCGTGGCCACAAGGGCCAGAAGTCCCGCGCCGGTGGCTATCACAAGGTCGGCTTCGAAGGCGGCCAGATGCCGCTGCAGCGTCGCCTGCCCAAGCGTGGCTTCAAGTCGCTGACGCTGAAGTACAACGCCGAGATCACGCTGTCGGACCTGCAAGGTCTGGCCGGCGAAGAGATCGACGTGTCGACGCTGAAGGCCGTCGGCCTGGTGCCCCAGCTGGCCAAGTCGGTCAAGCTGATCCTGTCCGGCGCCATCGAGCGCAAGGTCACGCTGAAGGGCGTGAACGTCACGAAGGGCGCCAAGGCGGCCGTCGAGGCGGCAGGCGGCTCGGTCGCTTAAACCAGTCCACAAGGAACTGACTCAGCGTGGCTACCAACGCGAATCAGCTGGCCAAGAGCGGCAAGTTCGGCGACCTGCGTCGCCGGCTTGTGTTCCTGCTGCTGGCTCTGGTCGTCTACCGCATCGGGGCACATATCCCCGTGCCCGGTATCGACCCGAACCAGCTCGCCCAATTCTTCAAGGGTCAGGCCGGTGGCATCCTGAGCCTGTTCAACATGTTCTCGGGCGGCGCGCTGTCGCGCTTCACCGTGTTCGCGTTGGGCATCACGCCTTACATCTCGGCGTCCATCGTCCTGCAGCTGATGACCTACGTCGTGCCGACGCTGGAGCAGCTGAAGAAGGAAGGCGAAGCCGGTCGTCGCAAGATCACCCAGTACACGCGTTACGCAACGCTGGGACTGGCTCTGTTCCAGAGCCTGTCGATCGCGCTGGCGCTGGAAGGTTCGGCTGGTCTGGTGTTGAACCCGGGCTTCGGTTTCCGTCTGACGGCGGTGTCCAGCCTGGTGGCCGGCACGATGTTCCTGATGTGGCTGGGTGAGCAGATCACCGAGCGCGGTCTGGGTAACGGCATCTCGATCCTGATCTTCGGCGGTATCGCCGCGGGTCTGCCGGGTGCGATTGGTGGCCTGTTCGAGCTGGTGCGTACCGGTGCAATGGGTTACGGCTCGGCGCTGATCGTGATCTCGCTGGTCGTGCTGGTGACCTTCGCCGTCGTGTTCGTCGAACGGGGTCAGCGCAAGATCCTGGTGAACTACGCCAAGCGTCAGGTCGGCAACAAGGTCTATGGCGGCCAGTCGTCGCACCTGCCGCTGAAGCTGAACATGTCGGGCGTGATCCCGCCGATCTTCGCGTCGTCCATCATCCTGCTGCCGACGACGGTGGTGAGCTGGTTTGCGACCGGTGACGGCTTGCGCTGGTTGAAGGACCTGGCCGACATGATCAAGCCGGGCCAGCCGATCTACGTGCTGCTGTACTCGTCGGCGATCGTGTTCTTCTGCTTCTTCTACACGGCGCTGGTGTTCAACAGCCGTGAGACGGCAGACAACCTGAAGAAGAGCGGCGCGTTCATTCCCGGCATTCGCCCCGGTGAACAGACCGCCAAGCACATCGACAAGATCCTGTCGCGACTGACGCTGGCTGGTGCGATCTACATCACGCTGGTCTGTCTGTTGCCCGAATTCCTGACGCTGAAGTACAACGTTCCGTTCTACTTCGGTGGCACCTCGCTGTTGATCATCGTCGTCGTGACGATGGACTTCTGGGCCCAGGTGCAGAGCTACATCATGAGTCAGCAGTACGAGTCACTGCTGAAAAAAGCCAGCTTCAAGCCCAATTGAGGGCGCGGAGCTGACTACTAACCAAGATTGATTCAACGCACTCTCGAAAACGTACGGCATGGCGAAAGACGACGTCATTCAAATGCAGGGCGAGATCCTTGAGAACTTGCCCAACGCTACGTTTCGTGTGAAGTTGGAAAACGGGCATGTCGTCCTCGGACACATCTCCGGCAAGATGCGGATGCACTACATCCGCATTCTTCCCGGCGACAAAGTGACTGTGGAATTGACACCCTACGATTTGAGTCGTGCTCGCATCGTGTTCCGGGCGAAGTGAGCTGTTTGAACCCCCGGACGCGTGTGAGCGCAAAAGAAGTTAGGCCAAGGAGCAGACCATGAAAGTTTCGGCATCCGTGAAGCAGATGTGCCGCAATTGCAAGATCATCCGCCGCAAGGGCGTGGTGCGTGTGATCTGCACCGACCCGCGCCACAAGCAGCGCCAGGGCTAAGCCCTCAAAGCGCGCACGACAGGACTAGAGGACAACCATGGCACGTATTGCTGGTATCAACATTCCGCCGCAAAAGCACACTGAGATCGGTCTGACCTCGATCTACGGCATTGGCCGTACGACCGCCCAGAAGATCTGCACCACCTGCGGCATTCCGTTCGACAAGAAGGTCAAGGATCTGACCGACGGCGATCTCGAAAAGATCCGTGACGTCGTCAACCAGATGACCATCGAGGGCGATCTGCGCCGTGAAATGTCCATCAACATCAAGCGCCTGATGGACCTCGGCTGCTACCGCGGCTTCCGTCACCGCCGTGGCCTGCCGATGCGTGGTCAGCGTACCCGTACGAATGCCCGTACCCGCAAGGGCCCGCGCAAGTCGGCGGCGACCGGCAAGAAGTGATCGCTGCACCGAACTGAAAGAAGGTCAATATGGCAAAAGCACCCAATAATTCGGCTGCCCAGCGCGTCCGCAAGAAGGTCCGCAAGAACGTTGCCGACGGCATTGCGCACGTCCACGCCTCGTTCAACAACACCATCATCACCATCACCGACCGTCAAGGCGGCGCCCTGTCCTGGGCTTCGTCGGGTGGTCAGGGCTTCAAGGGCTCGCGCAAGTCGACGCCTTTCGCAGCCCAGGTGGCGGCTGAAGTGGCGGGCCGTGCGGCTCAAGAGCAAGGCATCAAGAACCTCGACGTCAAGATCAAGGGCCCCGGCCCGGGTCGCGAGTCGTCGGTGCGTGCGCTGGCTGCCCTCGGCATCCGCATCAACTCGATCTCTGACGTGACGCCCGTGCCGCACAACGGCTGCCGTCCGCAGAAGCGTCGCCGCATCTAAATCCCCCACCGTCTGGTGACAGGGGTATTGCAGAATCGGATGACGGTGCGATAATCGCGCGTTTTCCCGGAGCCGGCGGGCACTCAGGTGCTGCGCCGGCTTCAGTCTTGAGCCGACTTCATTTTCGAGGCGGCTCATAAGCCCACCGTCCAAGCCCATAAAAACACCGGCTGGACTCGCGCAGGAACCCGTCGCGCAAGCGGCGACATCCGGCGTCAGATTGAACAAGGACACGCAAAGTGGCACGTTACCTCGGCCCCAAGGGCAAACTTTCCCGCCGTGAAGGCACCGACCTCTACCTGAAGAGCGCCCGCCGCGCCATCAGCGACAAGGTCAAGTTCGACTCCAAGCCCGGCCAGCACGGCCGCACCTCCGGTCAGCGCACGTCCGATTTCGGCCTGCAGCTGCGCGAGAAGCAGAAGGTCAAGCGCATGTACGGCGTGCTGGAGCGTCAGTTCCGCCGCTATTTCGCCGAAGCCGAGCGCCGCAAGGGCTCGACCGGCGTGAACCTGCTGCAACTGCTGGAATCGCGCCTGGACAACGTCGTCTATCGCATGGGCTTCGGCTCCACCCGCGCAGAAGCCCGCCAGCTGGTTTCGCACAAGGGTGTGACGGTGAACGGCGAGGTCGTGAACATCGCCTCCTACATGGTCAAGGCCGGCGACACCGTCGCCGTCCGTGAAAAGGCCAAGAAGCAGCTGCGCGTGACCGAGTCGTTCAAGCTGGCCGACTCCATCGGCCTGCCGGCCTGGGTCACGGTCGACGGCACCAAGCTGGAAGGCGTGTTCAAGAAGGCCCCCGACCGCGACGAGTTCGGCGCCGAGATCAACGAATCGCTGATCGTCGAGTTGTACTCGCGTTAATGTTTTCCCCCGCCGACCACGCCCACCCGGGCGCGGTCGGCGTTTCCTCGTCCGGGCGCCTCTGCCCTTCGAAGGCTCTGCCCGGCTGGTCCTCAGCCTTATCGGTGTAACGAACCGAGGGTATTGAAAGAAAGACCTCATGCAAACCAACTTGCTCAAACCCAAGTCCATCAACGTGGAGCCCCTGGGCGGTCATCGCGCCAAGGTCACCCTGGAGCCGTTCGAACGCGGCTACGGTCACACCCTGGGCAACGCCCTGCGCCGTGTGCTGCTCTCGTCGATGGTGGGTTATGCGCCGACGGAAGTGACGATTGCCGGCGTGCTCCACGAGTACTCGGCCATCGACGGCGTGCAAGAGGACGTGGTTCACATCATGCTGAACCTCAAGGGCGTCGTCTTCCGCCTGCACAACCGTGAAGAAGTGACCCTGGTCCTGCGCAAGGAAGGCGAAGGCCCCGTCACCGCGGCCGACATCCAGACCCCGCACGACGTCGAGATCATCAACCCCGAGCAGGTCATCGCCCATCTGTCGCAAGGCGGCAAGCTGGACATGCAGATCAAGGTTGAAAAGGGCCGTGGCTACGTGCCCGGCACGATGCGCCGCTTCGGCGACGAGCCGACGAAGAGCATCGGCCGCATCGTCCTCGATGCGTCCTTCTCGCCGGTCAGCCGCGTCAGCTACGCGGTCGAGAACGCCCGCGTCGAGCAGCGTACCGACCTCGACAAGCTCGTGATGGAGATCCAGACCAACGGCGCCATCTCGCCCGAGGAAGCCATCCGCGCTTCGGCCAAGATCCTCGTTGAACAGCTCGCCGTGTTCGCCCAGCTGCAAGGCACCGACCTGGTCGACGCCTTCGACCAGCCGGCCCAGCGCTCCAGCAGCTTCGACCCGATCCTGCTGCGCCCGGTGGACGAACTCGAGCTGACCGTGCGTTCGGCCAACTGCCTGAAGGCCGAAAACATCTACTACATCGGCGACCTGATTCAGCGCACCGAGACCGAGCTGCTGAAGACCCCCAACCTGGGTCGCAAGTCGCTCAACGAAATCAAGGAAGTGCTGGCTTCGCGCGGTCTGACTCTGGGTGCTCGCCTGGAAAACTGGCCGCCGCAAGGCCTGGACAAGCGGTAAACCGCTTCGCTCCAACACAAAAGACGGCCTGAAGGCCGTCATCGGATGACAAATGCGCCTCGGCGCATTTGATCGTGCACCCGGCAGTACCTGACACGGCTGCTGGTATCAACAAAGTGAAAAAGGAATAGCACCATGCGCCACCGTAACGGCCTCCGTAAACTCAACCGCACCAGCGCCCATCGCCAAGCGATGCTGCGCAACATGTGCAATTCGCTGCTGCAGCACGAAGCCATCAAGACCACGGTCCCGAAGGCCAAGGAACTGCGCCGCGTCGTCGAGCCCCTGATCACGCTCGCCAAGGAACCCACGCTGGCCAATCGCCGCCTGGCTTTCGACCGCCTGCGCGATCGCGACATCGTCAGCAAGCTCTTCAACGAACTGGGCCCGCGCTTCGCGAACCGCCCGGGCGGCTACACCCGCATCCTGAAGATGGGCTTCCGCGTCGGCGACAACGCGCCCATGGCCTTCGTCGAGCTGGTGGATCGTCCCGAAGGCGAGACCGCTGGCGAAGCCGCTGAATAAGCGCTGCCGACCGGCCTGATCCGAAGCCCGCCTTGAGCGGGCTTTTTTGCATCCATCGTCGGCATGTTCCTACGCTCGCCGGTCGCGCCGCCTGACTGTGCGGCTGGGCGGGCAGGCGCAAATTGGGCGACACGTCGCCTGGGATCGGACAGGCAGGCTGGCCGGCCGGGCGATGAAGGAGCCTTCATGCCCAAGACCCATGGCAACCGCGCGGGACCGGTCGAACACAAGGTCAGCGATTTCGTGACCACCAAGTCGACCCAGGGCCAGACCCTCACCAAGCAGGCCAAGGCGCCAGCCCGCCAGAACGACGGCACTGCGCGCGACGCGCCCAAGGGACCGCCGCAACACAAAATCTGACGTCGCGGCCTCCAGGTCCTGGGTGCATCAGCGGCCGCCCGGCAACCAGTGCAGCGCGCCGTCGCCCAGCACCGCCACGCGCGCGCCGTCCCGCGTCAGCTCGCTGCCCCGCAGCGTCAATGCGCCCGTCAGCCCGCCGAACGCCGGCAGCACCAGTGCGTGCGGGTAGTGCACGAAGCAGGGCCGACGCAGGCGATCGCCCGCGCGGCTGCCGATGACGACGGCCGGATGCCAATGCCCCGCCAACGTGAAGCCCGAGGCACCGGGCGGCGGCGGCTCGTGTGCGGCGGTCAACGGACCTAACGCCAATGCCGTGCTGACGGTGTCCAGCGGCAAGCCAGGCGGATGGATGCGCCGATCGTGATTGCCGAGCACCAGCACCGTCGGCACCCGTCGCGCGAAACCGTCGACCGATTCGAGCAGCGCCGGGATCAACCCCTCGGCGCTGTGCCAGAAATCCCCAAGGACGACGAGCCGCGTCGCTTTGTGCGCGGCCATCAGCACTTCCAGCCGCGCCAGCGTTCGCGCGCTGCTGCCCGCCGGCACTGCCTGGCCCTGCGCACGAAAGGCCGCGCCTTTGCCCAGGTGCAGGTCGGCGACGAACAGCGTGCGCTCAGCGGGCCACCAGGCGGCGCCCTCAGGCAGCAGCCACAAGGTCTCGCCAGCGGCGTCGATGCTCAGGTTCACCGCCGCCTCCGCCGTGTACCACCGCGCTTGGCGGCCTTGTCGCTCTCCTGCCCGAAGGCCAGCCGCTCACCCACATCCTGCGGCACCGCGCCGCCGCCTGCCGCGGCTTCCAGCTCGGCCAGCATGCGCGTGAGCCGCTGCGCCAGCGACTCGGTCGTCACTCGCTCGCGCAGCATTTCCACCAGCAGCGGGAAGGCCAAGGGCGACGTTCGTTTCGGACGTTGCAGATCCAGCGGCAGCGCGGCCAGCCGGTCCAGCGTACGCGCCAGAGAATCCTCGTCCAGTTCGGCCGACAGCAATTCCTCCTCGGCCTGGCGCAGTAGCCGGTTGTCTGGGTCGTGCTGACGGAAGACGTCGAAATACAGCGAGGAGGAGGCTTGCAGCTGGCGCTGGCTGCGCACCTCGCCAGGATGGCTCTGGAAGATCAAACCCGAGATGCGCGCGATCTGCCGGAAGCGCCGCCGCGCCAGCTCGCTCGCGTTTATGCTGGCCAGCACCTCCTGGCGCAGCGTGTTGCGGTCCACGGCCGCGAGCAGCTGCGGCAGTCGCGCGGCCCAATCGACATCGGTGGCGCTGAGCAGCTCCATGCCGTATTCGTTGATCGCGACGGTGAAGGTGGCCGGCGTGTCGCGGCCGACGCGCCAGGCCAGCAACCACGCCAGCCCCAGATGCACCGTGCGGCCGGCGAAGGGGTAGAGGAAAAGATGGTGGCCGTCCGACGAGGTCTGCACCTCGGCCAGCAGTCGCCGCGGCCCCGGCAGCGCAGACCACTCGGCCTGCAGCTTCAGCAGCGGAGCGACGAAGCGCATCTCCTTGTCCGCGTAGCGGCCGTGCGCCGCTTCGTCGAAGCGCTCCAGCATGGCATCGGCCAGTGTGTCGGAGATCGGAAACTGTCCGCCGTTCCAGCGAGGCAGCAGCGCGCGACCCGGCTTGCCGACACGCACATAGGCGGTCAAGCCTTCGACACGCACGAGCTCCAGCGCACGGCCGCCCAGCAGGAAGACGTCGCCCGGCTTCAGGCGCGCGATGAAACTCTCCTCCACCGTTGCGATGCGGCCGCCGGTCAGAAACTGCACGTTCATCATCGCGTCCGACACGATGGTGCCGATGTTGCTGCGGTGGCGCCGCGCCAGCCGCACATCGGGCACGCGCCAGACGCCCTCGTCGTCGGGCACCACACGCTGGAAGTCCGGATAGGCGCGCAGGCTCTCGCCGCCATGGCGCACAAAGGCCAACGCCCATTGCCAGGCTGCGTCGCTCAGATGCCGATAGCTCGGCGCCGTGCGCACCTCGGCCAGCAGTTCCTCGGGCCGGAAGCCGCCGCCCAGGGCGACGGTCACGAGGTGTTGTACCAGCACGTCAAGCGGCGCCACCGGTGCATGGCGCGGCTCGATGCGACCCGCCTGCACCGCGGCGCGCAAGGCTGAGGCCTCGACGATCTCCAGGCTGTGCGTCGGCACCATGGTCACGCGCGAGCGCCGTCCCGGCGCATGGCCGCTGCGCCCCGCGCGCTGCAGCAGCCGCGCCACGCCCTTGGCCGAGCCGATCTGCAGCACCTGGTCCACCGGCAGGAAGTCCACGCCCAGGTCCAGGCTGGCGGTGCAGACCACGGCCTTGAGCTGGCCCGCCTTCATGGCCGCCTCCACCCAGCGCCGCAGCTCGGCGTCGATGGAGCCGTGGTGCAGGGCGATCGCCCCGGCCCAGTCGGGCCGCGCGTCCAGCAAGGCCTGGAACCAGCGTTCGGCCTGCGAGCGCGTGTTCGTGAAGACCAGGCTGCTGGCGGCACCCTCGATGAGTTCGACGACCGCCGGCAGCATGGTCAGTCCCATGTGGCCGCCCCAGGCGAAGCGCTCGATGCGCTGGGGCAGCAGCGTCGCGATGTCGATCTTCTTGTCCTGGGCGCCGCGCACCAGTACGGCATCCGGCGCCAGCACGTCACGCGCCTCGTCGAGGTTGGCCAGCGTCGCCGACAGGCCCCAGGTCAGCAACGCCGGGTTCCAGCGCCGCAATCTCGCCAGCGCCAGCTGCAACTGCACGCCGCGCTTGCTGCCCAGCAGCTCATGCCATTCATCGACGACGACCAGGCGCACGCGCTTGAGCACCTCCGGCGCATCGGCACGGGACAGCATCAGGCTCAGCGACTCCGGCGTCGTCACCAGCGCCGTGGGCCAGCGGCGTTGCTGGGCGGCGCGCTCGCCGCTGGTCGTGTCGCCAGTGCGCGCGGCCAGCGTCCAGTCCGGCGCCAGCGTCGTGGCGGCATCCTGCAGGGCCAGCAGCGTGTCGTGGCTGAGTGCGCGCATCGGCGTGACCCAGATGACGGTCAGCGGCGTTTCCTTGTCGCCGAAGGCCTGCAGCGCCCCGAGCCACACGGCCAGCGTCTTGCCGGAGCCGGTGGTGGCATGGAGGAGGCCGGAGTGGCCGGCTTTCATTGCCTTCCAGACGGTTCGCTGGAAGGGAAAAGCTGTCCAGCCCCGCCCGGCCAGCCAGTCATTCGTCGGCGACTTCACCGCCATGCGTTGGTATCTCCATCAAGGCCCGCAGACTGTCCAGCGTATCCGCCTCGTGCAGCGGCTTGTCGTCGCGGATCCTCAGCATGCGCGGGAAGCGCACGGCGATGCCGCTCTTGTGCCGCGTGCTGGCCTGGATGCCCTCGAAGCCCAGCTCGAACACCAGGCTGGGCCGCACGCGCCGCACGGGGCCGAACTTCTCGATCGTGGTCTGGCGGATCACGCGGTCCACGCGCTTGATCTCCTCGTCCGTCAGCCCCGAGTAGGCCTTGGCAAAAGGCACCAGCGCCAGCTCGCCGCCCGTCGCGTCCAGCGCGGCCTCCGCTTCCGCCGCATCGCGCGGCGCGCGGTTCCACACGGCGAAGCTGTAGTCGGTGTATAGGTTGGCGCGGCGGCCATGGCCGGCTTGCGCGTAGATCAGCACCGCATCCACGCTCAGCGGCGCGATCTTCCATTTCCACCAGGCGTTGCCGGTGCGGCCGATCCCGTAAGGCGACTCGCGATGCTTCAGCATCAGGCCCTCCACGCGGCGCTCGCGCGACTGCGCGCGCGCCGCGGCCAGGTCCGTCCATTCGCCCGCATCCAGCAGCGGCGACGTCGCGATACCCAACTGCTCCAGCCGCGCGCGGCGCAAGTGCATGGGCTCGCCACGGCGATCCACGCCATCGCTTTCAAGCAGGTCATAAGCCAGCAGTCGCACCGGCGCTTCGGCCAGGATGGCCTTGGACAGCTTCGTGCGGCCAATGCGCTTTTGCAGCAGCGCAAACGGTGCCGGTTCGGCTTCGCCCGGCAGCCAGGCCAGCAGCTCGCCGTCGACGACGGTGCCATCCGGCCAGGTGCTCGCCGCCGCTGCCACCTCAGGGAAACGCTCCGTCACCAGCTCCTCGCCACGCGACCAGATCCAGACTTGGCCGTCGCGCTTCACGACCTGCGCGCGGATGCCGTCGTACTTCCATTCCGCCAGCCAGTCGCCGCGCGCGCCCAGCGAGGCTGCAGGCTCCCCGGGCAGCGCATGCGCCAGGAAGAACGGATAGGGCTGGCCGCCGCGGGAGCCGCTCACGTCTTCGGTCAGTAGCGCCTGAAAGCGCTCTGCGGTCGGCGGGGTGTCGATGTCGGTATAGCCCATCATGCGCTGCGCGATGCCGGCCGCATCGCGCCCAGACCATTCGGCCAGCGCCCGCTGCACCAGCAGCTTGCTGACGCCCACGCGAAAGCCGCCGCCCACCAGCTTGACGAACATGAAGCGCTCGTCCGCCGACAGCCCGCGCCAGGCGGCCAGCACGGCCTCGCGCCGCGCCCGGGCATCCAGCGCACGCAGTGGCAGGATGCGGTTCTCCATCCAGTCCGCCAGCGGCTCGTCGAGCCTGTCCTCCGGGTCGGGCAGCACGTAGGCAATGGCCTCGGCCAGGTCGCCCGTCACCGCATAGCCGGCCTCGAACAGCCACTCCGGCAGTGCCGCAGCTTCGCAGGCCAGCGCGCGCAGCTCAGCCGTCGGCACGGCGCGGCGCGGCGTGCCTCCCGCCAGCAGGTAGATGGCCCAGGCCGCGTCGCGCGCCGGTGCGTCGGCCAGGTAGCGCTTCAGTGCCGCCACCTTGGCGAGCGTGGATGTGCTCGCATCCAGCGCCAGGTAGAGCGCGACAAAACGCTTCACGCCTCGCCCTCCGCGCCCTGCACCTCGTCGCCGTACTCGGTCGCGAATGCCTCGGCTTGCAGGCCCAGCTCGCCCAGATAGCGCACCAGCGCGCCCTCGTCGCCATGCGTGACGATGACACGCCCTGCGCCCGTGGCGGCGATGGCATTCAGCAGCCCCGACCAGTCCGCGTGGTCGCTGAACACGAAGCCGCGATCCACGCCGCGGCGCCGGCGCGCCCCGCGCAGCCGCATCCAGCCGCTGGCGAAAGCGTCGCTGTGCGGCCCCATCGCCTTGGCCCAGCGGCTGCCCTGCACGGCCGGCGGCGCGATGACGAGCGCGCCGCGCAGCGACTTGAAGTTCGTTTCCGACGTCACCGTGTCCACGTCAGGCAGCACCACCCCCGCCTCGCGGTAGGCCGCGTTCAGCCGCGCCACGGCGCCGTGCACCAACACCGGCCCGGGCGCATCGGCGCTCGCCAGTCCGGCGACCAACCGCTGCGCCTTGCCCAGGCTGTAGCCCATCAGCAGCGCGTGCTTGCCCTGCGCCGCGCAGTCGGCCCACCAGGCGCGCATCTCACCCAATACCTCGGTCTGCGGTGCCCAGCGGTAGATGGGCAGGCCGAAGGTGCTCTCGGTGACGAACACATCGCAGCGCACTGGCTCGAACGGCGCGCAGGTCGTGTTGCAGTCGCCCGCGCCGCTGACGAAGTAGTCGCCCGCCACCACCCACACTTCGCCGCCATGCTCGATACGCACCTGCGCCGAGCCCAGCACATGGCCCGCGGGATGCAGGCTCAAGTTCACGTCGCCGATACGGCGCATCTCACCGTAGGCCAGGCCTTCCAGCGGCGCGTCATCACCCAGCCGCGCGCGCATCAGGCCAAGGGCGTCTCGCTGCGCGAGATAGGCACCATGACCAGGGCGGCAATGGTCGGCATGGGCGTGCGTGATGACGGCCCGGTCGACCGGCAGCCAGGGATCGATGTAGAAACCGCCGAGCTCGCAATAAAGCCCCTGCGGGCGGCGTGTGACCAGATCGGGCATCGCCGCAGTGTGCCGAATCGAACGGCCGCACGCCGCAAATCGCGCCGTCCGCCGGCAGCCGATGCGCGTGGTGGATGACCCCGCCTGACGCCATCGGCCTACACCGGCGCCACGCCCCGCCTGTCGACACCGCGACTTGCCCGCCGCGGGCAGCGGCTTGTCAGTCAATGAACGGTTCGCTTGCTTCAGCCCATGAATTGCGTGTACACTGCTAGCTTCAGTCGCGGGGTGGAGCAGTCTGGTAGCTCGTTGGGCTCATAACCCAAAGGTCGTAGGTTCAAATCCTGCCCCCGCAACCACAGTTAGAGACACCCCGCCAGCAGCGAGAAGTTGCTCGGCGGGGTTTGTCGTTTGGGCCCACGTAACGCCATCGGCGTCGCGCACCAAGGTCACCGGGCCAAGCACCAAGCTGAGCAACTCGCGGGTGCGTTCGCGGTCGGGATGGCCGTCTAGGCGCGCCTTTAAGTCCAGCATGGTTGCGCGGTAGTCGGCGGCCACGCTAGTGACCAAGGCGTCGACATCAATCTCGTCATCAGGCTGCGCCTTCAACTGGGCGCGCTCGCTCTCAAGGGCGCGCAGGCGTTCGCCGAGGGCAGGGCTGTAGCCGATCTGAGCGAGCGCGTCGATAAGCCGGGAGAGCTCTTTCTCGACCTCGCCCAAGCGGCGCTTCGCGTCCCTTGCCGCGCCGCCGGTGTCGATGACGTGCTCGGCCACCAGCTCGCGCACGCTGCTCTGCAGATCGGCGTAGGAATCTGGTCGGTCGAGCTCTTCTCGAACCAGTGATAGCAGCCGCGCGTCGACAGCAAGGCGAGGCACAGTTGCGGTGTTGTTGCACACGCTGTTACCGCGATCCTTATGGACGCCACACCCATAGGCGCGGCTGTTGATGCCGATCATCGGTCCGCTACAGACTGAGCAACGAAGCAGGCCGCTGAAGAGCGTCCGTGCTGGTCGCCCACCCTTCGTCGCCTTCGATCTTGCTGCGCCGCGCGCCGCGACAACTTCAAGCCGCCGACGAGTTGCTGCCCACGTCTCTTCATCCACGATGCGAAGTTCAGGCGCCGCGCGCTCGAGCCACTCCTCCGGCGGGCGCGCGACATACAGCCGCGCCCCGGTCTCTGGGTCTTTGACCCACTGCATACGGTTCCAAGTCACTCGGCCGACGTACCGGTCGTTGTGAAGCATGCCAAGGCCGCGCGCCGCGCTGCCGTTGAGCCCGCCGACAGCCCAGGTGCCACCCCGCGGCGACGGAACCCCTCGGCGGTTGAGCTCGTGTGCGATGGCGCGCGGCGTCCAGCCCTCGGCGAAGCGTTCAAAGATCCACCGAACGTGCTCCGCCTCCTTCTCATCGACCACGAGTCGCCGGCCGCCGGGCACTTCCTCGCTGCGGTAACCGTACGTCTTGCCGCCGGTGGCCATGCCGCGGTCAAACTGACCGGCCAAACCACGATGGGTCTTCTCGCGCAGATCGTCAAGATAGAGCTCGTTGACCAGGCCGCGCGCAATGCGCATGACCTTGCGGCCCTTGGCAAGCGTGTCGTAGCCATCGCTGGTTCCGATGATGCGGATGCCCTGGTGCTCGATGCGCTTGACGATCTGCTCTTGCTCGCCGACGTCGCGGAAGGTCCGATCCAACCCCTCGACGATCAGGACATCAAACCGACGGGCCAGCGCATCAGCCAATAGCGCCTTGCTGCCGGGTCTCAGTAGGAAAGGGGTCGCTCCGCTGACGGCCTGGTCGCTCCGCTCAATGATGATGTGCCAGCCCTCTGAAGCTGCACGGGCGCGCGCCGCGCGGAGCTGGTCGTCAACCGACGTCTGACGTTGCAGGTCGGTGCTGAAGCGTGCGTACGTTGCTGCCCGCATGTTCGGCCTGGGTGACTGGGGTAGGGAGAAGTTTGGCACGTGCGGGGGCTCGTTCGGTCAGTGCCTTCGCGACCAGCGTCTCAGCGATCAGGTGAACCAGTTGGGATCGTGCAGAACGCATGCTCAGCGGCAGGGTGGCCTTGGGTTTGTTCATCGGACCAGTTGACGCATTTGGAACTGCGTTAACCGCCCTTCAATGACCACCACGTTACCGACTTGGGCGCTGCCGATTGGTCGGCAAAGTGCGGGCGAAGCACCACATTGCAGAAGGAACGAACTCCCTTTTGCGTCAATCTGGTCGTTGCTTTCGTGCATCAACGAAGGGCGGTTATCCGCACCCTGCGGGTTTCACAGTGCGCTTGCCATCACCACGGATCACCGCCATGCACGCAGAACCCCTCGCCAAGCGAAAGCGCCGCACAGCTGCCCAACCTGTGACCCTGCTTCACGTGGACGACGCGCAGCTCAAGATCGAGACCATCGAGGTTCTGACTGGGCGCTGCCGTCGAAATGTGTATCACCTGCTCAAGGAGAAGAAGTTTCCTGAGCCGGTTCGTCGTGAAGGGTCACGCTCTGTGCGCTGGCGCGCCCAGGACGTTCGGGCTTGGCTCCAGTCCGAAGGGGCTCCAGCGTGAGCAGCGCGCCGACTGGGAAGCCGCAGACGCTTCAGGAGCGGATTGCTGAGGCCGAGTTTGCGCGCATCTCGCGCGACCTCGGCATGACGGTTGATCAGCTCAAGGGCTGGGACGCACGGCAGCAACGCGAACAGCTTGCTGAAGATGTCGCACTTGAAGCGGATCTCGCCATCGACAAGGCGAAGGCAAGCAGCCGGCGATGACGCAGCGCGCCCTGATCCCGGTGACGAACCGGGGCTACGTGGTCGGTGAACACCACCACCGCGCCAAGCTCACGGACCACGACGTGGAACTGATCCTGGCACTGCGCAACGAGAACGTGTCTCAAGCCAAGGTCGCCGAGAAGTTCGAGTGCAGTCGGCGCACGGTGCGCGACATCGAGTCGGGCCGCTACCGCAGTGCCAGGCCTGACGGCTACCGGCAGAAGCGACCCCCGCGCAGCCGCGAGCGGGAGCGTCAGCTCGCATCGCGCTGGCCGTCTCGCATCAAGCCGGCGAAGGCCAGCGAGTTCGAACTGATTCCCCAAAGTGAAACGGCCTGCGCACCACCGCAAGCCGTCTCTGAAAACGCCCTGTGAAGGGCGCCCGGCGCAGGAGGCCGGCGACATGGATTCTATTTCTTCAGCTCCCGAACAGGAAGCCCGTGCGGGCGCCAAGCCCGACGACTGGGCCGCTTGGCAAGGTTTCGGGCTGACCAGCGAACTGTTGCCCATCGTCAGCAACATTAAGGCGGAAATCAGCGCCGGGTCCAAACTCGTCGAGGAATCTCTGGGCAAGGTGCCAACCGCCTTCGACAGCCAAGGGAAGGTGCACGGCTTCAAGCAGTGGACTCAGCGCTGCAGCACCTCACACGAGGTCGCGAGATGGTCGGCTGATCCGCGTCTTGGCATCTGCGTGCAGTGCCGGGTGGTCAAGGCCTTCGACATTGACATCGCGGACCCGGCCGCCGCCCAGGCGGTGCACGATCTGCTTGAAATAGGGCTGGGCGCTCTGCCCGTCAGGGGACGCGCCAACAGCGGCAAGCGCCTGCTCGCGTTTCGGCTCGCCGCGGACTTCCCGAAGCGCATTCTCAAGACGGCCCACGGCAACATCGAGCTGTTGAGTACGGGGCAGCAGTTCGTCGCCTGCGGCACCCACAAGAGCGGCGCCCGGTACGAGTGGGCCGGCGGCCTGCCAGCTGAGCTTCCGACTTTGAGCATGGAAGAGGTCGACGCCGCCTGGCAGGCTCTTGCGCATGCCTTCGCGCTGCCCGGGGGCGCAGCGGAAGCGCGGGCACCGCTGGTCATAGCAGCCGCGTGGCGCGCCGAGGACTGCGACGACCCGGACGTCCCGAAGCTGTTCGAGCTGGGCCTCGTCGTCGATGCCGAAGACAACACCGGCAAGCTGCATGTCCTATGCCCTTGGGCGAGCGAGCACACCAACGCCGGCGACCCAACCGCGACGACCTACATGCCGCGCGGGCTGCGCGGCCAGGACCACGCCGGCTTTCGCTGCCTGCATGCCCACTGTGAGGGTCGCACCATCTTCGACTTCCGCCGCGCCGCAGGCTTCGACGACGTTGCGGCAGAGTTCGACGTCGTCGACCTCGACGAGCCGGTCGAGCCGCCTAGCCCGCAGCACAGCGACGATCAGCTCGCGCTGGCCTTCGCCGGAAAGGTGCATCCGGGCCTGCGCTACACGCCGGGCATGGGCTGGCTTGCACACGGCGAGCACCACTGGCGCCGCGACGACAACCTGCACCGCATGACGCTGGCCCGCGCGCTTTGCCGCGACGCAGCCAAGCAGGCAGAGCGGCCGAACGAGCGCAAGGCGTTGGCCTCGGCCCGGACGATCAATGCGGTGGTGAGCCTGGCGCAGTCAGATCAGCGGCTGCTGGTGCCGGCCGATGCATGGGACGCCGACGCTTTCGCGCTCAACACGCCGGCGGGGTTGGTCAACCTTCGCACCGGCACCATCCGCCCGCGGCTCGGCGACCTGGTGGCGCGCGTGACCCGCGTGTCGCCTGACTTCGCAGCCGCGCACCCGACCTGGTCGGGGTTCCTCGATTCGGTCTGCGGGGGCGACGCCGAGCTTGTTGGCTTCCTCCAGCGCATGGCCGGCTACCTGCTGACCGGGGACCGCCGCGAGCAGAAGCTCTTCTTCATCTGGGGCAAGGGCTCTAACGGCAAGTCGACGTTTGGCGAGCTGCTGCTGTGGATCTTGGGCGGCTACGGCTTGAAGCTGTCCTCGTCGGTGCTGATGCAGTCGCCGCACGACCGGCACCCGACTGAGCTGGCGCAGCTGCAGGGTGCTCGCGCAGCGGTGAGCAGCGAGCTCGAAGAAGGGCAGTTCTTCAACGAGTCGAGGGTGAAGGAGCTGACCGGCGACGACACGCTGTCGGCGCGCTTCATGCGGGGCGACTTCTTCGAGTTCGCCATGACCCACAAGCACCTCGTCATCGGCAACCACAAGCCCCGGCTGAAGGGCGGCGATCCTGCCATGGCCAGGCGCCTGGTCCTGGTCCCCTTCCGGGCGGCGTTCAACGGCTCAGCGGCAGATCCAGAGATGCCGGCCAAGCTGCGCGCCGAGGCCCCGGCAATCCTGGCCTGGATGGTTCGCGGCGCGGTGGACTGGGCGGCCGGCGGTCTGGGCATCCCGCCGGTCGTGCGGGCGGCGTCGGAAGAGTACATGGCCGACCACAACGACGTCGAACAGTGGCTCGGCGACAGCTGCGACATGGCACATGCCGAAAAAGAGAAAGCATCGACCCTCTACGACAGCTTCGCGCGCTGGAAGCTGGCCCGCGGCGAACGGGCCCCGAGCGCTGTCACCTGGGCCGAGCGCATGGCGCTGATTTCAGGACTTCAGCGCGTGCGAAGCAACGGCAGCTGGTGGGTCGGCGTGCGCCTTCGCACTGGCGCAGACGCGGACGAGTTCGCATGAATTTGCAGATTGGACAGGTTGGACAGGCTCTCCCATATCGGCGTCTATGTCTTTAGCTTTTTTGCTCAGTCACTAGAGCGATAACTAGGCGTCTATATGGGAAGACCTGTCCAACCTGTCCAACGCGCAGAAATTTCCCCGTTCGATTGCAAATACAGGAGAACTGCAATGCACAACACGTACCGACCCCCCACGGCTGAAGAGGCCGCAGCCGTCGAGGAGATCCGCCGGCGACCGGCGTACGGTCTTGCCCGCACCTGGATCAGGACTGCGCTGGAGGGGCAGGACGCTCCATTCACCAAGGGCCTGCACATCAGCATTGGTTCGGTGACCATCCTGCTGAAGGCTTCGTTCGTGGGCTGCGCCCGAGCACGTGTCGGGCACAACCGTCCAGCCATCGCCGCGGCACTTCTCGACCAGGACGCTGAGGTGTCGGTCGCACTCGCGCTGGCCGACAGCGGCGCGCGTATTGACCTGGCGCGGGACTCGACGACCGGCGAGCGTGTCCTCGCCTGCAATGTGAAGGAGCGGCTGCTGTGGGCCTTCTTTCGCAGTCGCAGCCATAGCGGGCACATGGGTCCGTCGGTTTTTGACGCCCCGGCGACGCTGCAATGAGTACTCTGCTGACCGACGGCCCGGTCGACGAGGTCGCCTACCTGCAGCGGGTGCACGACCTCATTGGCCGGCAGCTCGCGCGCGGCCGAACTCCCGAGCTGCAGGCACTCGCGGCCGAGACCTGGCGACGGCTGACCGAGGCCGCGCAGTTGCGCGACCGGCTCGTGTTCCGCTACACCGGTCCGACGCTGCAGGACTTCGTTGTCGGCTCTGCGGCTGCGCCGGTGGCTGTGCGCCTGCGGTCCGACGGTGCACACGCTGTGGCACTCGCATTGCTCAATCCCGGCAAGCTGGTGCGACTGGGGGCCGGCCGCAGCCGCCGCGCGTGGCACGCGGCCATCTGCCGGGCAACTGAGGCGATTGACCAGGTTGATGGACGGGTCGCGGCGCGGCTCGCTTTTGCTGCTGAGCGCGATGCGCCGGGCTTCAGACTTTCGCAGGTTGGCGGTCAAGTGTGGATACGGTGGCGTCAATTCCCCGCCGCCTCTTCCGTCAGCGGTTGATCACGCGCGCACACTGACCTTTCCGTGTTTCGCTGTCCTCACAATGACGTCGTAGTCGCCCTTCTCGTCATTGAACTTGGACTCGTAGTAGTTGGGGTAGTTCTTCCCAATCTCTTGGAAGACCCGGCCGATCTCGACGACTGGCACGCTGAAAAGCATCCGATTGCGCTCGCGGTCGGAGGAGACCATTACCGAGTCAAGCATTCTTTCTTCATCAAAGGCGCAGCTGAACACGTAGCTGTGGACGAACTGGTGGCACAAGGGAATGAGCTTGACCTTCGTTCGCCGTGGGTCCTCCATGTCGTATAGCTCCCACCAGTGGTGCCAGTTGTTCCTAGTCACCAGCTTGCCTGTCGAGGGGTAGACGGTAACTGCGATGCTTTGTGCAGCAACGGCGTCATCCACCTTGCGCGCCTCAATGAGCTTCCGAACAGCGTAGAAGCCAAGCAGGACCTTCTTTTCCACGTCGGCAAAGGTCCCGTCGTACCAGCGCTGTTGTTGTCGGCGTCGTTCGAGCGACAAGGCCGACTTGAGCAAGTCGTCTTTCCAGTAGCTGGACTCGTGAATCATGGGCTGGACTCTACCGGTCGTGGTGTTCGTGACCTTCGCTATGAAATCCGTGACCTTGTAGCCTGGCGCGCAGCAATGCGAGATCGTCCCGTCATCGCAAAACGGGACCCTCGCAATGAGCCTGCAGAACCTTCACCGCCTCGTCAAGGAAGGCGAAGCCGAGCTGGAGCGCCTGCATGGCGAACGCTCCAAGCTTCTCCCTGGAGACCGTGACGGCGCCAGCCGCATCCGGACGTTCATCACCGGTGCCGCCAACGACCTAGAGGACTTGAAGCGCCAGGTCAACGAGTTGGAGAAGGTCGAACACTCGGCCGAGCGCGCGGCAGAGCGTGCAGCCGGCCGAGCAGCAGCTCAGCGCGCCCAGGTGCTGCAGTCGAACCTCGTGAAGCAGTGGGCTGAATGGCAGCGCCTCATCGAGCAGGCCGTCGCCGCGTCGCGCGAGCTGCACGCCACGATCAGGGCCACGGCCGAGGAAGCGGGCCAAGCCGTCAAGCACCACCACGGCCGTGACCATGCCGGTCTGCGTAACCAGGGCTTCGCCTTGATCCCCAGCGCCAGCGCTACCACCGGGGGGGTGACGCAGGCCGTCGCGGCGCAGGTCGTCGCCCTCATCGATGCCTTGCCTGTTGGGCTCGGCGTTGCACCCGAATACCTGCTCATCAATCGCGGTGCACTGCCGTCCGGCGCCGAGCCGCAGCCTGTGCTACTCGACCGAGTCGCCCGGGCCTTCAACGGCTTCAACACCCGAGCCGCGGACCTCTGCACCGAACCCCAGATCGAGGAGGTCGCCCCATGCTGCAAGACCTGAATTGCCTGTTCTCAGGCGCCGTCGGCTCCGACGGAACGCGCACTGCGCAGGCCGTCACCGCCACGGCGCTGAGCACCAACATCGTCGACACCCGCATCGCCGCGCTGCCTGCTCTGCAGGACGCCGGCATCGGCGGCTCCATGCTGTACCTGGTGGTGTGCGTGAAGGACGCCTTCAACACGCTGACCAGCCTGACCATAACGCTGGAGACCGATAGCACCAGCAACCTGGCCACGTCGCCCACCACGCACCTGACCTTCTCGGTGCTGCTGGCCGCGCTGACGGCCGGTGCTGTCGTTGCCTGTGCCCCGCTGCCGTCTGGCCAGTTCGAGCGCTACATGGCCGTGCGCTTCACAGTCGTCGGTTCGAACCCGACGCTCGGCTCAGTCATCGCCTATCTCACGGACACGCCGCCCGCATGGCAGGCCTATCCCAAGAACTTCACGGTGGACGTCTGACCATGAGCGACCAAGACGCAATGGCCCAGCGGCTGTATGCGGGCACGACTCCCGACGCAGCTGCCGCCGCGCCTATCGAGGCGGCTCCGCACCCCGACCAAGCCCGGGCCGAGCGCATGTACCCAGACGAACCACCGCCCGAAGTGCGCACCGATGTGCCCGACGAAATCGCGGCGATGCGCGCCGCCGACCCGGCGCGCCGGATGTTCGGCGCGACGGCCTTCGCACAGGATCTGCCCGACGGCAGCCTGCCAGGCATTGATGTCGTGGAGGCCCGCCAGGTCGCCCTTGACCTCGGCGTCGAGGCCGTTGACCTGCGGGAGCTCCGCACGCTGGCGAACGCAGAAGCCGAGCCCGACGTTGAAGCCTGGCGCGTTGAGAGCCACGCCATGCTCACGCAGCGCGGCTTCACTGCGGCGGATCTCGACGGCGCGCGACAGCTCGCATGCAGAGACCCGCGCGTGAAGTCCTACCTCGACGCTACTGGCCTTGGCGACCACCCAAAGGTCGTTGAGCGCTTTGTCGAACTGGCCCGCCGCGCTCGCGTCAACGGCACGCTGAAGGGCAAAAGCTGATGCCGTTCGAGCCAGGAGTCTCGGGTAACCCCAACGGCCGCGCCAAGGGCAGCGGCAGGGCGCAGAAGCTGCGCGAGCGTCTGGGAAAACACCTGCCCGAGCTATTCGACCGGCTGATGCTGCTTGCGCTCAGCGGCGACACGACCGCGGCCAAGCTGATCCTGGACAAAGTGATGCCGAACCTGCGGCCCGAAGCGCTTCCGGTGTACCTGCCCGACTTCGACGCGGGCAGCCCGCTCATGCAATCCGGCCAACAGATCATGCGTGCGGTTACGGAGGGCCGCATTCCACCAGACACAGGTGCCCAGCTCCTGACCGGCTTGGCGTCGTTGGCAGGCCTGAAGGCCGTCGACGAGTTGGAGGCCCGCATCAAAGCGCTTGAGGAAGGTGATGCGGCTGAGTTCGCTTGAGAGCCGCCTGGCAAAGCTGGCCGCCGCACGACAACACAAGCCCCATCACACATGTACCGCAGCCGAGCGCGAGATGCGCTTCTCACAGCTCGTCGCGGCGGCCGAGCGTGGGGCCCGGTATGTGCGCCCGCGCTTCATTGAGCTCTTGAACCTTGCCCGTGCCCGCCGCGACGCGGCCGAGCTGACCGAATTCGCCTGACCGGAGACAAAGTAAATGTCCATCGACTTTGACGCGCTGCTTGACGGCCCCAAGCCACAAGGGAACCCTTACCTGACGGGGGCGATGGACAAGTACGACGCTGCCATGGACGCCCACGAAACGGCGCGCCGTGTTCGCACGACCGCCGCCCTGACCCTGAGCGCCGGCAGCAACCCCGACCAGTTCGCCACCGCCCGGCGCAATGCGCAGCTTCTAGGCGTGCCTGTGGGCGTGGCTGAGGCGATCCCGGCCGACGTGCACCGCGAGGCGCTCATCCGCACCGTGCAGGCCGACAGCGCCACAGTGCCGGCACTTCAGCGCGCGTACACCGACGCGGACTTCGCGCGCCTTGCCCACGACGATTCCGGTCTGCTCGGCATGTTCGGCACTCTGGCCGACAGCTTCCGCCGCGGCGTGCCCAGCCTGAAGCAGAACGCCAGCGCCACGGCGCTGCGCGCCAACGCCAACGGCTTGGGCCAGTTGGAAGCCGCTGAATCGCTGTTGCATGCCGGCAGGTCGAGCCTGACGCTCGACCAGGACCCGCTCGGCATCGAGTTCATGACCCCGGAGCAGCGCGGGGAACTGCGCGCGTCCTTCCACCGCGCTGCAGGCGGCAACGCGGCCACCATCGCCACGGCGCAGGCCGCCAAGGCGCTGCTGCCGTCGCCGCCGGTGGTCAGCGATGTGATGCGCGCCAAGGGCTTCGGCGAGGCTATCTCGGCGTTCATGCAAGACCCGGTGCGGTTCGTTGCGGCGGTCGGCCCGGAAAGCCTGGTGCAGTCGGCACCGGGCCTCGCCGCTGCCGTGGTCATGCCGGGCGGTGCGGCCGCCAAGGCGGCCACGTTCGGCGCTGGCTCTTTCGGTGTCGACTACGGCAGCTCGCTGATGGAAGCGCTGGGCCGTGAAGGCGTGGATATCAGCGACGCCGCAGCACTTCAGCAGGCGGCGGGCAATGCCCCGCTGATGCGGCGCGCCGCGGCGCAGGCCATGGCTCACGCTGCGGTTGTCGGCACGGTCGATGGCCTCAGCGGCGGCGTCGCCAGCAGGTCGATGTTGCCGGCCAAGGTGTTGGCGCGTGCCCCGGTGGCGCGCGAGCTGGCGAACCTGGCAGTGCAGACGCCTGTGCAGGGCGCGCTCGGCGGTCTGGGCGAGGCCGGCGGCCAGCTTGCGGCAGGCCAAGAGCTCAACCCCGGCGACATCCTGGCCGAGATTGTTGGCGAGGCCTTCACAGCACCTGCCGAGGTCGCGGGCATTGCCGGCGGCAAGGTCCGCGAGCGCATGGCTCAGGCAAAGCAGGCCAAGGTCGATGCCGAGCAGCTGGCCAAGGTCATGGACGCCGCCGGACAAAGCAAGCTGCGGGAACGCGCGCCGGATGTCTTCGCGCGCTACGCCGCTGACGCCACCGAGGGGGCCGAGGTCTACATCGATGCTCAGGCCTTCCGGCAATCGATGCCCGAGGCCGACCTCGCCAAGCTCGTCGCGGCGGTGCCCGCTATCGGCGAGCAACTGGCGGAGGCGACCACCACCGGCGGTGACATCGTGGTCAGCGTCGCCGACCTGGCCACGCACCTGGCCGGCACGCCAGCCGCCGAGCAGCTGCTGCCGCACTTGCGCACGGCACCCGAGGCGATGAGCGCAGCGGAAGCCGAAGCGTTCAACCAGGACGACGCCCTGCGCGCCGAGGTCAGCCGGCTCGCCGATGAGCAGCCCGGCATGCAGGCGGCAGAGCCGGCAGCGGGCGGCGCGCCGATGGCGCAGGATGTGCAGGCTCAGGCGCTTGACCTCGTGCGCGGCGCTGTGATGCAGCAGCTCGGCGAAGCGAACCGCTTCACCCCCGCGGTGAACAAGAGCTATGCCGATCTCATCGTGTCGTTCGTTGGCGCCACGGCGGAGCGCGCCGGCATCCCGGTCGCCGACCTCTGGCAGCAGTACGCGCCGACCATCGTGGCGCAGTTCAACGACGACGCGACGACCCTCGACCAGAGCGGGCAGCAGGGCCAGCTCCTGACCGGCGCACCGGCCCGAACCCCAGCCGGCGAGCCGCCGCTCACGCAGGGCCCGCGCGGCTCGTTCTCCCCGAGCTCACGCACCATTGCGCTACTGGAACGCGCGGACCTCAGCACGTTTTTGCATGAAGCCGGGCACTACTTCCTTGAGGTGCACACCGCCCTGGCCGAGCGCGCCGACGCGCCGCCGGCACTGAGGGCCGACCTGCAAAAGCTGTTCGACTGGTTCGGCTTGCCGGACCTGGCCGCCTGGAAAGCCATGGACATCGAGCAGCGCCGGCCGCACCACGAGCAGTTCGCTCGCGGGTTCGAGGCCTACCTCATGGAGGGCAACGCACCGGCACCCGAGCTGCAGAGCGTCTTCGGCCGCTTCCGGTCTTGGCTGCTGCGGGTCTATCAGCACCTGGCCGCGCTGAACGTGCAGCTCACCGACGACGTGCGCAACGTCATGGACCGCATGCTGGCCAGCGAGACGCAGATCAAGGAAGCCGAGTACGCGCGTCACCTGCGGCCGATGTTCGAGAGCGCGGCGGCGGCCGGCATGACCCCCGAGGAGTTCGCCAGCTACCAAGCGCAAGGGCAGGGCGCTACCTCGCAGGCCATCGCCGACTTGCAGTCGCGCAGCCTGCGCGACCTGCGCATGCTCACCAACGCGAAGGCCCGGGCCGTCAAGAAGGCCAACGCCAGCGCCAGCGCCAAGCGCGCCGCCATCGAGGGCGAGATCCGCGCCGAGGTGGAGGCACAGCCGATCTATGCCGCCTGGCGCGACCTGGCGCGCGGCAAGACGGCAGACGGCTCGCCGGTCAAGCTGTCGCTATCCGACCTGAAAACCTCGTTCCCGGAGCTAGCCGACCGCATTCCGGCCGGCATGGCCAACGACAGGCCCGCCGCCCTGCCGGTCGAGATGGTGGCCGACGCCTACGGCCTGAGCAGCGCCGACGAGCTCGTCAAGGGGCTGGCCATGCTCGACCCGCCCGAGGTGGTCATCGAAGGCCGAACAGACCAGCTCATGCTCGAGCGTCACGGCGAACTGGTGGACGAGCGCGCCGTCGAGCTGGTGGCTAATGCCGCGGTGGTCAACGACATGCGGACTCGTGTGCTGGCGACCGAGACCGCGGCGCTGGCCAAGGCCGTCGGCTCGGCACCGGTGCTGACGCGCGCGGCGCGCCAGTTCGCCGAGGCGTCCACGGCGGCGAAGAAGGTGCGCGAGCTGCGGCCGGCCAAGCACGCCGCTGCCGAGAGCCGGGCAGCGCGCGCGGCGGACGCCGCGTTCAAGGCCGGCCAGGTCGCCGAGGCAGCCGCGAAGAAGCGCGAGCAGCTGCTGCAGCACGTGCTCGGCAAGACGACGACGGCGGCCCTCGCCGAAGTTGACAAGGCCATCGACTACCTGTCGAAGTTCGATAACGCCACGACACGCCAAGCCATCGGCACCGACTACGCCGACCAGATCGACCAGCTGCTCGAGCGCTTCGATCT
>JAEKLF010000172.1 GCA_019509985.1 Burkholderiales bacterium | reverse complement strand
GCGCGCTGTCCCAGCCGGCGTAGCGCGCATCCACGGCGGCCTTCAGGCGGCCGTCGGTGATCATCTTCTCGGCGATCAGCAGCCCTTGCGCGCAGACATCCATGCCGCCGATGTGGCCGTGAAAGAGGTCCTCGGCATCGATGGACTGGCGCCTCACCTTGGCATCGAAATTCAGCCCGCCCGAACCCAGCCCGCCGGCCTGCAGCACGTGGTACAGCGCCAGCGCCGTCTCGGGCACGTTGTTGGGGAACTGGTCGGTGTCCCAGCCCAGTTGCGGGTCGCCGCGGTTCATGTCCAGGCTGCCCAGGATGCCTAAAGCGCCGGCCGTGGCGATCTCGTGCTCGAAGCTGTGCCCCGACAGCGTGGCGTGGTTGGCCTCGATGTTGACCTTCACTTCTTTCTCCAGGCCGTAGCGCACCAGGAAGCCGTAGACGGTGGCGGTGTCGAAGTCGTACTGGTGCTTGGACGGCTCGCGCGGCTTGGGCTCGATGAGGATGGCGCCCTTGAAGCCGATCTTGTGCTTGTACTCCACCGCCATGTTCAGGAAGCGGCCCAGCTGGTCCAGCTCCTGGCCCAGGCGCGTGTTCAGCAGTGTCTCGTAGCCCTCGCGGCCGCCCCACAGCACGTAGTTCTCGCCGCCGAGCTTGAGCGTGGCGTCCATCGCGTCGCGCACCTGCAGCGCGGCCATGGCGAACAGCTCCGGGTTGGGGTTGCTGGCCGCGCCGGACATGAAGCGGCGGTGGCTGAACAGGTTGGCCGTGCCCCACAGCAGCTTCAACCCCGTGGCCTGCTGCTTCTCGCCGAGCACGTCGACCATGCGCTGGAAGTTGTCGTGGCTCTCGCGCGGCGTGGCACCTTCGGGGGCGACGTCGCGGTCGTGGAAGCAATAGTAGGGCACGCCGAGCTTGGCGAAGAACTCGAAGGCCGCGTCGGCCTTGAGCTTGGCGAGCTCCATCGGGCTGCCGCCCTGGAACCAGGGGCGCTCGAAGGTCGCGCCACCGAACGGGTCCAGCCCGGTCCAGACGAAGTTGTGCCAGTAGCAGGCGGCAAAGCGCAGGTGGTCTTGCATGCGCTGGCCCAGGACGATGCGGTCCTTGTCGTAGTGCTTGAAGGCCAGCTCGTTCGGGCTGTCGGCGCCTTCAAAGCGGATGGGCGCGATGTGATGGAAATAGCTCGTCATGTCGTGGATCGAAAAAAGAAAGGGGCTAGGCGCCGCGCAGGCGGCGGTAGAGATCACGGAAACGCGCCAGGCGCGGGGCCAGGCGTGCGTGGCGTTCGGGGTCGGGCGTGAAACGGGCGGCGATGGGCGGGCGTGTGCAGACGGTCGCGACGTCACCGCCCGTGGCCAGCCAGCCCAGGCGCGCCGCGCCGAGCGCCCCACCGGCTTCGCTGCCGGCGTGCACGACGATCTCGGCGTTCAGCGCATCGGCCATCAGCTGCGCCCAGTAGGCGCTGCGCGAGCCGCCGCCCACGAGGGAGAGTTGCCGCACCTGGGTGCCGGCCGAGCGCAGCGCGTCCAGGCCGTCGGCCAGGCCGAAGGCGACGCCTTCGAGCACGGCATAGGTGCAGTCGGCGCGCCGGGTGCCGGCCTTCAGGCCGTGGAAGGTGCCGACCGCGAACGGGTCGTTGTGCGGCGTGCGTTCGCCGGCCAGGTAGGGCAGGAAGAGCGGCGCGCTGACTGCGCTGTCATTTGACGAAAAAACCGCGGCAAGCTCGGCCAGCAAAGTGGCCTCGTCGGCGCCGACCAGGGTGCAGAACCAGCGCAGGCAGCTGGCGGCCGACAGCATCACGCTCATCTGGTGCCAGCGTGCGGGCAGCGCATGGCAGAAGGCATGCACGGCCGAGGCGGGGTTGGGCCGGTAGCGGTCGTTGACGACGAAGAGCACGCCCGAGGTGCCCAGCGAGATGAAGCCATCGCCCGGCTGCGTCGCGCCGATGCCGATGGCGCTGGCGGCGTTGTCGCCCGCACCGCCGGCGACGATGACTTCCGCGCCCAGGCCCCAGGCCTGCGCCAGCTCAGGCCTGAGCACACCGCTGGGCGCGCTGCTCTCGACCAGGCGCGGCAAGCTTGGGCGCGGTGAAGCCGGGCATGGCGAGGTTGCCGGCGATGTCGTGCAGGCGCGATGCGGCGGCTTCGAGCTCGGCGCATTCGGCGTGGCTGCGGCCGTCGTTCCACAGGATGGCGGGGCGCAGCACCTCGTCGTTGTGGTCGAGCAGCACGGCGCCGTGCATCTGGCCGGACAGGCCGATGCCGCGCACGGCGGCGAACTCGGCCGGGTGGGCGGCGCGCAGCCGGGCGACGGCGGCTTCGGTGGCGCGCCACCAGTCGCCCGGTGCCTGCTCGGACCACAGCGGCTCGGGGCTGGAGAGCGTCAGCGCCGCACCCGCCGTGCCGACGATGCGGCCCGTGCCGTCGAGCAGCAGCAGCTTGACTTCGGAGGTGCCGAGATCGATGCCGAGGTACATGTCAGGCGGGCTCCTCGTGGAGTACGTCGGTTTGGACGACTGCTGTGCCGCCGTCCGACAGGAAAAGGGCGGGGCGGGTCAAGCGGTAGCGGGCCAGGGCTGCAGCGCCAACGGCAACTGCATTCGCGCCAAAGCGCGAGACGCGCACGCTTGGTGGCGGCAGATTTGCTGCCGCAGCATAGTCGTTCAGCGTCTTCAGGGCCGAGTTCAGGAAGGGTTCGCCCAGCTCGACGACATCGCCGCCGAGCACGATGCTGCCGGGATCGTAGGCGGTGGCCAGGTTCTGCAGCAGCACCCCCAGGTAGTGGCCAGCGGAGGTGACCGCGGCCAGCGTCTCGGGGTCCTTGTCAGTCAGCCGGGCGCGTATCACGGAGAGCGAGCACTGCGCCGTGTCGGCGCTGCCGCCATTCAGCATTGCACGCGTCGCAATCAGCGCTTCGGCGCAGCCGCGGCGGCCGCAGGAGCAGAGAGGGCCGTTCAGTTGCAGCACGGTGTGGCCCACTTCGCCGGCAAAGCCGCGGCTGCCGGTCAGCAGCCGGTCGCCGACGATGACGCCGGCACCCAGGCCCTGACTGATAGAGACGTACAGCAGGGGATCGGCGCCCGGCAGGCGGTTGAATTCCATCTCGCCGACGGCGGCCACGGCGGCTTCGTTTTGAAGGAAGAGCGGCACGCCGGCCAATTCGGAGTTCGCCAGCTTTTCTTGCAGCAACGTCGCGAATGGCACATCGCGCCACCCCAGGTTGGGCGCAAATCGGAGCAGGCCGCGACTTGCATCGACTCCTCCGGGCAAGCCGATGCCGATGCCCAGCACTTGTTGGTGGGCATTCAGCCCTTCGCGTACCTTCAGCAGCGAAGCGGCCAGTATGCGTATGCAGGACTTGGCCGTGCATGCGGCGCCGTAGTTGGCGACGATGCTGGCCTGCAGTTCTCCCGTCAGCGAAGTCGCGACGACACGAACCGATTCGACACCGACTTCGGCGCCAAGCAGCAGCAGGCGGTTCGGGTCAATGAGAAGCGGGGTGGGACGCCGGCCCATGTCGCCGGTCGCGACGATCTCGCGCTCGGCCAGCCAGCCTTCCATGATCAACTCGCGAGCCAGCAGGCTGACGGTCGACTTGGTCAAACCTACTGCGATGGCCAGGTCAGCCCGCGACAGGCCTGGATTGGCGCACAGATGGCGCACCAGGGCCATGCGGTTGATGACCTTCAGAAGCTGCCTGCTTCCGTTGGCTTCTGCCTGCAAGGTTTGTCTCCTCTGGATATTTGAATTTATCGGTGAATCAACGCAGTGCGTGTCTTACGTACGCTGCGAGGTTGCGAACCTCAAGCGAGGACTTGGTCAGTCCAATTGCTTGTGTTGCTTATTGGTCGGACCAATATTAGTTCGGGCGATGGACGAAGTAAATAGGGGGAAGTCAGTTGGCGCCGCGAATGAGGGCAAACGATGATCTCGCCCGCCGAAGCACGGGCGTGAAGACGCCGCCGCGGCGCCGGCCTGCAAAGGTCGGCATCACATGCCGGTCGAAGAGGCCGGCATCGCCGCCGGCGCCCCGGAGACAACCAGGAACCCACCAGCCATGAAGTTCACTGACGGACAGTGGATGCTTCAGCCGGGCGTGGCCGCGCACTACGCGGCCCAGGCCTATGACGTTGAAGCCCAC
>JAEKLF010000171.1 GCA_019509985.1 Burkholderiales bacterium | reverse complement strand
TGGCCTACCTCGTGGGCGGGGAGGAGTCCGCTTCGCCCGAATCACTCACGCCCGAGGCGCTGCGCGCGCAGCTCTCCACCCGGCTGCCCGAATACATGCTGCCGGCCGCCTACGTGCGGCTGCCCGCCCTACCGCTGACCCCCAACGGCAAGCTCGATCGCCAGGCCCTGCCCGAGCCCGATGCCTCGGCGCTGGGCACCAACGCCTACGAGCCCCCGCAAGGCCCGGTGGAGGAGACACTGGCCCCGCTGTGGTGCGAGCTGCTGGGCCTGGCCCAAGTCGGCCGCCACGATGACTTCTTCGCCCTCGGCGGGCATTCGTTGCTGGCCGTGCAGCTGGCCTCGCGGGTGCGCTCCTCGCTCGGGCTGGAGGTGGCGCTGGCCGATCTGTTCGCCCACCCGCGCCTGGCCGACTTCGCCCTGGCCCTGGCCCACGCCTCGGCCAGCACGCTGCCGGCCATCGTGCCCGTCGCGCGCGATCTGCCGCTGCCGCTGTCCTTTGCCCAGCAGCGGCTGTGGTTCCTGGCCCAGCTCGATGCGCGCGCCAGCGCCGCCTATCTCGTCCCCACGGGCGTGCGGCTGATCGGTTCTCTGGACGAGTCGGCGCTGCACCAGGCGCTGGACCGCCTCGTGGCGCGCCACGAGGCGCTGCGCACCCGCTTCGTGGCCGTCCAGGGCTCGGCCGTGCAGGAGTTCGCCCCGCCCGGGCTGGGCCTGCCGCTGCGGGTGCTGGACTTGTCCGCGCTGCCCGACCCCCAGGACCAGGCCCGGCGCCTGGCCGAAGAAGAGGCCTGTACCCCCTTCGACCTCGCCCAGGCCCCGCTCATCCGCGCCGTGCTGCTCAAGCTCGCCGCGCACGACCACATCCTGCTGCTGAGCATGCACCACATCGTCAGCGACGGCTGGTCCATGGGCGTGCTGGTCAACGAGTTCAGCGCGCTGTACGCCGCCTTCAGCACCGGCTTGCCCGACCCGCTGCCGGCGCTGCCCATCCAGTACGCTGACTTCGCCGCCTGGCAGCACCGCTGGATCTCCGGCGCCTTGCTGCAGCGCCAGCTCGAGTTCTGGCGCGCCCACCTGCATGGCGCCCCGGCCCTGCTGGAGCTGCCCACCGACCGGCCACGCCCGCCAGCGCAGGACTTCCGCGGCGCAGGCCTGGGCTTCGAACTCGATGCCGAGCTCGGCGCGCAGCTCCATGCCTTGGGCAGCCGACACGGCTGCACAGCGTTCATGACGCTGCTGGCGGCCTGGGCCGTGCTGCTCGCACGCATCAGTGGTCAGACCGATCTGGTCATCGGCACTCCGCTGGCCGGGCGCACTCGCACCGAGCTGGAGCCCTTGATCGGCTTCTTCGTGAACACGCTGGCCCTTCGCATCGATCTATCGGATCGGCCCACGGTGGGCACGCTGCTCGGGCGCATCCGCTCGCTCACGCTGGCCGCTCACGCCAACCAGGATGTGCCCTTCGATCAGGTGATCGAAGTTGTGCAGCCGGTGCGCAGCCTCGCGCACAACCCGTTGTGCCAAGTGATGTTCTCCTCGGACAACACGCCCGAGGGTTCGCTGGACATGCCCAGCATCGAGCTGCAACCGATTGCCGGCAGCAACCAGGTGGCCCACTTCGACCTGGCCCTGGAAATGCAGGTCCGCGGCAATCGCATCGCCGGCTCGCTGCAATACGCCTGCGCGCTGTTCGAGCACGCCAGCATCGAGCGCCATGCGGCCCAGTTCGTCACGCTGCTGCAGGCCATGGTCGCCGGTGATGACCGCGCAGTGGACGAGCTGCCACTGCTGGATGCGGCCGAATTCGAGCGCCTGCAACGCTTCAACGCCACCGAGGCTGCCGCCCCCCGGTGGCACTCCATTGCGCAGGCCTTCGCGGCACAGGTCCGCCTGTGCCCGCAGGCAGTGGCACTGGTCGATGGGGAGCTCTCGCTCAGCTACGCCCAGCTTGATGCGCAGGCCACCGAGCTCGCGCACCAGCTGCGCGCGGCCGGCGTGGGCCCAGGGCAGTTCGTGGCCATGTTGTTGCCGCGCAGCGCAGCCCTGGTCATCGCCGAGTTGGCCGTCCTCAAGGCCGGCTCGGCCTATGTGCCCATCGACACGGAGCTGCCGGAGAGCCGTCAGGCGCTCCTGCTGGGCAGTTGCCGCGCCTCGGCGTTGCTGCATCTGCCTGAGCTGTGCCCGGCTTGGGCCGAGCTGCCGTGCCTGGCGGTGGACCTGGCACGGCCCGTGGATCCGGCCCGGGTCCCTGCACTGGATCTGCCAGGCACAGGCCCGGAGAGCGCCGCCTATGTGATGTTCACCTCTGGCTCCAGCGGCGTGCCCAAGGCCGTGGTGGTGCCTCATCGGGGCGTCCTCAACCTCGTGCTGGAGCCCGACTACGCCACATGGCGCAGTGATGACC
>JAEKLF010000216.1 GCA_019509985.1 Burkholderiales bacterium | reverse complement strand
CTGGCGGCGGCGCGATACACGGCCTGGGCCAGCAGGCGCTGCCCAGGGCGGAACTCGCCGAGCGGGAAGGGCAGCTCGCTCAGTGCCGCGTCACGCGCGTTGCGGTGCTCGGCCTCCTGCCGCGCCCAGGCCTCGAAGGCGCGGCAGCGGGCCTCGAATGCGGCCTGCAGCGCGGCGGCGGTGGCGGTCTCGCGCAACACGGTCTCGTTCTGCGTGTCGGCGTCCACGTAGACCAGGGCCAGCGCCAGCTCGGCCAGTCCGCGGTCGGCGGCGATGAGGGCGCCATAGGTCTGCAGCTGCGCCCAGTGCAGCGCGCGGCGGTTGTCGGGGATGGCGTCGACGGGGCCGCGGATGGTCTTGATCTCTTCGAGCCGGTTCACGTCGGCCTCGTAGCCGTCGGCCCGGCCGCGCACGCGCAACTGGCCATGCTGGCCCTGCAGCGGCAGTTCGGTCTCGTAGCCGGGCGAGCGGCGCGCCAGCACGGCCATCTGGCCGGCCTGGCCCTCCAGCGCGGTGGCCGAGGGCGTGAAGCGCCGGTCCAGGTCGCCCCGCTTGGCGGTGAACTCGCACAGGCTGCGCACCGAGACGGTGTAGGTCCAGCTCAAGGGAAGGGAATCGGTCATCAGAAGAGCGAGAGATTCTCTCGCTCGGTGACCTTGGCGCGCTCCGCGGCGGGTGCTGCGGCCGGCACTTCGCTGGCGTGCACGAGGTTGCCGATGCGCACGCCCATCAGCCGCAGACGCTTGTCGAACTTGACGCGCTTCAGGCACAGGCCGGCGGCGGCGCGGATGTCGGCGGCGCTGGTGATGGGCAGCTTGAGCGTCTGGTCGCGCGTGACGGTGACGAAGCCCTCGAAGCGCAGCTTGATGCCCACCGTCTTGCCCGCGTAGCGCTTGCGGGCGAGGTCGCGCGCCAGGCTTTCGCAGAGTTCATCGAGGATGCCGCCGAGCAGGGCCTTGTCATGAACGGCATGCAGGTCGCGCTCGAAGGTGGTCTCGCGGCTGATGGACACAGGCTCGCTGTGCGTGACGACGGGGCGCGAGTCGCGCCCGTGCGAGGCCGCGTGCAGCCAGTGGCCGTAGCTCTCGCCGAACTGCTCGACGAGCCAGGCCGGGTCGGCGGCGGCGATGTCGCCCACGGTCTCCAGCCCCAGCTTCACCAGCCTGTCGCCCGCCTTCGGGCCGATACCGTTGATCTTGCGCACGGCCAGCGGCCACACGCGGGCGGGGATGTCGTCCAGCGTCAGCACGCTGATGCCGTCGGGCTTGTCCAGCTCGCTGGCGATCTTCGAGAGCAGCTTGTTGGGCGTGATGCCGATGGAGCAGGTCAGGCCCGTGGCGCGGCCGACCGAGTTCTTGATCTCGCGCGCCACGGCCTTCACGCCGCCGAGCGGGTCATGGCCGACGGCGTCGCGCACGCCGGGCACATCGGTCAGGTCGATGTAGATCTCGTCGATGCCGCGGTCCTCGATGACGGGCGCCACCTCGGCCACGGCGGCCTTGAAGAGCCGCGAGTACTTGCGGTAGGAGTCGAAGTCGGCCGGCAGCAGGATGGCGTCGGGCGCGCGCAGGGCCGCCTTCATCAGGCCCATGGCCGAGAACACGCCCAGGTCGCGCGCGGCATAGGTGCTGGTCGTGACGACGCCGCGGCCGGTGTAGTCGCGCAGTTTGGAGTACTTCCAACTGCCGTCCTCCAGCTGCCGCGGCGCGTCTGCCCGCCGGCCGCCGATGACGACCGCCTCGCCCTTGAGCTGCGGATAGCGCAGCAACTCGACGGACGCGTAGAAGGCGTCCATGTCGAGGTGGGCGATCCAGCGGGGGGGCTGTTGCATGTCAGTGGCAGCGTTGCATGCACGGGATTGTCCGGTGCAGGGATGCCAGGGGCTGGCAGCATCGGCAGAATGCGCCGGCCCGATCCGCCAACCCCTGACGAAGGACGCTCGATGCGCGCCTTGCTGCTGCTTTGCACCTGCCTGCTGCTCGCCGCCTGCGCCAGCGCACCCATGAACCCGCCGCGCAACAAGCCGGCCGCCGCGCAGACCATGCAGCGCGCGCCCATGCCGCTGGACGCCGACACCGTCGTCGCGCTGAGCTTCTCCGGCGGCGGGCTGCGCGCGGCGGCGTTTTCCTACGGCGTGCTGGAGGGGCTGCGCGAGCAGGCGTCGACGCCGGGGCGCTCGCTGCTCGACGAGGTGAGCTTCATCACCAGCGTGTCGGGCGGCTCGCTGACCTCGGCCTACTTCGGCCTGCATGGCGCCGAGGGCCTGCGCGAGTTCCGCGACAAGGTGCTGCTGCGCGACGGCGAGGCGAATCTGCGCTTCAGCCTGTTCAACCCCAACAACCTGCGCCGCCTGTTCGCCGGCGGGCTCAACGACCGCAGCGACTTCAACGACTGGCTGGAGAAGGACGTCTTCAAGGGCGCGACCTTCGCCGACATGCTCAAGCGCCCGCGGCCCGTCGTCTGGATCAGTGCGAGCAATGTGCAGTACCGGCTGGCCTTTCCCTTCCACGAGCGCACCTTCGATGCGCTGTGCAGTGACCTGGCGAGTTATCCGGTGTCGGAAGCCGTGGCCGCGTCCATGGCCGTGCCGCTGTTCTTCGCGCCGGTGGTGGTGGAGCGTTTCCCCGATGCCTGCAAAGTGCAGCTGCCGCCGGGCCTGGCGGTGCGGCGGGACGAGCGCGACGACCAGCACCGCCTGCGCCTGGCGCTGGCCCGGCTGTTCCGCGATAACGTCGACTCCAAGACCGGCCGCTATCTGAAGCTCGTCGACGGCGGGCTGACCGACAACCTCGGACTCGTCGCCATCCTGCAAAGCCGCGTGCTGCTGAACACGCCCTACGGCCCCATCCCCGAGCAGGATGCCGCGACGATGCGCCGCCTGCTCTTCATCGTCGTCGACGCTGGCCAGGGCCCGAGTGCGGACTGGGCGCGCGAGGTGGCCGGGCCCTCGGGTGTGGACATCGCCTCGGGCGCCGTGGACACGGCCATCGAGAGCACGATGCGCATGAGCTATGCGAGCTTCCTGCCCATGGTGCGCAATTGGGAACGCGACCTCGTCACCTACCGCTGCAGCCTGAGCGACGAGCGCAAGGCGGCGCTGCGTGCGCTGAACCCCGAGTGGCGCTGCGAGGACATCCATTTCAGCGTCACGCAGATCAGCTTTGCCGACCTGTCCGAGGCCGACGAGGTGGCGCTGAATGCGATCCCGACGCGGCTCAAGCTGCCGGCCGCGCAGGTCGACCAATTGATCGCGGCCGGGCGCCGTGCCGTGGCCGAGGATCGCGCCGTGCAGCGTTTTTCTACGGCGGTGCAGCGCGGCGAATGATCACCAGAGCGCGTGCACCTGCGGCGCGATGCGGCGCTGATAGACGTCGGCCAGCGCCTCCATCAGCGGCGCGGGCAGGGCGGCCAGGTCGGCGGCGCTGACGTTCTCGTCCACCTGCTCGGGCGTGCGACCGCCCGGGATGGCCGCGGTGACGGCTTCGTTCATCAGGATCCAGCGCAGCGCGAGCTTGGCCAGGCTGACACCGGGCGACAGCAACGCACGCAGTTCGTCGACGGCGGCCAGGCCCTGCTCGTAGTCCACACCGGAGAAGGTCTCGCCCTTGTCGAAGGCTTCGCCCTGGCGGTTGAAGGCGCGGTGGTCGTCGGCGCTGAACTTGCTGTCGCGCGTGAGCTTGCCGCTTAGCATGCCGCTGGACAACGGCAGCCGTGCCAGTACGCCCACCTGGGCGGCTTGCGCCGCAGGCAGAAAGACTTCGGCGGGCCGCTGACGGAACAGGTTGTAGATGATCTGCACCGACTGAACGGCCGGGTGTTGCAGTGCGGCCATGGCTTCGTCGATGCGCTCGACGCTGACGCCGTAGTGGCGCAGCTTGCCCTCGCGCACCAGGTCGTCCAGCGCCGCGAAGACCTCGAGCATGGTGTAGACGGCCGGCGGCGGGCAGTGCAGTTGCAGCAGGTCGATGGCTTCGGTTTCGAGGTTCTTCAGACTGCGCTCGATGAAAGGCCGCAGGTCGCGGTAGCCCTCGGCGACGTGCGGGTTCAGGCGGCGGCCGGCCTTAGTGGCAACAAAGAAGGCGTCGCCCGGGCGCTCGCGCTTCAAGCGGGCCAGCAGGCGCTCGCTGTGGCCGTCGCCGTAGACGTCGGCGGTGTCGAAGAAGTTCACACCGCGATCCAGCGCACGGTGCAGGGCGGCCATGGCCGCGCCGTCGTCGGTGTCGCCCCAGGTGCCGCCGATGGCCCAGGCGCCGAAGCTGATGGCGGAGATGTTCCAGCCGGTGCGGCCAAGGGGACGGTAGAGCATGGTGAGTCGGGGAAGGAGTGACGCCGGCGATTGTCAGTGATAGCGCTCACAACGAGTCGGCCGATCTTTTATTCCTGGCCACACGAGCGAGCCCTAGACTGGCCGGCAGGCGCCCTGTCGGGCGCGGACCGTGGCGCCCGCCACTTCAACGGAGATTGCAATGGGACTTCTGGATCAAGTGCTGGGCGCCGCCAGCCAGGCCATGGGCAACCAGGGCCAGCAAGGCGGCCAGGCCGACTGGCCGACGCTGGTCGCCGGCCTGCTCATCAACGGCTCGGCCCATGGCGGCCTGGCCGGGCTGCTGCAGCAGCTGCGTGCCGGCGGCCTGGGCGACCAGGTGCAGAGCTGGATCTCGACGGGCACGAACCTGCCGGTGTCGGGCGACCAGATCACCAGCGCGCTCGGCGGCGCGGGCGGCCTGCTGGCCCAGCTGGCGCAACAGGCCGGCGTGTCGCACGCGGAAGCAGGCGATCAGCTCAGCCAGCTGCTGCCGCTCGTCGTCGACAAGCTGACGCCGCACGGCCAGCTGCCGGACGCGAGCAGCCACGGCAACCTGGGCGATCTCGCCGGCATGCTTGGCGGCCTGCTGAGCCGCTGAACTGAAGCCACGCGGTCCCTGGGCGGGGCCGCGCGGTTCAAGCTCAGAGCACTTCGGAGGCGAAGTCGGCCAGGCGCGAGCGCTCGCCGCGTGCCAGCGTCACGTGGCCGCTGTGGGCCCAGCCCTTGAAGCGGTCCACGGCGAACGTCAGGCCCGAGCTGCCCTCGGTCAGGTAGGGCGTGTCGATCTGCGCGAGGTTGCCCAGGCAGACGATCTTGGTGCCGGGGCCGGCGCGCGTGATCAGCGTCTTCATCTGCTTGGGCGTCAGGTTCTGGGCCTCGTCGATGATGACGAACTTGTTCAGGAAGGTGCGCCCGCGCATGAAGTTCAGGCTCTTGATCTTGATCTTGCTGCGCACGAGGTCGTTGGTGGCCGCGCGGCCCCATTCGCCGGCGGAGGAGCCGCCCTTGGCCAGCACTTCGAGGTTGTCGTCGAGGGCGCCCATCCAGGGGCCCATCTTTTCCTCTTCGGTGCCCGGCAGGAAGCCGATGTCCTCGCCGACGGGCACGGTCACGCGGGTGACGATGATCTCGCTGTAGCGACGGTCATCGAACACCTGGCTCAGCGCCGCGGCCAGCGTCATCAGCGTCTTGCCGGTGCCTGCGGTGCCGGTCAGCGTGATGAAGTCGCACTCGGGGTCCATCAGCAGGTTGAGGGCGAAGTTCTGCTCGCGGTTGCGCGCCGTCACACCCCAGACGGCGTGCTTCTGGTGCCCGTAGTCCTTCAGCGTGCGCAGCACGGCCGATTTGCCGGTGATCTCGGTGACCTTGGCATACAGCGGCGTCGCGCCGGGGGCTTCGAGGTAGACCAGCTCGTTGATGAGCAGCGTCGGCACCAGCGGCCCGCTGATGCGGTAGAAGGTCGTGCCGCCCTGCTGCCAGCTCTCCATGGTCTTGCCATGGCGGTCCCAGAAGTCGCTGGGCAGCGCCTGCACGCCGGTGTAGAGCAGGTCGGAGTCTTCCAGCGTCTTGTCGTTGCGGTAGTCCTCGGCCGGCAGGCCCAGCGCGCGGGCCTTGATGCGCATGTTGATGTCCTTGGACACCAGCACGACTTCGCGGCCCGGGTGGCGCTCCTTCAGCGCCTGGACGACGCCAAGGATCTGGTTGTCCGCCTTGCCCTGAGGCAGGCCTTGGGGCAGCGGCGCGTCGATGAGCTCGGTCTGGAAGAAAAGCTTGCCCTCGGCTTCGCGATGGCCGGTGCTCGAGAGCAGCAGGCCTTTGGACATCTCCTCGACGCCGCTGCTCTTCAGGCTGGCGGCGAGCTGGTCCAGCTCGCGGCTGACCTGGCGCACGTTGCGGGCGACTTCGGTCATGCCTTTCTTGTGGCCGTCCAGCTCTTCCAGCGTGATCATCGGCAGGAAGATGTCGTGCTCCTCGAAGCGGAACAGCGACATCGGGTCGTGCATCAGCACATTGGTGTCGACGACGAACAGCTTGGCGGCGCCGGCAGGTTTGCGCGTGCGTTTGGGCGCGGCGGCCTTGGCCGGCTCGCGAGTGGCCGGGCGGCCGGTTTCAGCCCGTTTGGCCGAAGTCGGCGTGGGCGTCGTGGGGGTGGGGAGGCGCAGCACCTCGGCGGTGGGGAGCACGGCCGGCGCGGCGGCGGGCGCAACGCTGGGAGGCGCGGCGGGCCGGGCGGAGGGTTTGCTGGGGGTCAGAGTGGCCGAGTAGGCGGAGGCTTCGAGGCGGCTGGCGCGTTGTGCAGGAGGCTTTGGCAGTGGCATTGACGGCTAGGCAGCAGGAGGTGGGCCCCACGACATCCAAGCTCCAGAAAGCAAAAAGCCGCACAGGATGAGTGCGGCTTTTGAAGTCTGAGACATGGATTCGACCCGGGGCATGCGCCGATTATGCACATCCGCCGGGGCGTGTCCGCCTCAGGGAAGATTCTGAACAGCGGATGTCAGGCGGCTTCCTTCTTCAGCGACTTGACGGCCTTGAGCACTTCGTCCACATGACCCGCGACCTTGATGCCGCGCCATTCACCCACGAGGATGCCGGCCGGGCTGATCAGGAAGGTCGAGCGCTCGATGCCCTTGACCTTCTTGCCGTACATGATCTTGTTCTTGACGACGCCGAACATGTGGCAGAGCTTCTCTTCGGTGTCGGCGATCAGCTCGAAGGGCAGTTCCAGCGCCTGCTTGAACTTTTCGTGTGAGACCATGTTGTCGCGCGAAACGCCGAACACGACGGCGCCGGCCTTCACGAAGTCCTTGTGGCGGTCACGAAACTGCATTGCCTCGGTGGTGCAGCCGGGGGTGTTGTCCTTCGGGTAGAAGTACAGCACCACGGAGTGGCCGAGGAAGGCTTGGCCGGTGAACTTCACGCCGCCGGTGGCTTGAGCCTCAATTTCCGGCAGGGGTTTGTTGAGCGCAGGCGTCATTGGAGGGGTGCAGCAAGTTGGGCTCGCGGGGTCCCCGGCTCGTGGATGCTCTGTGCAGCATTTCACGCGGGCGCCCGCAGGCAATAGCCCGCAATTATAAGGCCTCGTCCTACCCCAGGCTCCGGCAGGTCATCCCTCGATCAGCAACGCAGCGAGCACATTTCGACCTTCGCTGGCCAGTACGTTGTAAGTGCGGCAGGCCGCGGCGAGGTCCATGACCTCGAAACCGATGCGGGCTTCGACCAGCCCGCGCCACAAGGCCGGGCTCGGAAAGCGTAGCCGCTCGCCGCTGCCGAAGACGACCAGTTCGGGATTCAACGCCCGAATTGCTTCGAAATGCGCGGCGCTCAATTCCTCGAAGCGCGAAGGCGGCCAGGCGACCACGTCGCCCTTCCAGGGCACGAGGACGCTGGCCGTGTGAGGTTGGCCGTTGACCCAGACGCCCTGGGCGTCGTGGCGGGAAATGCTGTTGCCGCCTTGCGGCTCGTCGAGCTGGAACTTCATTGAAAACGGGGCAGAAGCCGGGGCGCGAGTGTCGCGCAGAACGGCAGATGGCGTGCCTGGGCCTTGCTTAAACTCCGAGGTCGTCCTTTCGACCCATTTCTGCACTGCAGCAACGCTGCGCCGGAGCCCCCTTTTGAAGCCCATCGCCAAGTCCAGCAAGCTCGCCAGCGTCAGCTATGACATCCGCGGCCCCGTGCTCGACAAGGCGCGGCAGATGGAGGAAGAGGGCCAGAAGATCATCAAGCTGAACATCGGCAACACGGCCGTGTTCGGCCTGACGCCGCCGGACGAGATCGTGCAGGACATGATCCGCAACCTGGCCGACGCCGGCGGCTACACCGACAGCAAGGGCCTGTTCGCGCCGCGCAAGGCCGTCGTGCACTACACGCAGCAGCAGGGCGTCAAGGGCGTCACCGTCGACGACGTGTATCTGGGCAACGGCGCTTCCGAGCTGATCCAGATGTCCATCAACGCCCTCGTCAACGACGGCGACGAGATCCTGATCCCCATGCCCGATTTCCCGCTGTACACGGCCGTCGTCGGCCTGTCGGGTGGCAAGCCGGTGCACTACCTGTGCGACGAGGGCGCCGGCTGGCTGCCGGACCTGGCCGACATAGAGGCCAAGATCACGCCGCGCAGCCGCGGCATCATGGTCTGCAACCCCAACAACCCGACCGGCGCGCTCTACCCCACCGACCTGCTGCTGGGCATCATCGAGCTGGCGCGCCGTCACCAGCTCGTCATCTTCGCCGACGAGATCTACGACAAGACGCTGTACGACGGCGTGACCCACACCAGCATGGCGTCCCTGGCCGACGACGTGCTGATCGTGACCTTCAACGGCCTGTCCAAGAACTACCGCGCCTGCGGCTACCGCGCCGGCTGGATGGTCGTCAGCGGCGAGAAGCGCCATGCCCGCGACTACATCGAGGGCCTGAACATGCTGGCGTCGCTGCGCCTGTGCTCCAACACGCCCGGCCAGTATCCGATCGCCGACGACCAGCAGTTCGCCTACGAGCTGCTGGCCGAGGAGAAGGTGCTGATCGTGCAGGGCACCGGTTTCAACTGGCCTGCGCACGACCATTTCCGCCTCGTCTTCCTGCCCAATGTCGACGACCTGCGCGAGGCCGTCGGCCGCATCGATCGTTTCCTGGCGGGCTACCGCCGGCGCACCGTTTCGTGATTTCCCTGATTTCCTGTCGTTCCTGAGAGCACTGCCATGAAAGCGATCCAAGTCGGCCTGATCGGCCTCGGCACCGTCGGTGCCGGCACCTTCCACGTCCTGCAGCGCAACCAGGCCGAGATTCGCGGCCGCGCCGGCCGGGGCATCGAAATCGCGATGGTGGCCGCCCGCAGCGCGGAGCGCGCCAAGGCCTACCAGGCCATCGTCGGCGACAGCGTGCCCTGCGTCGGTGACGTGCAGCAACTGGTCAACAACCCGGCCATCGACATCGTCGTCGAGCTGATCGGCGGCATCGAGCCGGCACGCTCGCTGGTGCTGCAGGCGATCGCCAACGGCAAGCATGTCGTCACGGCCAACAAGGCGCTGCTGGCGCTGCACGGCACCGAGATCTTCGAAGCCGCGCGCGAGAAGGGCGTCGTCGTCGCCTTCGAGGCAGCCGTGGCCGGCGGAATCCCCATCATCAAGGCGCTGCGCGAAGGCCTGACGGCCAACCGCATCGAATGGATCGCCGGCATCATCAACGGCACGACCAACTTCATCCTGTCGGAGATGCGCAGCAAGGGCCTGGACTTCGCCACCGTGCTGAAGGAGGCCCAGCGCCTGGGCTATGCCGAGAGCGACCCGACCTTCGACATCGAAGGCGTGGACGCCGCCCACAAGCTGACCATCATGAGCGCCATCGCCTTCGGCGTGCCGGTGCAGTTCGACAAGGCCCATGTCGAGGGCATCAGCAGCCTGCAGGCGACGGACATCAAATACGCCGAGCAGCTCGGCTATCGCATCAAGCTGCTGGGCATCACGCGCCGTAGAGACAACGGCATCGAACTGCGCGTGCACCCCACGCTGATCCCGACCAGCCGCCTGATCGCCAACGTCGAGGGCGCCATGAACGCCGTCGTCGTGCAGGCCGATGCCGTCGGCACGACGCTCTACTACGGCAAGGGCGCCGGCGCCGAGCCGACCGCATCGGCCGTGGTCGCCGACCTGGTCGACGTGACCCGGCTGCACACGGCCGACCCCGACCACCGCGTGCCGCACCTGGCCTTCCAGCCCGACGCGATGAGCAACACGCCCATCCTCGAGATGGCTGAGGTCCACACGGCCTTCTACCTGCGCCTGATCGTGGCCGACCAGCCGGGCGTGCTGTCGCGCATCACCACCATCCTGGCCGAGCACGACATCTCCATCGACGCCGTGCTGCAGCGCGAATCCGCCGAGGGCGAGCGCCAGACCGACCTCATCATCCTGACCCACGACACCGTCGAAGGCCGCATGAACGAAGCGCTGGCCAAGATGCAGGGCCTGCCGACCGTGCTGGCGCCCATCGTGCGCATCCGCAAGGAAGAGCTGGCCTGAGCTTTCCTCGCGCGTGGGTGTGACAATGAATGCCGCCTGAACGAGTTCACGTCATCCCATGCCCGATCTGAGTCAACTGGAAGCGCTGGTCGACGATTTTTCTGCCGTGATCGCCAACGATCCCGGCGCGCTTTCGCCTGGGGACGCGCATTACGTTCCCAATCTGCACGGCACCGGCTCCGAAGATCCGATCGCGCTGCTGGCCCGTCAGATCCGCCTGAAGACGGGTGGGCAGCTTTACTACTTCAGCGGCATGCGCGGCACGGGCAAGAGCACCGAGCTCAAGCGTCTGGAAACCATTCTCAATGGGCGTGACGATACCCGCGCCTACATCGTCGACGCGCTGGACTACATCGGCGATACCCACGAGATCGACACTCTCGACCTGCTGCTGGTCGTGGCAGCGGCCTTTGCGCAACGACTGAGCGAAGACGATGCGCTGAGCGAATCCATGCTCAAGGCGGATGGCCCGTTCAAGCGCTTCGGCAATTGGTTGCAAGCCGAGGTCAGCATCCAGGGCGCGACCGTCGCGGGCATCAAGGTCGACTTCCAGCGTCAGCAGCAGAGCATCGTCGAGCGCATCCGCGCCTTTGATCGCGAGCGTCAGGAGCGCGTCATGGCCGACTGCCAGGCCTTCATCGCCAGCATGGCCGACGAGGTGCGCCGCCTTTGGGGGGTCGAGAAGGTCGTGTTGATGGTCGACTCGCTGGAGCGCCTGCGAGGGGTGGGCGCCAAGGCCAATGCCATGTTTGACCGGGTCATCAAGGTCTTCTACGGCGACGAGAAGCGCCTGCGCATCTCGGGCACGCAAATCATTTTCTCTGTGCCGCCCTACCTGCCGTATCTGACGAATGTGCAGGCCTACGTGCAGCTTTTCATGCTGGCCTCGGTGCGGGTGTGCGAGTCGCCCGACGTCGCCCGGCGGCAGCGCCGCGCCATCGGCATCGACACAATGGAGGCGCTGATCACCAAGCGTTTCGCCGCCTGGGAGCAGGTACTGACGCGAGAGGCCTTGCACCGCCTGATTTTCGAATCGGGCGGCGACATCCGGCAGTTGTTGCGCCGGCTGCTGTCCAGCGCGCTCGAAAAGGCGGCCTTCGCGCCGGAGCGGCTGCCGCTGGCCGAGTCGGATTCGCTCATCAACGATGTGATTGCGGCGCAGCGGGTCGGCTTCGAGGATCTCGTCGTCCAGTCCGAGTACCCGCTGCTCAAGAGCATCGGCGACCACAACTCGCTGGAATTGCCCAGCCGCGACGACCTGCCGATGCTCGCCAACTTCTTTGACCTGCGCGCTGTCCTCAATTACCGCAACGGCAAGGACTGGTTGGATCTCAACCCCTTGCTCTGGCCCCTGATCGACGCCTGGACGCCGCCAGCGACTGCGGCGCCGGCCGCATCCGATGCAGCCGCTGTCGGCAGCGCGTGAGGTCGCGCTTGCCGAGGCCTGGCGGGTGCTGGAGCGCCGCCTGCGCCTGAGCCAGGGCTTTGCCTTTTTCCCCATCATCGTCAGCGACGCGGCGCTTGTTCAACCGCTCAAGGCACGCCTTGAAGGCTGGATGAGATCCCAGAATTGGGCCTGGGCCGACGTGGCCTTGGCCGAGCCCGACGGGTTTGCCGAGCGGGCCCTGCGGTCCTTGTTTGCCCAGTTGCGCGCCAAGCCAGCACGCCTGGCCTGGTTCGAGGCGCAGCGCGGTGCCGGCGAGGCTGGCTGGGTCGACCAGCGCCGTGAACTCTTCAGCCGGCTGAACGAGCGACGTGGCCGCCTGGAAGGGGAGCTCAAGGGCGCCTTGCTGCTGCTGCTGCCCGAGGGCGGCGAGCGCGAGGCGGCGCGGTTTGCGCCTGACCTCTGGCATGTGCGGGGCTTGTCGCTGACGCTGCGAAGTGAAGGTGGCACAGCGTCCACCCCGGAATTCGTTGCGGCGGCAGGCAAGGTCAGTACGCAAGTGGCCGCAGAGGCGGGACCTGCCGAGACGCGGTGGCGGGAGCAATGGCAGCGGCTGTTTGGCGACGGAGGCATCGCCACGCTGAGTGAAAAGGACCCGAGGCTGCAATCGCTGTCCCCGTGGGACGGATTCGCAGCGGCCGATGAGGCCCTGAGTACGGGTCGGCTCGACATGGCGCGGGAGTTGGCCGATCTGCTGCTGGCGGTGGTTCGACTCAGGCAGCGTGGCGGCGAAGGCCAGGCCGGCGAACTGCCGCCCGCCCTGGATACGTTGGGCCGGGTGGCCCGGGCACAGGGCGACTGGGCGCAGGCCGAAAGCGTCTACCGGGAAAGCCTCACGCTGAGTCGGCAACTGGTGGAGCGCCTGGGCGGCACGCCCGAGGCGCTGCGCGACCTGTCAATCTCGCTCGACAACCTCGGCCGGGTGGCCCAGGCGCAGGGCGACTGGACGCAGGCTGCAGAGCTCTACCGGGAAAGCCTCACGTTGAGTCGGCAACTGGCGGAGCGCCTGGGCGGCACGCCCGAGGCGCTGCGCGACCTGTCCATATCGCTCGACAACCTCGGCCGGGTGGCCCAGGCGCAGGGCGACTGGGCGCAGGCTGAAAGCGTCTACCGGGAAAGCCTCACGCTGAGTCGGCAACTGGTGGATCGCCTGGGTGACACGTCCGAGGCGCTGCGTGACCTAT
>JAEKLF010000215.1 GCA_019509985.1 Burkholderiales bacterium | reverse complement strand
GCCTGCGTGCTGGCCGGCCTCGCGGCCGCGGCGTACGGATGGACGTCGCTGAGCCGCCTCGCCCATCGACCCAGCCCGCCGCCGCCCGACCCGCCACCGGCGCCGCGGCCCGACCTGGACGCCGCGCTGGAACACGCCCCGCTGGCGCTGTGGCGTCTCGTCGCGGGCAACCCGCCGCTCGCGCTGAACGCTGCCGCGCGCCGCCTGATCGCACCGGGCCGCGCCGTCGAGCCCGCGGCCCTGCTCGCGCTGCTGGACGCCGAGCCGGGCCGGCGCGTCGTCACGCTGCCCACCGAGCACGGCCAGGAGCGTGCGGTGCTGGCCGTGTCGGCGCTGACGGTGCAGGGTGAAGCCTGGCGGCTGGCGGCGCTGGCGCCGATCGAGTCGGAGCTGGAGACCGAGACGCTGGTCGCCTGGCGCCAGCTGGTGCAGGTGCTGACGCACGAGATCATGAATTCGCTGACGCCCATCGCCTCGCTGGCCGCGAGCGCACCGGCGCTGCTGGAGGCCGGCGAGGCCGAGGAGCTGCGGGCCGCCCTCGCCGCACTGGCGCGGCGGGCGGCGCACCTGCAGGGCTTCGTCGAGCGCTACCGCAGCGTCAGCCAGCCGCCGGCGCCCACGCTGGCCGACGTGGCGGTGCAACCGCTGCTGCGGGCCGTGCAGCGCCTCGTCACGCCGGCCTGGGAAGCCGCGGACGGCGCGGTGGAGATCGCCGTCGAACCGGACAGCCTGGCGCTGCGCACCGACGCGGCCCAGCTGGAGCAGGTGCTGATCAACCTGGCGCAGAACGCGCTGCAGGCCTGCGCCGGCCGGCCTTCACCACAGCTGCTGATCGAAGCCCGGCTGAGCCGCGGCGCGCGCCTGCGGCTGACCGTCAGCGACAACGGCCCGGGCGTCGCGCCGGGGCTGGAGTCGCGCATCTTCACGCCCTTCTTCACGACACGCGAGGGTGGCAGTGGCGTGGGCCTGGCCGTCGTGCGCCAGTTGGTGCACGGCCTGGGCGGCACGGTGCGCCACGCGAAGCGGCCCGGCGGCGGCGCCTGCTTCGTGCTGACCTTTTGAAGCCGTTGCGGCGGACTTAGGGGGCCGGGGTCACCGGGCTGTCGCCGCCGCTTTCTAGCCTGCATCGGTCCGCCAACCTTGGCGCCCGACAGCACCAGAGCATCGGCCTGCCGCTGGAAGACCGGCGGCCCGGCGCCGGTCCGCCGTCAAAAATGGCGCAGCAAACGCGTGCAACGCCCGGCATGTCGTGCAGTGATGCCGGCTTTCCTCGGTGGTGACGCCGGGCGGCGGGTGTTAGGCTGCCTGGTATCACAGACCGGGGTTGGAGATGTTTCACGAGTTGCAGGAGTTGCTGGGCGCCTACCTGATGCCGGTGCTGATCGCCATTCCGCTGGCCATCATCGTGCTCATCGCCGCCTTCAAGCGCGACGACTACCGCCCTTCGCGCGACTACTCGCCCCCGCCACGGCCGCCGCAAGGCCGAGGCGCCACGCGCAGCGCCTCGCCACCGGTCGTGCTGCCGCCTTTGCCCGGCACGTCCGGCGCGCCGTCCATGGCCAGCGCCTTCGTCACGGCGCCCACACCCATGCAGCCGCCGGCGGCCACCACGGCCCCGGCCGTGCCCGAGGGCCCACCTACCGTCCTGGTCGCCGACGACTCGGCCGTCGTGCGCACCAAGCTCAAGCGCCTGCTCGAAGGCGGTGGCCTGACCGTGCTGCAGGTCAACGATGGCAATGAGGCGCTCGCGGCGCTGGAATCCAACCCCGAGATCGCCGTGCTGATCACGGACCTGGAGATGCCCAACAAGGACGGCTTCGAGCTGATCGCCGACGTGCGCGGCAGCCTCAGCACCGAGGACATGCCCATCATCGCCATCACCGGCCACGACGAGCTGCACGGCCGCGTCGGCCAGATCGAGGGCGTCTACGGCATCTTCAAGAAGCCCTGGAACGACCGCGAACTGCTCAAGCGGGTGGAGTCGCTGACACATCTGCGCACGGCGGCGATCAAGCGTGGGCGGCGGGTGAGCGACCTGAGGCCGCCGAGCGTCTGAGTTCTGCCGGCGTCTTGCCGCGGGCGGCGTCTTTGCCTTAGGCTCGTGCCGTCCACGTTTGCCGTTGGGAAGACCGCATGCGATCCAAGGCCAGCATCGCCACCGATTCGACTCGCCGGCTGCTTGTCGCGGCCCCACTGGCCGCGGGCGTGTTGTACATGCTCGGTCGATCGGACCCCAACGCTCCTCCAGCCTTCAATGTCAAAGAAGTGCTACTGGACGAGGCCCGCGCCCTCATCGCCGCGGGAGCTTGGGTGGTCGACGTGCGCGAACGCGCAGCCTACGAAGTGCGACACCTCCCCGGTGCCGTGCTGGCCCCAGTGTCATCGCTGGCCCAATCCATCCCCGCCGCGCTGGCGGCTGCGCGGGAATTGCCCGTCCTCGTCTACTGCGGCGATGGCCGCACCATCGGCCCCAAGGGCACCCACCTGCTGAATGCCGCCGGGTTTGCCGGGGCGGTCAACCTGAAGCCTGGCATCCAGGGCTGGGCCGATGCGGGGTTGCCCATCGAGAAGGGCGCCGGCCGACGGGTTTGAGCTCAGGTGCTCAGGTGCTCAGGGCAACACCTTCACCCTGATATTCCTGAAATGCACCTCGCTCTCCGGGTCATGCCCCTGCAGCGCGAAGGTGCCGCTGGCCAGGAAGCGGTGCTCCAGCTCCTTGCGGCGCACGAGGGGTGACTCCTCGGTGTAGTCGGCCGTCTTCTCGGTGCCGACGAAGGTGGTGACGTGCTTGCCTTCGACGTGCACGGTCAGCGTGAACCACTGGCCGTCGGGCGCGATGACCCTGGGGAAGTCCTGCACGCCCCACAGGCCGCCGGTGCGGCTGGGGTCGCTGTGCGAGTTGTTGACCTGCACCTCGTAGCCGAGGTCGGGCCAGCCGACTTCCTGCCACTTGGTGTGGAAATAGACGCCGGAGTTGGCCTTGGGGAAGGTCTGCACGTCGACGCGCAGCTCGAAGTTCTTGAAGTCGTGCTGCTGCACGAGGCCGACGTAGAACAGGTGGGAGCGCGGGCCCCGCACGACGATGGCGCCATCCTTGACGCTGAAGGAGCCGGGTGCGTCGCTGGCGCGCCAGCCGTCCAGGGTCTTGCCGTCGAACAGCAGCTGCCAGCCGGCGGCGATTTCTTCGGGGCTGAGTGTGTTCATGTCGGCGGCGTGGCTGGTGATGGACAGGGCGAGGACAGCGACAGCGAGGGCGGCTTTCGGGCCGAGCGCCGGGCCGCTCCCAAGCCGGCTCGGCTGGCGATGTGCGCGCCGTTCGATACGGCGCGCATCGCCGTCCCCGCGGGGGACCGACCGGGCGTGCCTGCGTTCAGCGGGGCGGGACTGGGCGAGGGGTTGATTCATTTCAGGCGACTCCAACGATTTGCAGGGCTTTGAGGGGTGGGCCGTCGAAGCGGACGGAGGGCGTGTTGCCGGCGAAGCCGAGGTCCTTGAAGCCCACGGGCGTGGTGTAGAAACCGCCGGCCGTCAGGTCACGAAAGCGGGCGAAGAAGCGCGCGGCGGCGGTGAACTCGGGCCGGGCGCGCTCGGCCGAACAGATATCGTCGGCGATCTGCGATTGCTGTCCGACGTCGAGCTCGGCGAAGGGCTTGCGAAAGCGCACGCCACTTTCGGCATCGAGCCAGCCCAGGCCGACCACGATCACGTCCCTGTCCTTGGCGTGGTCGGGATAGGGCGCACTGATCCATTCATCGATGAAGCGGTGCACCTGCAGCTGCGCCGCGCTGGGCGAGTGCTCGTCGGCCGGGATGATCAATCCGCACAGCGCCTGGGCGCTGCGGTTCAACTCGGGCGTGAACGTCAGCGGCCACAAGGGCTTGCCGCCGTAGCTGGTGTTCAGCTTGGGGTCGGTGCCATAACCCTTGGCGGCCTTGCCCTGGCGGCTGGCCGGTGTCGCGCCGGCGGACGTCCCGACCCCCATCGCGGCGCTGGCCGCCAGCATCCATTGCAGCGTCTCTCGGCGATCCATCACAGTTCCTTTCGGCGAAAGCGCTCGACGATGTGGTCCGCCGCGCGCCAGGCCAGGGCCATGATGGTCAGCGTCGGGTTCTTGTCGGCGTTGGAGACGAAGGGCGCACCGTCGGTCAGGAAGAGGTTGGGCACGTCCCAGGTCTGGCACCAGCCGTTGGTGACCGAGCTGCGCGCATCCGCGCCCATGATGGCGCCGCCCACCTCGTGGATGATGGAGCCGCCCGGCGCGATGGCCTTGGCGCCGTCCGGCTCGGGGCTCTCGTGCACGCGGCCGCCCATGGCGGCGACGATGTCGGCGAAGGTCTTCTGCATGTGGGCGGCCTGGCGGGTCTCGTGCTCGGCCCACTGCCAGTGAAAGCGCAGCACCGGGATGCCATAACGGTCCTTCGCGGCGGGGTCGATCTCGCAGAAGGAGTGGTCGTTGGGGATCATCTCGCCGCGGCCGGCGAAGTAGACGAAGGAGCCATACGTGCGGCGCACGTCCTGCTTGAAGCGCGCGCCGTAGCTGCCCTGCGTGAGCCACTCCAGGCCCGCGCCGGTGCTGGGGCCGGGCATGCGCCGGCCGGTGCTCAGTTCGATGTGATAGCCGCGCGGAAAGCCCAGGCCCTTGGTCTGCCAGCCGGCACCCTGGCTGCCGTACAGCCACCACGGCGCGTACAGATGGGAGCCGCCGGCACCGTCCTCGTTGTGCGGCGGCAGGGCTTCGAGCAGCGGCACCTGGCCCATCAGGTCGCTGCCGACGGTGTCCATCACGTAGCGGCCCAGCTTGCCGCTGGAATTGGCCAGGCCCTCGGGGTGGGCGGCGGACTTGCTGTTCAGCAGGATGCGCACCGACTCGCAGGCGCTGGCCGCCAGCACGACGGCGCGGGCCTTTGCCTCGATGTGCTTGCCGGTCGTGCGGTCGACGAAACGCACGCCGCTGGCCTTGCCGCCCGCGGTGGTCACCTCGTAGACCATGGCGTCGCAGAGGATGTCGAGCTTGCCGCTGGCCAGGGCCGGCGGCAAGTGCACGGCGGGGCTCTGGTAGGTGGCACCGATGCTGCAGCCACGTGAACAGGGTGTGGCCCAGAAGCAGGCGGCACGGTCGCGCATGGCCTGGGCGACGAGGGCCTGCGCGCGCGGGTTGCCGGGGTGCAGCAGGGCGGGGATGCGGGCGTCGTCCAGCTTGGCCGTCAGCACCGCGCGGTGGATGGGCACGACCGGAATGCCCAGTTTGCCGGCGCGCTGGGCGATGAGCCGCTCGCCCACGCGCGCAGCGGGCGCGGGCAGCAGGCAGCCGGCGGGCGAGTCGGGCGTGTTCTCCAGGCCCTCGTTGCTGCCGTAGACGCCGATCAGCATCTCGACCTTGTCGTAGTAGGGCGCGAGGTCGTCGTAGCCAATGGGCCAGTCGAAGCCCAGGCCGTCACGCGAGTGGGGCTTGAAGTCGTAGGGGCCGTTCCTCAGCGCAATGCGGCCCCAGTGGTTGGTGCGACCGCCCAGCATGCGGGCGCGCCACCAGTCGAAGCGCCGGGCCGGGTCCGTCGAGGCCTGCGTGTAGGGCTCGCCCGGCACCTGCCAGCCGCCGTCCACCGTGGCGTCGTAAAAGCCGAAGGGCTTGTCCGGCGTACCGGCGCCGCGCAGCGGGGCGTCGTGCGAGGCCTGGAACATCGGCGTCTCGGTGCGGTGGTCGTAATGCCGGCCGGCCTCGAGCATCAGCACCTTCACGCCCTCCAGCGCCAGCGTGTAGGCCGCCTGGCCGCCGCCGGCCCCTGAGCCGACGACGATGACGTCGTAGTCCCGTGCCATCGTGCGCGGCGTCACAAAACCCATGCGTCACTCCTGCTGAAGTGGGCGCAGTGTGCCACCGTGGGAAAGCGGTTTCAGTCGGTCGCGGGCTGGGCCCTCGGGCTGACCAGTGCCGCCGTCGCGGCCAGCACCAGGGCCAGCAGCAGCACCGGCAAGACCTGGCGCGTGGCGGGGTCGAACAACAGGCCGGCCAGCGCCAGCGCGGCGCTGCTGGTGAGGGCGTCGCTGAGCTGCAGGGCCGAGGTGTTCGTACCTTGGCTGGAGGGCGGCGACAGCTTGAGCAGCAGCACCGACAGCATCGGGAAGGACAGGCCGATGCCCAGGCCGACGACGGACCAGCCGGCGAACACCAGGCCTGATGGCAGGTCGAACAGCAGCGGTGCGATGACGACCATCAGCCCCGCCGCCGTGAGGCTGAAGCCGCCGGGCAGCAGGCGGCGCCGATGCTCGGGCCTGTGCAGGCGGGCCTGCAGCGCGCTGCCGACGCTCCAGGTCACGGCGCCCGCGCTCAGCGCGATGCCGGCCTGCGTCAGGCTCCAGCCGAAATGCTGGGTCAGCAACAGCGGCAAGAAGGCCTCGGCGCTGGCGAAGGTGGCGGCGATCAGCCCGCGCAGCAGGATGACCGACGGCAGGCCGCGCGCCGCGCGCAGCGTGCCGGCCGGCAGCAGCAGCCGTGCGGCGATGCCGGCAGCCACCAGGCCCGCCGCGAACAGCAGCACCGCGCCCGTGCCCGACTGCTGGCTGGCGCCGTGCAGCGTCAGCGCGCCGGCGCTGGCCAGCAGCGCCCAGCGCATCGCGCCCCAGCGCAGCACCTCAGCCGTGCCCGAGCCCACGCGCCTGAGTGAAGGCAGCATCAACGCCGCCGCCACCGGCACGGCCGCAGCCACGGCCAGGAAGACCGAACGCCAGCCGATGAACTGCACGAGAAAGGACGCCAGCGCGGGACCGACGAGGCCGGGCACGACCCAGGCGCCAGCGAACATCGCGAACAACTTGGGGTGCAGCGACTGCGGCACGACCTGGCCGACGCCGACGTACAGCGTCACGCCCAGCACGCCGCTGCCCAGGCCCTGCAGTGCGCGGCCCAGCACCAGCGTCGGCATGTTGGACGCGAAGCCCGCCAGCAGCAGGCCGGCGAGGAAGGCCGCGAGGCCCGCCAGCGCCGCGCGGTAGGGGCCGCGCTTGTCGCACAGCTGGCCGGCGGCCGTCATGCCCAGCACCGAGGTCGCCAGCGTCGCGCCGAAGGCCAGCGCGTAAAGCGGCAGGCCGTGCAGCGCCTCGGCCACGGCCGGCATCGCGGTGGCGACGGCGATGGACTCGAAGGCCAGCATGGAGATCAGCGCGATGGCGCCCAGGCAGGCGGCGCGGCGGCCAGGGGCGAACAGCTTGTCGGACGCCGCGGGGGCGGCGTCGATGGGGTCGGCGAGATTCATGGGGTCCAGCGTAAAAGCTCAAGCCCACTTCAAGTCAAGCGGCCCGCAAAAGGGCCGCGCGACAATCGGGGCATGTCAGTTTCCGTGTTGCACTGTGCCTCGTCCGGCTTCGAGTCGGCCTGCCGCATTCCCGCCCTCCCCGCCTCGCACCGCAGTCATGGCCTGCATGGCCACAGCTATTTCGCCACCGTGCGCGCCGCGCTGCCGAGCGGCTGGGCGCCGTTTTTTGGCGGCGAGGTGGAGAGCCTGCGCGCGCGCATGACCGAGACCGTGGCGCCGCTGGACCATGCGCTGCTGAACGACCACCTGGCCGAGCCCACGGACGAGAACCTCGCGCGCTGGGTGCGCAGCCGCCTGGCGGCCGATGTGCCCGCCATCGTGCAGGTGGGCGTGCAAAGCACCCAGCACAGCGGCGTCGACCTGGACGGCGCCGGCCATGCCCATGTCTGGCGCCGCTACCGCTTCCAGGCCGCGCACCAGCTGCCCAACGTACCGATGGGCCACCAGTGCGGACGCATGCATGGGCACGGCTTCGAGGTCATCCTGCATGCCAACGCGGATCTGGGCGAGCGCGACCTGTCCATCGACTACGACCATCTCGACGAGGTCTGGGCGCCGCTGCACATGCTGCTGAACTACCGCTGCCTGAACGACATCGAGGGCCTGGCCAATCCCACCAGCGAGAACATCTCGGCCTGGCTGTGGGAAAGGCTGAAGCCCGAGCTGCCGGAGCTGAGCTGGATCACCGTCTACGAGACGGGTTCCTGCGGCGCCAACTTCAACGGCCAGAGCTATCGCATTTGGAAAGAGATGACGCTGGACAGCGCTGTTCGCATGAAGCATGCGCCAACCGGCCATCCTCTGGCAGGCATCCACGGCCACACCTTCACGCTGCGCCTGCATCTGGCAGCGCCGCTGGACCAGGTCATGGGCTGGACGGTGGACTTCGGAGACGTGAAGACCCTGTTCAACCCCATCTTCAAGCGGCTGGACCACCACCCGCTGTTCGAGATTGCCAACCTGCCGGATGGCGATGCGGCATCGCTGGCCGCGTGGGTGCTGCGCGAGGGCGGCGCCGTGCTGCCGCAGATCGACCGCGTGGACCTGTACGAGACGCGCGGCTCGGGCGCCATCGTCAGCCGCGCGGATTCTGAAGAATTGATTCCGGTATGACGTATTCGGTCAAAGAGCTGTTCTACACGCTGCAGGGTGAAGGCGCCCAGGCGGGGCGCGCCGCGGTGTTCTGCCGCTTCGCCGGCTGCAATCTGTGGACCGGCCGCGAGCAGGACCGCGCGACGGCGGTCTGCACCTTCTGCGACACGGACTTCGTCGGCACCGACGGCGAAGGTGGCGGCAAATTCTCGACGGCGGATGAGTTGGCGGACACGATCGTCAAGGCGTGGCCGGGCGGCGGTCGGCCCTACGTTGTCTGCACCGGTGGCGAGCCGCTGCTGCAGTTGGACACGCCACTGATCGACGCGCTACATGCCCGCGGCTTCGAGGTCGCCGTGGAAACGAACGGCACGCAGCCCGCGCCGCCAGGACTGGACTGGATCTGCGTCAGCCCCAAGGCCGATGCGCCGCTGGTGCTGACCTCAGGCCACGAGCTGAAGCTGGTCTACCCGCAGCCGCTGGCCCAGCC
>JAEKLF010000214.1 GCA_019509985.1 Burkholderiales bacterium | reverse complement strand
TTGCCGCGCTTCTCGTCCTGGCGGCCTTTGCGATGCTGGATGTTGGCCCATTTGGAATGTCCGGCCATGTGGCTCTTGCTCCTTTGGCAGCACGGCGCTGGTGCCGTGCAACCCTCGATTCTACGAGGCCGCCTCCCGCCCACCGTTCGCCACCTCCCGTCCGCCTGACCTCGCGCGCGCTGCGAGAACGCGGCTGGCTTAGCACCATGCATGCGCTGCTGCGTTTTTCAATGTAAGCGTTTCCCTTCGGGGACCTACATCACGCATCGGTAGTGCTGCTCTGGCCTAACTGCGGGGACAAGCGCAATTCATCGCCTGCAAGCCCCCTAGAAACCTCCCCCTAACAGCGTCCCCCTAGGAGCGGAAGTCGTCCCACCGTTGAAGGGCAAAGGAGGGATGCAGCGCCAAAAGCCGCCGCCTAACTTTGAGGCGTTCCTGTTCACCAGGACCGTTCAAAGGAGACATCCATGATTCGCTTGCCCGTTCATTTCAAGCTGGCCGGCTGCTTCGGCGCCGCGCTGCTGTCCACGTCCATCCAGGCCGCCCCGACCTGCTATCACAACTACGGCGCCATCGACGCGATGAAGCCGAACAAGCTGTTCCTGTACTACCCGACGGCCAACGACGCGACCTTCCCGGCTTACGCGACCAACGTGTCGCCGGCGCGCACCTTCGCCATCGGCTCACTGCCTGGCGCACCCGCCGGCACCACGGCCCAATTGCGGGATCGCATCTTCGACGTGGTGGCCACGGACTACTGCGAGTTCAACGTCCAGGTGCAGGCACCGACGACGACCAATCCGGACTCGCTGGGGTCGCCGCCGGCGCGGCGCAACATGGTCGCAATCGGCGCGGACACCGATCCGTCGCTGTTCGGCATCGCCGAGGCGGTGGACACCGGCGACGCGGATGTCGTCGACCACGCCCGCGTCTTCGGCGGCTCCTACGGCGTGTTCTGCAGCACCGAGCTCTCAGGCGCCAACAACACGCTCGACCGCTGGGCCCTCGGCATTGGCGGCACCGCCGCGCACGAGGCCGGGCACAACTACGGCCTGTCGCACAGCGCCACGGTGCACACCGGCGAGGATGCCTTCACCCACCACATCATGCCGGCGGGGCCGTCCATGCCCTGCACCAACCGGGTCGGCGAACGCCGCCACTTCAGCGACGAGGACTTCGGCATCCTGGCCAACAACGTCGGCCTGACGGTGCAATCGCTGGCCAACTGGGACTTCGTCAACCCCAATTCCGCCACAGCCTCCAGGCTGCGCATGGAAGTGCTCAGCCTCAGCAGCACGCTGACGCCGGTGTCCACCTACCTCGGCTCGCTGAGCCCCTGGAACGCACCCAGCGTGGTGGCCTCCGGCACGCGCACCTTCAAGGGCACCAGCTACCACCGCTACTTCGTCACTTGGCAGTCCGCCAAGGGCTGGGCCAGCCCCAACCAGCCCGGCAGCATCGCCGGCCAGGTCCGCGGTGCTGAACAATTCCACGTCGGCACGAGCTTCGCGGAAGAAGACATCCTCAACACCTCGACCCAGGTGGTCATCGCCGACGCGACCCTGCTGGATGCCGGAGGCGCGGCGCTGCCCCTGCATCCTCGCGTGCCCACCTTCGACACCGGCACCCTGTCGGCGGACGGCAGGTTCACGCTGGTTCTGAGCAACCTTGTCGCGGCCAACCTGGTGCTGCGCAACTGGCGCGGCATCGTGCTGCCGCGGCCCGCGCACATCGACAGCATGCTGTTCGATCCCACAGGCGGGCTCAAGCTGTTCGACAACCAGCAGGAGCCGATCACCCCCTGGCGCCAGCTGCAATTGCCGACGGCCATGGAACTCCCGGCAGGCTCGACCGACAAGCCCGGCGAGGCCCGCCTCAACCTCGGCAATCTGATCAAGGATGGGCACAACGTGCACATCAAGTTCCGCGGCGCGAACGCTGGCGACGCGACGGTCGGTGCGCAGGAGGTTAACCCCGACGTGAAGGGCGCGCTGGCAACGGATCCATTCCCCGGCGCCTCGGTCTTCCTCGAGGGAGACCTGGTCGAGCCCAATGCGCTGCAATGGAATGCCGAGAAGCAAACCTTCGTCAACCAGGACCTGGTGACCCACGTCTTCCTGCAGGTGGCCGGCAAACGCGCCAAGCCGGTGGACGGCATCCTCATCGGCCTGCTGCGCGGCAAGGTGGTCTGCTCCAACCTGAACACCCGCCAGTCGGTGAGCGTGCAGGCCAACACCGATGGCAGTTTCGACTGCGAGAAGTCGGGCCTCGTCTCTCTACACGGGGAGCGGGTTCAGGTCTCGCAGGTGGCGCTCGTCAATTCGCAGCTGCCGGCCGTGCAAATCGGCGGCCTGGACATCGCCAAGGTCACCTGCACCAACCTGCGCTCGCGCCAGTCGGTGTCCTTCAAGCCGGGCATCAGCACCAACCCGATCGATTGCGTGAAGGCCGGCCTGCAAGTCGGCCAGGAGAGCACGCTGCAGATCACTCAGACCGGCACCGTTCATTGAAGGCGCCGCACTTCCCTTCCTCACGATTTCTTTGGAGACGACGATGAAGCAATTCAAGTTCACCTTTGCCGCACTGAGCCTGGGCCTGACCTTCGTGGCATCAACGGCGCTGGCCGCGGGCGTCACCAACGGCGACTTCGCCAGCGGCGACCTGACCGGCTGGACCAAGGCCGGCAACGGCGCAGTGGACACCACCCATCAATTCGGCGCCCCACCCGCCGGATTTACCGCCCAGGCCGTGCTCGGCACCGCAGGCACGTCCGGCTACCTGTTCGGCGGCAGCGCGGTGGCCGCGGCCACGCTCGAATCCTTTGTCGGGCTCAGCGCCGGTTCGCTCAGCGGGATGGGCGCCACCGTGGGCTCCGGGTTGAGCGCGGACTTCACGGCTGCGGCTGGCGAGCGCTTGATCTTCCAGTGGAAGTTCATGAGCGACGACCCGGCGAGCAGCCCGGCCGATGACACTGCCTACGTGGTACTGGACAAGACCACCGTCATCAAGCTGACCAGCGTGCACAGCGCGACTTTCCTGGGCGGTTCGGCTTCGCCGCTGTTCGACGAGACGGCCTACCTGACCTTCACCAGCGCGCCGCTGGCCGCCGGCTCGCACAGCGTCAGTCTGGGCGTGTTCGACGGCCTGGACACCCTCGGCGCCTCGGCGCTGGCGATTTCCGACGTGCATCTGGCGCCGGTGCCGGAGCCAGCGTCAGCCTTGCTCCTGCTGGGCGGCCTGGGGCTGCTGGCCGTGCGCAGGCGCCGCGCGGTCTGAGCGGACGCGGATCGGCGTCGCAGCGGCCGGGGGCGGCGCTGCGATGCCCGCGGCGGACGTGGCGATGGCGGGCGAGGCGGCCGCTAGACTCGCCGCGCCCCCTGCCTTTGATCCGGAGACCGCCCATGACGACCGACCCCATCCTGCTGGCGCGACACGCCGAGATCGAGTGCCTGCTGCTGCCCGCGCTAGCCAATCGCCACGGCCTCATCACCGGCGCCACTGGCACCGGCAAGACCATCAGCCTGCAAAAGCTGGCCGAAAGTTTTTCCAAGCTGGGCGTGCCGGTCTTCATGGCCGACGTGAAGGGCGACCTGACCGGCATCAGCCAGGCCGGCGCGCCCAGCGACAAGCTGCTGGCCACGCTGAAGGACCGCGGCATTGACGCGCCCGAGAAGCTGGCCTGCCCCACCACGCTGTGGGACGTCTTCGGCGAGCAGGGCCACCCGGTGCGCGCCACCGTGTCCGACATGGGCCCCCTGCTGCTGAGCCGCATGCTGGCCCTCAACGAGACCCAGGCCGGCGTGCTGCAGATGGTGTTCAAGATCGCCGACGACCAGGGGCTGCTGCTGCTGGATCTGAAGGACTTGCGTGCGATGCTTCAGTACGTCGGTGACAACGCGAGTCAGTTCACAACGCAGTACGGCAACGTGTCGGCCGCCAGCGTCGGCGCCATCCAGCGCGGCCTGCTGCAGATCGAGGCCCAGGGCGGCGACAAATTCTTCGGCGAGCCCATGCTCAACATCGCCGACTTCATGCAGACCGACGCGGGCTTGGGCGTCATCAACGTGCTGGCCGCCGACAAGCTGATGAACGCGCCGCGCCTGTACGCGACCTTCCTGCTTTGGATGCTCTCCGAGCTGTTCGAGACGCTGCCCGAGGTGGGCGACCTGGACAAGCCCAAGCTGGTGTTCTTCTTCGACGAGGCCCACCTGCTGTTCAAGGACGCGCCGGGTGCGCTCGTCGAGCGCATCGAGCTGGTTGTGCGCCTGGTGCGCTCCAAGGGCGTGGGCGTGTACTTCGTGACGCAGAACCCGCTGGACATCCCCGACAACGTGCTCGGCCAGCTCGGCAACCGCGTGCAGCATGCGCTGCGCGCCTTCACACCGCGCGACCAGAAGGCCGTCAAGGCGGCCGCCGAGACGATGCGCGCCAAGCCCGGGCTTGACATCGAGGCGGCCATCATGGAGCTGGCCGTCGGCGAGGCCCTGGTCAGCCTGCTGGACGATCACGGCCGGCCCAGCATCACCGAGCGCGTCTTCGTGCTACCGCCGGGCAGCCAGATCGGCCCCATCACGCCGGCGCAGCGCCGGGCCCTGGTCGCCAACTCGCTGGTTGCCGGCGTCTACGAGAAGCAGCTGGATCGCGAATCCGCCTATGAAAAGCTGACCGGCAAGGGCGCGACGGCCACCGCGCCCGCGGCATCGACTGGCGGCATCGCTGCCGAGGCCGGCAATGTCTTCAAAGGCGGGCCGGCCGCCCCGGCGCCCGCAGATGACGGCGGCGGCATGCTCGGCGGTCTCAAGGACGTGCTCTTCGGCACCACCGGCCCGCGCGGTGGCCACCACCCCGGCCTGGCCGAAGCGGCCGCACGGTCGGCCGTGCGCACCATGGGCTCGGCCGTCGGCCGCGAGATCATTCGTGGCGTATTGGGCAGCATCCTGGGAGGAAGTGCCTCGCGCAGGCGCTGATCCAGTCGACGCGAACGGCCCATTCATGCAGACTCGCAGCGGCCAACGAGACAAGCTCCAGAAGGGGAAGGCATGAATGCTTTGAAGCAATTGCGCATCGGCAAGCGGCTCGGTATCGCGTTTGCAATCGTGCTCACGCTGATGCTGGTGGTGGCGGCCATCAGCGTGCGCGGCATCTACCATGTCGCGGCGGGGCTGGAGACGGTCTACAAGGACCGCACCATCCCGCTGGCCCAGCTCGGTGAGCTGAACAACATCTCCACGCGCAACCGCCTCGTCATCGTCGAGATGCTGCGCGCGCCGGGCTTCGACGAGATCAAGCGGCGCAGCGACGAGCTCAACACCAACATCAAGCGCGCCCAGGAGCTTCTGGACCAGTACGCGGCCTCGCACCTGAACGACGAGGAAAAGGCCCTGGTCCAGCGCTTCGACGCGTCGCGCAAGGCCTACATCAACGAGGGCCTGCTGCCGGTCAGCGCGGCCCTGTCCACCGGCGGCATGAGCACCGCGATGGAGATCTACGAGGCCAAGACACTGCCGCTGGCCGTCGAGACCCGCAAGTTGTCCGACCAGCTCGTCAAGCTGCAGATCGACGAGGCCGCCGCGGAATACCAGCGCGGCCAGGACACGCGCGCGATGGCCGTTGCCACCACCGCCGTCCTGACCGGCGTCGCGTTGCTGCTGGGCGCGGCGCTGGCCTGGATGATCACGCGCTCGATCACCGAGCCGGTGCAGCGCGCCGTCGGCTTTGCGCAGGCCGTAGCAGGCGGTGACCTGACCACGGACATCGCCGCCGACGGCCGCGACGAGATCGCCACGCTGCTGGCGGCGCTGGGACAGATGAACGACGGCCTGGTCAACATCGTGCGCCAGGTGCGCAGCGGTGCCGACTCCATCCTGACTGGCGCCGGCGAGATCGCCAGCGGCAATGCCGACCTGTCGCAGCGCACTGAAGAGCAGGCCGCCAACCTCGAGGAGACGGCCGCGTCAATGGAGCAGATGAACGCCACCGTGCGCCAGAACGCCGACACCGCGCAGACGGCCACCCAGCTCGCCGAGTCGGCCAGCAGCGTGGCCGCGCGCGGCGGCGCCGTGGTGCAGCAGGTCATCACGACGATGAGCGCCATCTCCACCAGCTCCAAGAAGATCGCCGACATCATCGGCACCATCGACGGCATCGCCTTCCAGACCAATATCCTGGCGCTGAACGCCGCCGTGGAAGCGGCGCGCGCGGGCGAGCAGGGCCGCGGCTTCGCGGTGGTCGCTGGCGAGGTGCGGGCGCTGGCCCAGCGCAGCGCCCAGGCGGCGCGCGAGATCAAGGCGCTGATCGGCCAGAGCGTGGACAACGTCGACACCGGTTCCCGCCTGGTCGGCGAGGCCGGCGCGACGATGACCGAGATCGTGACCCAGGTGCGGCGCGTGGCCGACCTGATCGCCGAGATCGGCTCGGCCACGCAGGAGCAGACCACCGGCATCGGCCAGGTCAGCGAGGCGGTGCAGCAGCTGGACCGCGTCACGCAGCAGAACGCCGCCCTCGTCGAGGAGGCCGCGGCGGCCGCGGACAGCCTGCGCAGCCAGGCCGAGCGCATGAACGAAGTGGTGGGCGTCTTCAAGCTCGGCGGCGGCCACTGAGCGGACCCGCGCCGAGGGCTCTCCACTGCTTCCGCGCTCGGGGATGGGCCAGCGCCGCCCCAACACCGCCACCGCCCACAAGCGGGAATGGCTGGCGCTTTTCATCGTCACCTGCGCCCCGTGACGCGTCCTCCACGAGGCCAGGCCAGCAAGACGAGCGCAACACCGGTGTTGAGTGCGGCGATGGCCAGCAGAATTCTCGTGCCCTGCCCCGCCGAATCGACCAGTTGCTCGCTCACCCAAAGGGAGGAGGCCCCGGCGCGAAGCCCCGTGACGTCCTGGATCAGGTTTGTCGCGACGTGAACGCCCAGGGCCAGCGGCAGGCTGCGCCAGCGGGCGAAGACCGCGCCGAAGACCAGCCCCGACGTGAAGACGCCTGCAAGCACGCTGAGCCACGGGAGTCCCGCCTGGAGGTGCAGAAGGGCAAACACGCCTGACGTGACAAGCACCGCCATCGGGGCACCGGAGCCCTTGGCCAGCCGCAGGAAGAGATACCCACGGTAGGCCAGTTCCTCGCCGAGATTGTTGAAGAGATGGAACAAGCAGGCGAGCACCAGCGCGACCGCGCTGAAGCCTGGGTTTGGGCGCCATGAGGCTCCCGCGATCACGGTCACGGCGCACATCCACAGTCCTGCGAGCGCCGCGCCAGCCGCCAGTCCTGCTGCGAAGCACGCAAAAGGCCGCTGGTCATGGCACACCCCGAGAAGTCTTCCCGACCATCCTTCCGCCCGCAATGCCAAGGCAGTCAACCCCACCATCGCGCCAGCGAGAAGGAGGACAGGGATCACGCCCGCGGTTGGGCTCGCCGCTCCGATCTCGGGGATGTTGAGCAGGAACAGGTAGAAGAGGACGCACACGACGGTGCCCATCACGAAGAGGATCGGGCGCTTCCAGGACCGCATGGCTTGATCTCAAGGGGTGAGTCAGCTGCAGTTTCTCAGGACGGCATCCGCCGCCGACGAAGACGCGGAACCCGGCATTCGCCCCCCCGCTGCCTGGCGTCTGCACGCGATTCGTTTCAACCTGCGGTAGCAGTGCCACGACGAAAATCGTATAAACGGTTTCCATCATTTCCAGCGCAACATGGCCCACGCCCGCAAGCCCGACCCCGAAGCGCGCATCAAGCTCGTGCGCGACGGCTTCACGATGCCCGAGGCCGACTACGCGCTGATCGCCGTGCTCAAGCATCGGCTGCACGACGCGAAACGCGAGGCCAAGAAAAGCGAACTGCTGCGCGCCGGCTTGCAGGCACTCGCCTTGCTGGATGCGCCATCCCTGGCCGCGGCGCTGGACCGGTTGCAGCCGGTCAAGACGGGGCGGCCGCGCAAGGCCTGAAACGACCATGACCGATGCAGCAAACACGCTCGGCTGGTGGCACCTGCTCTGTGCCATCGCCGGCCTCAACCTCATCGCCTGGACGGCGTCGGCCGCCTGGGTGCACCGCCACCGCCCCGACGGTACGACCTGGCCGCACCAGCGCCTGCAATTGCTGCTGTCAGGCCTGTATGTGCTGGGCTGCGGCTACCGCTGCTTTTTGCCGGTGTTCGACGTGCCGCGCCTGGTGCTGGTGGATTCCTGGGCCTCCAGCGTGTTGGTCGGCCGCACCGTCGCGACGCTCGCCGAGCTGAGCTTTGCCGCGCAATGGGCGCTGCTGCTGCGCGGCGCGGCCCTCGTCACCCGCCACCGGCCCAGCCTGCTGCTGTCGCAGGCCGTGCTGCCGCTGATCGCGCTGGCCGAGGTCAATTCCTGGTACGCGGTGTTGACGACGCGCAACCTTGGCCACGTCATCGAGGAGACGCTGTGGGGCACGGTCGCCCTGCTCAGCGTGATGGCGCTGCTGGCGCTGTGGCCGCGCAGCACCCCGCGCGCGCGGCGCTGGCTGGGCCTGGCCATCGCCGCCGGCGCTCTGTATGCGACCTACATGTTCACGGTGGACGTGCCGATGTACTGGGCGCGCTGGATGGCCGATCAGGCTGCCGGCCGGGTCTATCCGAGCCTGGCCGCCGGCGTGGCCGACGCGGGCGGGCGCTGGGTCGTGTCCTACGACTGGGCGCACTGGCGCAGCGAGGTGACCTGGATGACGCTCTACTTCAGCGTCGCCGTCTGGATCAGCATAGCCCTCGCACACGTGCGGCTGCCGCTGCGGGCCCACGCGCCCACTCCGTAAAATCACCGCCACCCAAGCCGGGCCGCCTTGCAAGCAACAGGCGGCCCGTTCCCGTTTTCAAAGCCCCCGATGAGCCAAACCAACGCCGCGCCCGCCCCGTCGAACTTCCTGCGTCAGCGCATCGAGCACGACCTCGAGACCGGCG
>JAEKLF010000095.1 GCA_019509985.1 Burkholderiales bacterium | reverse complement strand
CTGCGCCTGCACGGCGAGGAGCTCAACCTGCTGCGCGTGCTGATCGATGGCAGCTCCGTGTCCTTCCGCCAGGAAGGCCATGAGCTCGTCATCGAAGGCGCACCCGATGCCGACTTCGCGCTCGAGATTCGCAACACCACCTGCCCGGACAAGAACACGGCGCTGTCGGGCCTCTACACCTCCGGCGGCAGCTTCTTCACGCAGTGCGAGGCCGAGGGCTTCCGTCGCATCACCTATTTCCTGGACCGACCGGACGTGATGGCCGTCTACACGGTCACGCTGCGCGCCGACAAGGCCCGCTTCCCCATCCTGCTGGCCAACGGCAACCTGACCAGCAGCGGCGACCTCGACAACGGCCGCCACTTCGCCGTCTGGAACGACCCCTTCCCCAAGCCCAGCTACCTGTTCGCCGTCGTCGCGGGCGACCTCGTCGCGCGCGAGCAGCGCATCCGCACCCGCGCCGGCCAGAACCATCTGCTGCAGGTCTACGTGCGCCGCGGCGACCTGGAGAAGACCGAGCACGCGATGAACAGCCTCATCGCTGCCATCGTCTGGGACGAGGCGCGCTTCAAGCTGCCGCTGGATCTGGAGCGCTTCATGGTCGTCGGCGTGTCCGACTTCAACATGGGTGCGATGGAGAACAAGGGCCTGAACATCTTCAACACGTCCGCCCTGCTCGCCTCGCCAGCGACGGCCACGGACGCGGACTTCCATCGCATCGAGTCCATCGTCGCGCACGAGTACTTCCACAACTGGACCGGCAACCGCGTCACCTGCCGCGACTGGTTCCAGCTGTCGTTGAAGGAAGGCCTGACCGTCTTCCGCGACCAGGAGTTCTCGATGGACATGGCCGGCACGCCGTCGGCCCGCGCCGTCTGCCGCATCCAGGACGTGCGCCAGCTGCGTGCCATGCAGTTCCCCGAGGACAGCGGCTCCATGGCCCATCCGGTGCGCCCGGACAGCTACAGCGAGATCAACAACTTCTACACGGCCACCGTCTACGAGAAGGGGGCCGAGGTCGTGCGCATGTACCAGGCGCTGGTGGGCCGCAAGGGCTTCGAGGCCGGCATGAAGCTCTACTTCGAGCGCCACGACGGCCAGGCCGTGACCTGCGACGACTTCGCCGCCGCGCTCGCCGATGCCAATCCCGGTTCCGAGCTGACGACGCGCCTGGACGCCTTCAAGCGCTGGTACGCCCAGGCCGGCACGCCGCGCGTGACCGCCCGCGGCGAGTACGACGCCGCCACTCAAGCCTTCACGCTGCGCCTGACGCAACAGACGCCGGCCACGCCCGGCCAGACCGACAAGCAACCCCAGGTCATCCCCATCGTCATGGGTCTGCTGGACCGCCATGGCGTGGCGCTGCCGCTGGATGCCGAGGGCAAGACAGAGCGCGTGCTGGTGCTGGACCAGGCCGAGCAGACCTTCGTCTTCGAGGGCATCGCCAGCGAGCCCGTGCCCTCGCTGCTGCGCGGCTTCTCGGCGCCGGTAGTGCTGGACGACGGCTTGTCCGACGCCGGCCTGCTGGTGCTGATGCGCCACGACAGCGACCCCTTCAACCGTTGGGAAGCCGGCCAGCGTCTGGCGCTGAACCGCATCCTGCACGCGCTGCGCGCCGGCCAGCCGCTGGTGCTGAGCCCGGCCTTCATCGACGCGATGCGCGCCGTCCTCAACCACCCCGATCTGGACCCGGCCTTCAAGGAACTGGCGCTGACGTTGCCGGGCGAGAGCTACATCGCCGAGCAGCTCGACGTCGTCGACCCGCAGGCCATCCACGCCGCCGTGATGGCCGCCCAGCAGCAGCTCGCCAGCGCGCTGCGCGAGGACTGGATCGCCGCCTTCGAGGCCCACCAGGTGCAGGGCGGCTACACGCCCGACCCGGTTTCGGCCGGCAAGCGGGCGCTGGCCAATCTCGCGCTGTCCATGCTCGTGCTGGACGCGCAGGCCAGCGGCGACACGATCTGGCCCGGCAAGGCCTACCAGCGCTTCAAGGACGCCGGCAACATGACCGAGCGCCTGGGCGCGCTGGCCGCCCTCGTCAACGCGAACGCCGAGCTGGCCGCGCCGGCGCTGCAGCGCTTCCACGCCCTCTTCAAGGACGACGCCTTGGTCGTGGACAAGTGGTTCTCGCTGCAGGCCCGCGCACCCGAAGCCGACGGCCGCGTGTTCGCACGCGTCAAGGCCCTGCTCAAGCACCCGGACTTCAGCCTGAAGAACCCGAACCGCGCACGCAGCCTGCTGGCCTCGCTGTGCATGTTGAACCCGGCCGCATTTCACCGCGCCGACGCGGCGGGCTACGTGTTCTGGGCCGAGCAGGTGCTGGCCATCGACGCCATCAACCCGCAGCTCGCCAGCCGCATCGCCCGCGCGATGGACCGCTGGGCCGCGCTGGCCGAACCCTACCGCAGCGCCGCCCGCGAAGCCATCGCCCGCGTGGCCGCCAAATCCGACCTCTCCAGCGACGTGCGCGAAATCGTCGAAAGGGCCCTCGCATGACCCGCCGCATCTCACTGACCCAGTACCTCATCGAGCAGCAACGCCTGCACGGCCACATCCCGCAGGAGCTGCGCCTGCTGATCGAGGTCGTCGCACGCGCCTGCAAGCGCATCGCCATCGCCGTCAACAAGGGCGCACTGGGCGATGTGCTCGGCAGCGCCAGCAGCGAGAACGTGCAGGGCGAGATCCAGAAGAAGCTGGACATCATCGCCAACGAGGTCCTCATCGAAGCCAACGAATGGGGCGGCCATCTCGCCGCCATGGCCAGCGAGGAGATGGACAGCATCTACGCGGTGCCCAACCGCTACCCGCAAGGTGAATACCTGCTGCTGTTCGACCCGCTCGACGGCTCGTCCAACATCGACGTGAACGTGTCCATCGGCACCATCTTCAGCGTGCTGCGCAAGGTGGGCCATTCACGGGGCGTCGCGGAAGAAGACTTCCTGCAGCCCGGCAAGCAGCAGGCCGCGGCCGGCTACTGCGTCTACGGCCCGCAGAGCGTGCTGGTGCTGACGGTGGGCGACGGCGTGGCGGTCTTCACGCTGGACCGCGAGACCGGCTCCTGGGTGCTGACGCAGGACCAGATCAAGATTCCCGAGGACACCAAGGAATTCGCAATCAACATGTCCAACATGCGCCACTGGGCGCCGCCGGTGAGCCGCTACATCGACGAATGCCTGGCCGGCTCCACCGGCCCGCGCGGCAAGGACTTCAACATGCGCTGGGTGGCCAGCATGGTGGCCGACGTGCATCGCATCCTGACCCGCGGCGGCGTCTTCCTCTATCCCTGGGATCAGCGCGAGCCCGACAAGCCCGGCAAGCTGCGCCTGATGTACGAAGCCAACCCGATGGCCTTCATCGTCGAGCAGGCGGGCGGCGCGGCCAGCGACGGCCTCAGCCGCATCCTCGACCTGCAACCCACCAAGCTGCACCAGCGCGTCGCCGTGGCGCTGGGCTCGAAGAACGAGGTCGAGCGCATCACCGCCTATCACGCCGAAGCCGCGCAGAAATAACCGCTATAATGGCGGGCTCAGCGCCGGCATAGCTCAGTTGGTAGAGCAGCGCATTCGTAATGCGAAGGTCGGGGGTTCGACTCCTCTTGCCGGCACCAGAACAGACAAGGGCCTGATCTCACCGATCAGGCCCTTTTCCTTTGCGCGACTCAAAGCCAGGGGCCCGGGCACGGGACCTGCCCCTCGACGCAGAGCAACCCCCGCGCATCCCATGAAGCTGACCCACGCCGAACGCGTCGTCGATGCCCGCAGCGGCGCGACCAAGTTCGATGTCGCGCGTTACTACGAGGGCGTCGCCGACCTGCTGCTGCCACAGCTCAAGGGCCGCCCGGTCGCGCTGCTGAGGGCGCCCGAGGGCGTGGACGAGCCGGGCTTCTTCCAGAAGCATGCCGGCAAGACGCCCTTCCCCGGCATGCGTGAGCTCGACGCCGCGCTGTGGCCCGGCCACGAGGCCTTGCTGGAGGTGGCCACGCGCACGGCGCTGCTCGGCGCGGTGCAGATGAACACGATCGAGTTCCACACCTGGCATTCGCGCATCACCAACCTCGGCAAGCCCGACCGCCTGGTGTTCGACCTCGACCCGGGCGACGGTGTGAGCTGGGCCGCCGTGAAGGAGGGCGCGCTGATCGTGCGCGACCTGCTGCAAGGCCTGCAGCTGTGGAGCTGGCTGAAGACCAGTGGTGGCCGCGGCCTGCATGTGATCGTGCCGCTGGCCGCGCGTTGGCCGTTCGACACGGTGCGTGGCTTTTCTCAAGCCGTCGTGCAGCGCCTGGCTGCCGATCACCCGCAGCGCTTCGTCGCCAAGAGCGGGCCGACCAACCGGGTCGGGCGCATCTATGTGGACTACCAGCGCAACGGCGAGGGTGCGACCACGGTGGCGGCCTTCTCGCTGCGCGCCCGCCCTGGCCTCGGTGTCGCGATGCCGCTGGCCTGGGACGACCTGGCAGCGCTGGAGGGTGCCGCGCAATGGCACATCGCCAATGCCCTCGACCATCTCGCGTCGCGCCCGGCCGACCCCTGGGCCGACCTGGGCGCGCACAAGCAGTCGCTGACGACGCCGATGAAGGCGCTGGGCTATCGGCCGGGCTGAGCTCAGCCCTGCTCGGACAGGAAGATCTCGACGCGCCGGTTGGCCGCGCGGCCGCTCTCGGTGTCGTTGCTGGCCACCGGCTCGTGCGAGCCGCGGCCGGCCACGCTGACCCGCGACGAGGCCAGGCCGCGCGTGCTCAGGTAGTCGCGCACGGCCTCCGCACGTTCGCGCGACAGCGGCTCGTTGATCGCGTCGCTGCCGGTGCTGTCGGTATGGCCGACGATGGTCACGCGCACGTTGGGATCGAGGTTGCGGCCGATCTCGTCGAGCACGGGGCGCATCTGCGGCTTGATGTCGGCACGGCCGGTGTCGAAGGACACGTCGCTGGGCACGTTGAGCTTGAGCCGGTTGTCCGCCGTGCGCGCCACTTCGACGCCCGTGCCCTGGCTGGCTCGCGCGAGTGCCTCGCGCTTGTCTTCCATGTGCTTGGACCACAGGTTGCCGGCCACGGCACCCACGGCGCCGCCGATGACCGCGCCGCGCCCCGCGTGGCCGCCCGTCACCGAGCCCAGGATGGCGCCTGCCACCGCGCCGGCACCGGCGCCCTTGGCGGTGCCTTGTTCACGCTCACTCATCGACGAGCAGCCGGCGGCGAGCACCAGCGTCGCGATCAACGCAGCGGTGCCGGCGCGGTGCATGGTGAAAACGGGGGTGGAAAAACGCATTTGCAGTCCTCTAGGAATTGGAATCCGGCCATCGTCGATGTCGGCACGCGGCCACCATGTCGTCGGGCGCCGCAGCCTCGCGTCAGCCTCGTCCTACCGACAGGACAGGCCGCCCGGCAGCAGCGGGGCGGCCTGGACGCCAAAGCATCGCTCAGCTCTTGCGCAAGTTCGCGTCCTTGAGGGCTTCGCGGGCATTGCCCGCAGCCTTCTGGACCTTGCCTTCGACCTGCGTCGCGGCGCCCTTGACCTGTTGGTCGGTGCTGCCGATGGCTTCACCCAGCTTGCGCTGGGCCTTGCCGGCCACGTCCTTCACACTGCCCTTGATCTGGTCGCTGTTCATGCTTCACTCCTTTGCACTGGCCCTTGTGACGACATGCCTGACGGGCTGACTCCAGAGTACTTGCCGGCGCCGCCGGCGATCACCGGCGATGGCCCCATCCCGCGGTGGGCACAGTCCTACGCCACGCGTGCCAGCAGCGCGAGCAGCGTGTCCATGTCCACGGGCTTGACCAGATGCTCGTCGAAGCCGGCCGCGCGAGCCTGCTGCTGGTCGGCCTGCTGGCCCCAGCCGGTGATGGCCACCAGCCGCGTGGCCGCGCCGCCGGGCTCGCGACGCAGCGCGCGGGCCAGCTCGTAGCCGTCCAGGCCCGGCATGCCGATGTCGAACAGGCCCACCTCGGGCAGCTCGGCACGCGCCAGCTCCAGCGCCGCGAGGCCGTCGTGCGCCACGCGCACCTGGTGGCCATCGTGGCGCAAGGCGCTCGCCAGGCCGTCGGCAAAGTCGACGTTGTCGTCGGCCACCAGCACGCGCAGCGGCCGCGCCGGCGTGGCCCGCGGCGGCGGCGGGCGCCCGGACGCAAGCGGGGGCGGCTCGGCCGGCGCGTCGGCCAGCCGCGGCAGCAGCACGCTGAAGACCGAGCCGCAGCCCGCGCCGTGGCTGTGCAGCTCCAGCCGGCCCTCGTGCATCTGCACCAGCTGCCGCGCCACCGCCAGACCCACGCCCAGGCCGGTGCGCGTGCGTGCCAGCGAGCGGTCCAGTTGGGTGAACATCTCGAACACCTCCTGCTGACGGTCCGCAGGGATGCCGATGCCGGTGTCGCTGACGTGCACGGTGACGCTGTCCGGTGCCAGCTCGAAGGCGATGCCGATGCGTCCGCCCGGCTCGGTGTATTTCGCGGCATTGCTGAGCAGGTTGGCGAACACCTGGCCCAGCCGCGTGCGGTCTCCGTCCAGCCAGACCGGCGCCGGCCAGGCGGCCGACAACGTGTGCTGGCGCTCCAGCAACGCGGGCGCCACGCTCTCGACGGCGCCGCGCACCACCTCCACCAGGTCCAGGCGCTCGGGGCGCAGTGTCAGCCGGCCGGTGGAGATGCGCGAGGCCTCCATCAGGTCGTCGATGAGACGCACGAGCTGCTGCATCTGGCGCTGCATCATGTCCACCATGCGCTTGAGCGTGGCGCGGTCGGTGTCGCCGCGCGGCAGGATGGCCAGCGCCGTGGCGATGGGCGCGAGCGGGTTGCGCAGCTCGTGGGCCAGCGTGGCCAGGAACTCGTCCTTGCGCCGGTCCGCGGCGCGCAGCGCATTGGCCTGGCCGCCGAGCTCGCGCAGCATGTCGTTGAAGGCGTCGACCAGGGCACCCACTTCGTCGCGCGTCGTGCGCGGCGCGCGCAGCCCGAAGTTGCGTGTCTGCACGACCTCGCGCGCCACCGCCGAGATGGCGACGATGGGCTCGGTGATCGCGCGCTGCAGCCGCTGCGCCACCACCGCGGCCAGCGCCAGGCTGGCCAGCGTCACGATGCCCAGCAGGCCCAGGTAGTCCAGCAGGCCCGGCCACATGTCGTAGTGGGCGCGCAGCAGCATCGTGCCCAGCAGCTGGCCGTCCCGCATCACCGGCTGGCGCAACTCCATCTGCCGCTGCCGAAAGCGCGAAGCGGCACCGCCGCCGGCCAGTTCGGCCGACAGCGGCGGCTGGTCGGGCGCAGCGTAGGCAGCGATCAGCCGGCCCTGTGTGTCGTACAGGCCGGCCGCGTCGATCTGCGACTTGCGCTGCAGCAGGGCCAGGTTCTCGCGCGCGGCCTGCCGGTCGGCCAGGTTCAACACCGGCAGGCTGGCGCGCGCCACCAGGTCTGCCTGGGTGCGCAGATCCTGCACCCAACCGGCGCGGTCGCTGCGCAACTCGTACAGCAGCAGCACCGCGGCGCTGAGCAGCAGCGCAGCCAGCGTGGTGGTCATCACCACACGCATCAGGCGTAGCCGGATGGAGGCCTGGCGGTCCGGCATCAGCACGGCATCGATGACGTACTCCCTGCTTGAAACAGCGGCTGCAGGACCCGCAGGCCGATCACCGCGACGCCTTCGCGCAGCAAGTGGCGCGCCCAAGCCTCGCGTGCCTTCCACTGTTCCTACAAGCGCGGGGCAGCTTGTCCGCTATTGACGCCATGGCGCGTGGCGCATCCTTTGCTCACCGTTTCAGGAGATCCGTCATGGGTAAATATTTTCTGGCCTGGCTTCTCGGCGTACCTGGCATCGTGCTGCTGGTGGTCTATCTCTTCTTCCATTGAGTGAAGGCGTGCTGCCAGCAAAAGGCCCGGCTCGGCCGGGCCTTTTGCATGGGCGGCCGGGGCGCACTTCAGCCGCCGGCCTTGGCCAGCAGCAGCAGCGCCTCGGTACGCCGCCGCACCAATTGCTCGCCCAGGCGGTCCAGGTCCAGGCTGGTGAACTCCAGGCGTGGGAAGAGGTCGCTCTCCTCCTGCCGCACATGCGCCGCGACGACGCTCGCGAGCATCGCCACCAGTGCGTCATGGCGCCCGTCGGCTGCGCCCAGCGAGCGGACCTGCCGGATCAGCGTGCGCATGTCCTCGTGCTCGCCCTCGGCCTGATCGATGCGGAAGTCATCCTCCAGCGCGTCACGGGCGGCCGGATAGAGCAGCTCCTCCTCGGCCGCTGCGTGGGCGGTCAGCGTGTTGCAGATCAGCTCGGCCAGCGCGCGTCGCGCCGCGTCACCGGCATGCGCGGCCACCAGTTCTTCGAACTCCGAGAACAGGCGACGCACGGATTCGTGGTCGGCCGTCAGCACCGACACCGCGTCGGTGGCATTTCGATGGGTCATGCCGGCCCTCCCCCGATGGAATCGTCGGACGGGGCAATCGAGGCGCCCACCGGCCCGGCCTAAATCGGACCGCGCCCGAGCCGGGCCAGCAACGTCAAGGCATACAGGGCCGCCACGCCAACGGCGACGTAGACCGTGCGCGACAGCAGCGTCATGCGGCCGAACAGCGCGGCGACGAAGTCGAGGTTGAACAGGCCCACCAGTGCCCAGTTGAAGCCACCGATGACGAGCAGCACCAGCGCGACGGCGGTGGCCGTCGTGGCGGTCTTGTTCGAGCGGCCATTGGGAGTGGGCGGCGGTGCGGGAAAGTCGGAATCGTCCATGAATGAGTCCTGTGGCGCAGCCAAGGTGCTGCTCTCGCGGCAGTCCGCGTGCCCGGCACCCGCCTTGCCCCTGCGTCCCATCGCCCCGAGGAGACCGCCATGGCCAAGATCGCCGACATCATGTCCACCGACGTGCAGACCATCCAGCCGCAGGAAAGCCTGCGTCGGGCGGCGCAGTGCATGCTGGAGCTCAACGTCGGGGCGCTGCCCGTCTGCGATGGCGAATACCTGCTGGGCATGCTGACCGACCGCGACATCGCCGTGCGCGGCGTGGCCGAAGGCCTGCATCCCGACCAGGCCTGCGTGTCCGACATCATGAGCCCCGACGTCGAGTCCTGCACCATCGACCAGGACGCCGATGAGGTGATGCGCCTGATGGGTATGAAGCAGCTGCGCCGCCTGCCCGTGGTGGACGGCAAGCGCCGGCTGGTGGGCATCGTGTCGCTGGGCGACATGGCGCTGCGCCAGTCGGGTCACATCGACCGCGCGCTGCGCGAGATCTCCGAACCCGACGGCCGCGCGTCGGCGGCCTAGGGTTAACAGGCCCCATCCGCTCAGGGCAGCGGCGCGGCCGCGTCGGTCTGCTCGGTCACGCGCTCGCGCGGGTCGCCGTGGTCGCGCAGCGCGGCCTCGTGATAGCGCACGGCCGCGCCCATCGCGCGCCGGCTCGGCGTATCCAGCAGGCGCTGCATCTTCGGGAAGAGGTGTTCCTCCTCTTCCTTGTGATGGTGGCGGGCCTGCTCGTCCAGTACCTTGCACTTGGGCTGGAAGGTCGTGTCGTCGGGCGCCAGCGCCAGCAGGTCGGCCAGCAGGCGCTTCAGCGACAGATGCTCCTCCAGTGATTCGAGCAGGATGTCCTCCGTGCGCGCGGCATGCACGGCCGGATAGACGATGCGCTCCTCGGCCAGGATGTGCACGGCCAGTTCGTCGCCGGCCCTCGCCAGCAGCGCGGTGCAGTCGCCGCCACGCTCGGCCGCGTCGAGCAGGGCCCTCAGCTGCGTTTCGAGCCGCCTGTGCTGATCCGTCAGTACCGTCACCACGTCGTCGTCAGCCATGGAGCCACCTTTCGTCGCGCGATGCCCGCAGCGCGGCAAATGCGATGCCGGGTCGGGCACCCGACTTGCCCGTGGAGGGCCATGCAACGCCTTCGCCCTGCCCTCGTCGCGGCGCTGGCCGCGGCCGCCGCGCTGTGCGGCTGCGGCGAGAGCGCACGCCTGCCGTCGGGCGCCGACGTCGGCCCCCATCCGACGCTGGTGGAGCCCGTGAAGCGCGTGCTGCCGACCACCCACATCGCACCCAGCAAGCCCTGGCAGCACGGGCAGCTGCCCACGCCCGCGGCCGGACTGCAAGTGCAGGCCTTCGCGACCGAGCTGGAACACCCGCGCTGGCTGGCCGTGCTGCCCAATGGCGACGTGCTGGTGGCCGAGACCAATGCGCCGGCCGACCGGCCCGACGACCGCAAGGGCATCAAGGGCTGGGTGATGGGCAAGCTGATGTCGCGCGCCGGCGCCGCAGTGCCCAGCCCCAACCGCATCACGCTGCTGCGCGACGCCGACGGCGACGGTCGCCCGGAAGTGCGCGAGGTCTTCCTGCAAGGCTTGAACTCGCCCTTCGGCATGGCCGTGGTCGGCGACCGCTTCTACGTCGCCAACACCGACGCCGTGCTGGAGTTCGCCTACACCCGCGGCCAGACGACGCTGGCCGGCCCGGGCCGCAGGCTGACCGACCTGCCCGCCGGCTCCATCAACCATCACTGGACCAAGAGCCTCATCGCCAGCCCCGATGGCAGCAAGCTCTACGCCACCGTGGGCTCCAACAGCAATGCGGCGGAGAACGGCATCGAGGCCGAGCAGGGCCGCGCGGCGATCTGGGAGATCGACCGCGCCACCGGCGCCAAGCGCCTGTTCGCGACCGGCCTGCGCAACGCCAACGGCATGGCCTGGATGCCCGCGCCCGGCGGCGCTGGCGGGCCGGTGCTGTGGACGGTGGCCAACGAGCGCGACGAGATCGGCAGCGACCTCGTGCCCGATTACCTGACCTCGGTGCGCGACGGTGGCTTCTATGGCTGGCCCTACAGCTGGTATGGGCAGCACGTGGATGTGCGCGTGCAGCCGCAGCAGCCCGAGCTGGTGGCGCGCGCCATCGTGCCCGACTACGCGCTCGGTGCCCACGTCGCCGCCCTTGGCCTCACCGCAGCGGGCCGCAGCCCCCTGCCCGGCGTGCTGCCCGGCGCGGCGCAGAGCGGCGTCTTCATCGGCATGCACGGCTCGTGGAACCGCCGCCCGCTGTCGGGCTACAAGGTCGTCTACCTGCCCTTTGCCGACGGCCGGCCGCAGGGCCAGCCGGTCGACGTGCTGACAGGCTTCCTGGGCCCCGAGGGCGAGGCCCGCGGGCGACCCGTCGGTGTGGCCATCGACAGCCGCGGCGCGCTGCTGGTGGCGGATGACGTCGGCAACACGATCTGGCGCGTGACGCCCCGCTGACGCCGCGGTGGACCGGCGCGCGCATCGAGCGGGCGCCGCTTGGAAAGGATTCCGCCATGCCTGAACATGACACCTCGAACCCCGGGCCGCCGGCCCCGGACGACACCGGCGACGACCTCGACTCCGGCTACCAACGGTGGCGCGATGAGCAGACGCGCGCCATGGATTCGGACTACCGCGCCTGGCGCCGGGACCGCTACGAAAAGTTCTCCGAGGAGTTCGCGATCTGGCACAGGAACCGGCGCGATCCGCTGGGCGGCGGCCCCGGCACCGCGCCGCACGACGAGACCCAGCCCGACCCGGCGGACGACACGAAGACCAGCGCTCCGCCGCTGCCCGGCGTCAAGGGCCCGTAGCGCGCCTGCCGCCGTCAGGCTACGCGCCGGCGCCGGTCCACGGCCTCGATCTTCAGCATCTGGCGGTATTTGGTGACGGTGCGCCGCGCCACCACCAGTCCTTGCTGGGCGAGCTGGCGCGTGATCTCGGCGTCCGACAGCGGCGCCTCGGCGTTCTCGGCTTCGATGATGTCCTTGATGAGGCCGCGGATGGCGGTGCCTGAGCAGGCGCTGCCGTTGGCGCTGATCATGGCGCGGCTGAAGAAGTACTTCAGCTCCAGCACGCCGACCGGCGTGGCCATGTATTTGTTGTTGGTCACGCGCGAAACCGTGCTCTCGTGGATGCCCACTTCCTCGGCGATCTCCTTCAGGCCCAGCGGCTTCATCGCCATCGCGCCGTAGTCCAGGAAGTTGTGCTGGCGCCGCACGATGGCCTCGGCCACGTCGAGGATGGTGGAGAAGCGCTGCTCGACGTTGCGCAGCGTCCAGCGTGCCTCCTGCAGATGCGCACCCAGTTCGGCATTGGCCGGCGTGCGATGGCGCTGGAAGAGCTTGGCGTAGACCTGGTTCAACCTCACCTTGGGCACGATGGCCGGGTTGAGCTGCACGGTCCACTGGCCGCGCACCTTCTTCACGACGACGTCGGGCACCACATAGGGAACGTGGGACGAGCCGACCCGCCAGCCCGGCCGCGGGTCCAGCCGGCGGATGCGGTCGCACACCGCCTCGACATGCGCCGGCGGCTCGCCCAGATGACGCGCCAGCGCCACGACGTCGCGTGCGGCCAGCGCCGGCAGGTGCTCGCTGATGATGGTGTGGGCCAGCGCGCGCGTCTGCGGGCAATCGATGGCGGGCAGCTGCAGCAGCAGGCATTCGGCCACGCTGCGCGCGGCCACGCCCGCGGGATCCAGGGACTGCACGCGCTTGAGCGCGATCTGCATCTCCTGCAGGTCGGGCGCGGGATCGAGGCCGGCCACGCCGAGCAGTTCCTGCAACGGCGTGCGCAGATAGCCGTCGTCATCCAGCGACTCGACGATGGTGCGCGCCAGCATCAGGTCGCGTTCGGACAGCGGCAGCACATTGAGCTGCACGTGCAGATGGTCGTTCAGCGAGGTCTCGACGGCCATCAGGTCCAGCGCGCTGAGCTCACCGTCCTCGGCGCGGCGCAGGCCGGCACCGCCATCGGCCGCCCACAGGTCGCGGTCGCTGTCACCCTCGCCGCCGGCACCGTCCCGCAGCGCGGCCGGCGGCTCGACGTCGTCGGGCGCCTGGCGCAAGTCGGCGGCGGGGTCGACCACGGCGCCGTCCATCAGGCCGGGCGTCTGCACGCCACCGGCCAGGGCCAGTGGCTGGGCGCCTTCACCGCCGTCGGCGCCCTCGCCGTCTTCAACTTCGAGAAAGGGGTTCTTGCCCAGCGTGTCGCGCAGCATGGCCGCGAAATCCAGTGAAGACATCTGCAACAGGCGCACGGCGTGCTGGAGTCGGGGCGACAGGGTCTGGGTCTGCCGGTGGTCGGCGCGGATGTCCAAGGATGTCACGGGAGTCCTCTCTGCGATCTGGCGGGCAAGTCGCACCGCTGCGGCGCAACGCGGCCCTTGGCCGGGCAACGCAACCTCCATGCCACATCGGCCGACTTGTCGCATCCCGAAACAGGCCGCCCTTTCAAGGGGAAGGAATCGCCCTTGCCGGGCCGTCGACGCCCGCGGGTCGTCGTCCGGCGCCTGCAAAATTTGCCGACCCTTCCGGGGCGTGTCGGCAAATGCGGCAAAGCGTGCCGCAGCCCGGTGGCACGCACCGCCCCGGCGCTCGGGCCGGCGGCGCGGCGTGCGCGGCAATGGCCGTGCCGGGTGGGTGGGCATGGCCGTTGCCTTGCGCCGTTCGCGAGCCCATCCCTCGCTCGCGCAAGGAGACAGCATGAAGAACACCCTCATCGCCGCCATGGCCTCGGTGGCCATCCTGGCCACGATCTCGACCGGCGGCTGCGCCGTCACCAGCGGCCAGAGCTCGGTCGGCGAATACGTCGACGACGCCACCATCGCCACCCGCGTGAAGGCGCGCTTCGCCGAGGACTCTTCCGTCAGCGCGATGCGCATCCAGGTCGAGGCGCTCAAGGGCACGGTGCAGCTGGCGGGCTTCGCAACGTCGCAGAGCGAGAAGGACCGCGCCGGCCAGCTCGCCCGTGGCGTGCCCGACGTGAAGGAAGTGCGCAACAACATCATCGTTCGCCCACCGACGAACAATTGACGCCGGGCCGCGCCGCAGACCGGCTCCAAGCACGCAGGTGGCCCGATGGTGGACAAGCCCCCCGTCGCCGCCTCGCCCATCCTGCCGCGCAGCAGCCGTGCGCTGCGCGGGTTGTTCCTGCTTGTCCTGATCTTTGCCGTGCGCGAGGCGCGGCCGCTGCTGGCGCCGGTGCTGATCGCCGTGATGCTGACCTTCGCGCTGGCGCCCGCCGTGCGCTGGCTGCATGCCCGCGGCGTGCCGGCGATGCTGGGCGCGCTGCTGCTGGTGCTGGCGCTGCTGCTGAGCACGGTGTCGCTGGTCATGAGCCTGGCGCGGCCGGCGGCCAGTTGGTGGGAGGCGGCGCCGACGACGGTGAGCCAGTTGCTGGAGGAGGTGGAGAAGCTGCGCGCGTCCATCCCCGGCCTGCGCCCGCCGCAGGCCGCGCCCAGGTCCAGCCGCGCCGTGGTGGCGACACCGCCGCCCGACCCGCTGCGCGAGAGGCTGGCCAGCGAGGGCGTCGCGCTGACCGGCATGGTGCTGACGCGCAGCCTGTCGCTGCTGCTGGCCGCTGCGGCCACGGTGATCCTGACCTATTTCCTGCTGGCCTCCGAGCACTGGCTGCTGTCGCGCGTCGTCGAGGCGGTGCCCAGCCGGCGCACACGGGCGCTGGTGCTGGGCGGCGTGCGCGCGGCGCAGCGCGAGATCGGCCGCTACCTGGCCTCGGTCGGCATCATCAACGCCGCCGTGGGCCTGATCACGGCGCTGGCGCTGTGGCTGCTGGACCTGCCCAACCCGGCCCTGTGGGGCGTCCTCACTGCCCTGCTGTGCTTCGTGCCCTATCTCGGGCCCATGACGCTGATGGCGATGCTGCTGCTGGCCGGCATCAGCAGCTTCGGCACCGGGCTGCAGGTGTTCGGGCCGACCTTGGCTTTCATGCTCATCCACGCCGTGGAGAGCAATTTCGTCAGCCCCATGGTGGTCGGCCGGCGGCTGTCGCTGAGCGCGCTGTCGGTGTTCCTGTCGGTACTCTTCTGGGGCTGGCTCTGGGGCATTGCCGGCGCGCTGATCGCCGTGCCACTGCTGATCGGGCTGCGCAGCCTGTGCCGGCGCACGCGCGGGCTGCGGCTGCTGCGCCTGTTCCTGGAGGGTGACCGGCGCGAGGCGCCGCCGTCGCTGCGCTCGCTGCTGCGCCGCCCGGTGCCCCAGCCGGCGCGCAGTCGGTACACCTGACCGACCGGACCCGGCAAAAGACCCGGGCATGCCGATTGCCGTGCTGCCGGCATAACGATTACGCTGGGCGCCCGATGGCCGATTTGGCTGGGGTATGGTTGCGCCCGTGCCATCGGGCCCAGCGCTCCAGCGGGTCAAACCCGCCCTGACTAGCAATGCCGGTCACCATCCGTTCGCGTCTGCTTCTGCTCGTGCTGGCCGTGCTGCTGCCCGGCATGCTGGGCGTCGGCTGGTTGATCAGCAGCACCTACGAAGCCGAGCGCGACGCCCACCAGCGCACGCTGCGCGACACCTCGCGCGCGCTGTCCATGCTGATCGATGGCGAGCTGTCGCGGCGCGCCACCATCGCCCATGTGCTGTCGCAGTCGCCGGTGCTGGACGGCAGCGACCTGCAGAACCCCGAGCAGCGGCAAGGCTTCGAAGAGCTGGCACGGCGCGCCATGCAGGGCATGGACGGCTGGGTGGAGTTGCGCGCGCCTGGCCGCGTGCTGCTGAGTACCCGCCTGCCCGAGGGCGCCAGCGCCGAGACCGCCGGGCCGGCGCTCAGCGCCGTCGCGCAGATGCAGCCGCTGGGGCCCGTCGCGACGGGCACTGCCGGCGAGCCGCAGGACCTGCACGCCGCCTGGGTGGAACCCGTGCTGCGCAACGGCCAGCTGCTCTACAACCTGGTCGTCACGGTGCGGCCCTCGGAGCTGCAGCGCATCGTCGAGGCCCAGGCGCCGCACAGCGGCTGGATCGGCACGGTCATGGACAGCGCCGGCCATGTCGTCGCGCGCCAGCCGGGCGGTGCGGCGTACATCGGCCGCGAACGCCGCCCCGACTTGCGCGCCGCCATGGCCGGGGCCCGCGAAGGCGCCTTCGAGTCGATGTCGCTGGACGGCGTGCCCACGGCCGGCTACTTCAGCACCTCGCCGCTGGGCTGGAGCTTCGTCGCCGCAATGCCGCGCCAGGAATTCACCGGGCGGCTGCCGCAGGCGGTGCAGCGCATCGCCATCGGCGCGCTGGCGCTGCTGGCGCTGTCGATGGCCGGCGCGGTGTGGGTGTCGCGTCGCATCGAGCGGCCGATCCGCGCGCTGAAGTCGGCCGCCGAGGACCTGCAGGCCGGCCGCCCCGTGCAGGCCGCACCCACCGGCATGGTGGAGTGCGACGAGGTTGCCGCGGCGCTGGCCTCGGCCGGGCGCACGCAGGCCGGCGCGCGCGCCGAGCTGGAGCAGAGCGTGGCTCAGGCCGTGGAGCGCACGCGCATGGTGGAGCAGCGCGGCGCGCAGAGCCAGCGCGTCGAAGCCCTGGGCCGGCTCACGGGCGGCGTGGCGCACGAGTTCAACAACCTGCTGGGCATCATCAGCAACAGCATGCACCTGATGCGCCGCCACGCCGCCGCGGCCGACCTGCAGGCGCCGCTGAACGCGACGCAGCGCTCCGTGGACCGCGGCAGCCAGCTGACCCAGCACCTGCTGCGCTTCGCCGGCCGACGCACCACGATGCGCGAGCAGACCGTGCAGCTGGGCCGCTACCTGCCCGAAGTGCAGGAGCTGATGCGCAGCGTGCTGGGCCGGCGTATCGAGATCCATGTTCAGGTGGCGCCCAATGTCTGGCCGGTGCGCGTGGACGCCAGCGAGCTGGACCTGGCGCTGGTCAACCTGGCGCTGAACGCGCACGACGCCATGCCCAACGGCGGCGAGCTGCGGCTGCGCGCCTGCAATGCCAGCGCCGAGGACAAGGAAGGCCTGCCGCCCGGTGACTACGTGCTGCTGACGGTGGGCGACGACGGCGTCGGCATGGCGCCGGCCCAGGTCGAACATGCCTTCGAGCCCTTCTTCACGACCAAGAGCGTCGGCGAGGGCAGCGGCCTCGGGCTCAGCCAGGTGCATGGCTTCGCGACGCAGGCCGGCGGCACCGCACGGCTGGCCAGCACGCCGGGCCTGGGCACCACGGTGTCGCTGCTGCTGCCGGTGGCGGGCGGCGCCGACGAGCGGCCAGCCCAGTCCGCAGGCGAGGCGACCCAGCTCAGCATTGCCGGCTCGACGGTGATGCTGGTCGAGGACGACGAGGCCCTGGGCGACGTGACCGCCGCGCTGCTGATGGCCCACGGTGCCAAGGTGCTGCGCGCCGGCCAGGTGGACACCGCACTGCGCCTGCTGGATGCCGGCATCACGCCCGACGTGGTGCTGTCCGACGTCGTCATGCCGGGCCGGCTGGACGGCGTGGCCCTGGCCCGGCGCCTGCGCGAACAGCGCCCCGGCCTGCCCATCGTGCTGATCACCGGCTTCAGCAACACGGCCAGCCTGGCCGAGGACGAATTCGTCGTGCTGCGCAAGCCCTGTGCACCCGCCGAGATGCTGGCCATGCTGCAGACCGCCATGGCGGGGGCGCGCGCCGCGGCGCCGCCCGCCGGCACGCTGGCCGGACACAGGCCGTAGCTGAATATCGCCCGACACGTAAGCGCTGCGGCAAATTCGACCGGCATCGCGGGCGGGCACGCCAACTGCCGAGAAGGCCTGTGCGCCACCGCGGCACGACGGCCGCGCCGGCGCCTTCACCGACCCGCGAAAGGACTTCCCATGAGCAACGACGACATCATCGACACCTTGAACAAACTCATCGAGACCTCGAAGGACGGCGAGTACGGCTTCCATGCCTCCGCGGAGTATCTGAAGGACCCGAACACCAAGCAGGCCTTCGAGCGCCGCGCCGAGGACTGTCGCCAGGCGGCGGCCGAGCTGCAGGCCCTGGTCGTGCGCTTCGGTGGCTCGGCCGAGGACGGTGGCACGGCCGCTGGCGCGCTGCACCGCGGCTGGGTGGCCGTGAGGGGCACACTGGCCGGCTACACGGACAAGGCCATCCTGGAAGAGACCGAGCGCGGCGAGGACAGTGCCATGGCGTCCTATCGCAAGGCGCTGGACGAGGCGCTGCCGCCCGAGGTGCGCATGGTCGTGGAGCGCCAGTACGAGGGCGTGAAGCGCAACCACCTGCAGATCCGCACCTGGCGCGACCAGGCCCGCGCCGCCGCCTGAGCGGCCATGCGCTGAACCCCGCCGCAGGCTGCATCAGCCGCGGCCGGGGCAGCATCACGGCGAGGCGCCGGCGAAGCGCAGGCGATCGACGGCAAAGCCGCGCTCGCGGGCGATCTGCATCAGCGCCTCGCGGCGCTGCGGCGCGAGCCCGGGGCGGCGTGACAGCAGCCACAGCGAATCGCGCGAGGGGCTGCCGATCATGGCTTCGTCATAGGCCTCGTCGACGTGCAGCACGCCTTGCTCCGTCCAGGCCCAGCTCAGCCATTGCAGTGCGGCCGGCCAGGCGCAGAACTTCAAGCGTGCGCCCCGGCTGCCCGCCACGGCCTGCACCAGCGATTCGCTGGCATGCGTGCCGTGGCGGTCGATGCGCCGCTGCAGCAGGTCGAACCGGCCGTCGTCGCGTGGCAGCAGGCCGATCTCCGGCGGCTCCAGCGGTTCTGCATCCAGGGGCCCGGGCAGCTCGGCGACCAGGAACCAGCGGCCACCGAACCGCGCCAGGTCCACCTCGGCCACGGTGGGCAGCGGGACGCCCGTGCCGCCCTTGTCGAGCAGGCCGTGGATGAGCGGCAGGCCCAGCGTGACGAGGCTGCTCGCGGTGGCGGGGCCCATGCGTTCGCGCCAGCGGCCGGGCAGCAGCGGCCAGGCCAGGCGGAACAGGTACGGCCAGGGCAGATCCCGCAGCGCCCCGAGGCCAGCGCCGGGCTGCGGCTGGGCCTCATTGCCAGCACCGCGTGGCGGCCTTTTCAGCAGCGAGGCGAGTGCTGCCGCGACCAGCACCGCGCTGCCTGCCGGGGCCAGCCAGCGCCGCGGCCGCAGGCGCCGCCGCAGGTCCCGCGTCAGCACCTGCATGCCCACGCGCAAGCGCTCCTCGCGCGCCATCAGCCGCTGCTCCGCATGCAGGATGCGGGCGTCGATGTCGTGGGCGAGGTCGGCCTCAGTGCGCGCCAGGCTGGCCGGCGACCTTGAATTCATCGTCGCCCTCCTCGGGCCATGGATTGACATGCGGCATCAGGTGGCGGCGCGTGGCGGGCAGCCCCAATCGCGGCAGCAGTCGACGCACACGCGCCACCGCCAGCACGATGACGACGGCGTTGACGGCGATGGCCAGCAGCAGGGCTGCCGCCAGCGGCAGGCCCACGGCCACCAGCAGGCCGATGATCGCGCCCCACAACACCAGCCAGGCCGTCACGCCGAGGATGGCCACGACCACGAGCAAGGCGGCGATCTCGACCAGGGCCTGCAAGGCACGCTGCAGCTCCAGCGAGAGCAGATCAACGCGGTCGCTGAGCAGGCCGGGCAGCTCACGCCACAGCGCCCGCAGCTGCTGGTGCAGCGATGCGGGCGCCGGAGGGCCGGGCGGGGCGTCGGCGGCGGTGTCGGCCAAGGCGCCCTCAGCGCGCCAGACGGGCCACCAGCACACCCACCGCCAGCGCCGTCGCGACCGCCGCGAGGGGATGCTCGCGCACGGTTTCGCGCAGGCTCTCCGCCCACTCGTCGCCCAGCTCGCGGGCATCGTTGGCACGCTGGCTGATCGCGTCGCTGGCGGCATTCACGCCGTCCTGCACACGTTGCACGGCCGGCGCCGCGCTTTCGGCCAGGCGATCGATGGTCTGGTGAGCGCCTTGCACGACACGATTGAGTACGTCGTGGCCGGCGGCGGCGCCCTTGTCGACGACCGCGTCGGCCTTGCTGGCCACGTCATTGACGGCGGTCACGGCCGGAGCTGGCGTCGCTGGCGACGCGGAGGAGGTGGGGAAGGGAGTGTTCGAGGTGGTGGTCATGGGTTCCTCGGAGGGAAGGGAAGGAAAGACAAGGACCGCAGGTTGGCAAACGAGGTGCCGGGCGGTTCAGATCGCGCCGACGCTGCCGGTCACCGGCAGCACGATGCCGCTGATGTAGCCGGCACACACCGGCGACGCCAGGAAGACATAGGCCGGCGACAGCTCCTCGGGCTGGGCCGGCCGCTTCATGTCGGTGTCGTGGCCGAATTCGGCGACCTTGTCGGCCGGCGCGTCGGCCGGGTTCAGCGGCGTCCACACCGGCCCCGGCGCCACCGCATTGACGCGGATGCCGCGCGGCATCAGCTGGCTGGCCAGGGCCTTGGTCATCGCGTGGATGGCGCCCTTGGTGGCGGAGTAGTCCAACAGCTTGGCGCTGCCGCGCAGGCCGGTCACCGAGCCGGTGTTGATGATGGAGGAGCCCTCCTTCAGATGCGGCAGGGCCGCGCGTGCCATGCGCAGATAGCCACCGATGTTGGTGTCCAGCGTCTCGTGCAGGCGCTCGTCATCGATGTCCTCGAGCGAGGCCGCATGCTCCTGGAAGGCGGCGTTGTTGACCAGCACATCCAGCCGGCCGAAGCGCGCGATGACCTGGGCGACGGCGCTATCGCACCAGGCGCTGTTCTTCACGTCGCCCTGCAGCAGCAGGCAGCGCCGGCCCTCGGCCTCGACGCGGCGGCAGGTCTCCTGGGCGTCCTCGATGGACGAGTGGAAGGCCACCGCGACATCGGCGCCCTCACGCGCGAACAGCACCGCCACCGCACGGCCGATGCCGGAGTCGCCGCCGGTGATCAGCGCGACGAAGTCCTGCAGCTTGGCGCTGCCGCGGTAGTCGGGCGCCATGAAGCGCGGCGCCAGTTCCAGCTCGGCCTCGCGGCCCGGCTTCTGGACGTGCTGGGCCGGCAGCGTCTCCGGCTGCTCACGCGCACCGGCTTGCACGGCGTCGCTGGATTCGGACTTGGTGGCCGCCCGAGCGTCGGCGCTGTCCTGCGCCTTCTGGATGCGGCGCTGGGTCTTGAGGGTGTCGTCGTCAGAACTCATGGTGAAACCTTTTCAGATGGGGTTGCGACAGGCTTGCGGCAAAGCGGGCGGCGCTCAGCCCCCCACCGCCTTCTTCAGCTCCGCGGCTTCGCTCTCCTTGCCGGAGGGCGTCTGCGCATCCAGGCCGCGGTCGGGCGACTCAGCCACCTGCGTGATGCCACCGGGGCGCTCGATGAGCTCCTCGATGATGAAATGGCCATAGTGCTGGGCGCGCTCGGCGCCGTGGGCCTGGGCGATGGCGGCCACCTCCGCGGCCTGCTTGTCGCTGGTCACATAGACGACCAGCCAGTGGTAGCCCCGTGCGGCGAGCGCGCGGTGGGCGAGCACGAGGTTCATCTCCTGGCCCACCGAGGCCAGCGGGCTGGCATGGGCGATGTCGTCGTCGATCTGCTGCACCATCTCGCGGTCGCTGTAGTGGCGCAGCGACCCGGGCGCCAGGTCCAGCGCGGCCATCGCGGTGGCGGCCTGGGTGGCCTGGGCGGCCTGGGGGAAGGAGATCACCACATGGCCCACCGGCTTGAAGACACCGAAGCTTCGTTGTGCATTGCTGGACATGGCTGCCCCTGGCTGGTGGAAAGCCGAACTTCGGCAAGGAGGGTGCCCGCCGCGCCGCTGCCCGACGGGCACGGCGATTGCCTGCAGATCCTGTCTTTTGTATCCGGAGGATTCATGCCCAGCCCTGCCCATCGACCCGTTCTCTACGTGGAGGACCATCCGGTCAATGCGCTGCTGATGGCCGCCATCCTCGAACGCCGCCCCGAGCTCGACCTCCTCATCGCCACCACCGGCGAAGAGGCCCTGTGCATGGCCGCCGGCCTATCGCCCGCGCTGCTGCTGCTGGACCTGGGCCTGCCCGACTGCCACGGCAGCCGGCTGCTCAGCCTGTTGCGCGCACTGCCAGGCTGCGAGAGGGTGCCCGCCGTGGCCGTGACCGCAGACGCCGATTTCGAGATCGAGCACAGCGGCTTTTGCGAACTCTGGGCCAAGCCGCTGCAGATCGACCTCGTGCTGGCACGCGTGGACGCGCTGATCGGCACGTCGGCGACGACGCCGCCGCAGCTGCCGCCCGACCTGCGCGCGCCGCCGCCATCCAAGTCCTCGCCGTTCTCGCCGCCCTGGCTCTGATCTCGTTCAACGCCGAGCAGCCCTGGGTGCAGCGGCCTGGATGACCCGGTGCACCAGGTGCAGCTTGCGCACGGCCGGCACCGACAGCACGAAGGGATAGAAGTCCGCCACGCCCATCGCGCGTGACAGCTCGTTGAGCACGCCGGTCAGCTCCATCCAGCTGTTGATGAACTGCAAAAAGCGCCCGACCGCGGCATCGGCTTGCGCGTCGGGTGCGTCGGCCACCGTGCCGGCGTCGAAGCGTTCGTAGCTCAGCTCCACGCGCTCGCCGTCCAGGCCGAAGCTGCGCGCCGTGTCCAGCGTGTCCACCAGATGCAGGTAATGCGCCCAGGTCTCGGCCCAGTCCTCCCAGGGGTGGGCACTGGCATAGGCACTGACGAAGCGCTGACCCCAGTCGGCCGGCGCGCCGTTGGCGTAATGGCGCTGCAGCGCGGCCGCGTAGTCCTCGCGCTCGTCGCCGAACAGCGCGCGGCAGGGCTCCAGCCAGGCCGAGTGCTCGACGAGGCGCTGCCAGTAGTAATGCCCGGTCTCGTGGCGCAGATGACCGAGCAGCGTGCGATAGGGCTCGCCGAGGTGGTCGCGGCGCTGCTCGCGGCGCGCGTCGTCGGCCTCCGAGAGGTCCAGCGTGATGACGCCGTCGGCATGGCCGGTGACGATGGCCGGGCCGTCGGGCGGGCTCAGCAGCAGGTCGAAGGCGAGGCCATGCTCGGCGTCCTCGAGCTTGGAGCGCACGGGCAGCTTCAGCCCGATCAGCGAGGACACGAGGCGGCGCTTAGCCAGCTCGACGCGGCTCCACCACAGCGCGCTGTCGGGCAGTGCCGGGTCGGACACGGTGCGCGTCAGCCGGCAGCAGCGGCACAGGCTGAAGCCCGCCCTCGTCTCGGCCGGCGTCAGCAGCCAGTTGCACGCCGCGGCGGTGTCGAGGTTGGCGCAGCGCGCATAACGTGGCGACGAGCGGGCCGCGCCGACACGCCGCCAGCCCCCCTCGGCTGCCGGCTCCAGCGGCAGCAGCAGCCCGCGCTCGGCGGCATAGCCCAGCGGCCGGTGGCAGGCCAGGCATTCGCTGTTGCGGAAGAACACCGGCCGCCCGCAGGCGCAGCTGAAGGCGCGCGGCGTCGTCGGGCGGGGCAGCGGCATCGGGCTCATGGCGGCAGCGGCGTGGACGAGGCGTAGCCAACGGCCCTCGGCTCAGGCCAGTTGCAGTAGCAGGCTGGCCGTGCCGATGCCGATGAGGGCGCCGAAGAGCACGTCGCTCGGGAAATGCAGGCCCAGCACCACGCGCGCCAGGCCCACCAGCACCGCAAAGCTCCAAAGCAGCGGCGCCAGCGCCGGGTGGAAGGATGACAGCAGCAGCGCGAACGCGAAGGCGTGCAGCGTGTGGCCGCTCGGGAAGCTGAAGGCGTCGGGCACCTTCAGGCAGGCGTGGATGTCGCCGCAGCGCTCGAACGGGCGCCGGCGCCGCGTGCTGCGCTTGAGTGCGTAGTAGAGGGCCAGGTCCACGGCGCCAAGCAGCAGCATCAGCAGCGCGAGTTGGCGGCCGGCCGGTCCGACCCACGGCAGCAGCAGGATCAGCGCCACCCTCAGCGGTCCGTCGGCCAGCCGGCTGCACAACGCCAGCACCCGCGTCAGCAGCGGGCGGGCCGCCGCGCGGTGCAGGGCCTGGGCGCCGCGCAGATCGAGCTCGGCGCTGCGCAGCCGGCTGGCATCAAGCCAGGGCGGCATGGCGCGGCGCCGTGCGGCCCGCCACGGCCAGCTGCAGCAACTGCTGCTCGAAGCGGCGCTGCACGGTGCCCCAGTCGGCCTGGATGGCGCTCAGCCGCGCCTGCTGGCGCAGCGGGCCGTCGGGTGCCGAGGCGTCCAGGGCACGCGTGGCGGCGCCCAGGAAGGCGTCGGAGGCGTCGAGGCCATTGCAGGGCGGCGCCACGCAGCCGTTGACACCGTCACGCACATGCTGGCCGGCGGCGCCGGTGTCGAAGGCGGCCACGGCCAGACCGCTGGACAACGCCTCCAGCGTCACGTTGCCGAAAGTGTCGGTGAGGCTGGGGAAGAGGAAGACGTCGGCGCTGGCGTAGTGGCGCGCCAGCGCGGTGCCGGTCTGCATGCCGACGAAGCGCACCGTCGGGTGGGCGCGCTCCAGCCTGGCGCGCATCGGCCCGTCGCCGACGACAACCATCCGCAGCCCCGGCCGTCGCGCGCTCAGGCGCTCGAAGGTCTGCAGCGCCAGGCTGGCGTTTTTCTCGGGCGCGAGCCGCCCCACGTGCAGCAGCACGCGGTGATCGGCGCCGACGCGCCAGTCGTGGCGCAGGCCGGCGTCGCGCCGCTCGGGCGAGAAGAGCCGGCTGTCGACGCCGCGGCCCAGCACCCGCAGGCGCTCGAAGCCATGCGCCGCCAGTTGGTCCGCGAGCTCGGGCGTGGGCACGAAGTTGATGTCGGCCATGCCGTGCACGCGGCGCAGATAGCCCAGCACGATGGACTCCAGCCAGCCGAAGCCATAGTGGCTGCAGTAGGCGTGGAAGTTGGTGCGGAAGTCGGCGCTGGTCGCGATGCCGGCCCAGCCGTAGCGCAGCTCGGGGTACATCGGGATGGGGCCGCCGGCACTGCGCCATTCCTGGGCGCTGCGGCAGGCGGCCTCGCCGGGCTGGCGCGGGCGCAGCAGCTGCACCGCATGGCCGGCGGCGCGCAGATGGCGCACCGTACGCTCGCTCGTGAGGGCCACGCCGTTGATCTCGGGTGGGAAGGTCTCGGTGACGTAGGCAATGCGCACAGCCTGGGCTCCGTTGGGACGAGCTCGGCGCTTGGCAAGCGCGATGCCCGCCGCGCCGGGTACGCGGCTTGCCGTACTGCGCCTTCGCCGCTTTCTCATCGACATGACCCACCCAGCCCCCCGCCACTCCGGAGCCGCCATGCCACGTCGCCCGTCGCCATGAACCTGTTCGCCTCGGGACCGCTGCGCTGGCGCCGCACGCCGATGCAGGAGGACGCGCCGCTGCCGACGCGCACCGCGCCGCCCGGGCGGCCGGCCGTGTTCATTGCCAAGGACGGCACGCTGATCGACAACCTGCCGTACAACACCGACCCGGCCCTGCTGCAGTTCAAGCCGGCTGCGGCCAAGACGCTGGCGACGCTGGCCGCCGAGGGCTTTGCGCTGCTGGTGGTGACCAACCAGAGCGGCCTCGCGCGTGGCTACTTCACGCGCACCCAGTTCGCGCGGCTGCAGGCGGTGCTGGAGAAGCGCCTGCTCGATGCGGCCGGCGTGCAGCTGCTGGACTTCCTCGTCTGCCCGCATGCGCCGGGTCCGGGCGGCACGCCGTCCTGCCTGTGCCGCAAGCCGGCGCCGGGCCTGCTGCTGCGCGCCGCGCGCCGGCATGGCATCGACCTGGCGCGCTCGTGGATGGTGGGCAGCTCGCTGGAGGACGTCGAGGCCGGCCACCGCGCCGGCTGCCGCACCGTGCTGCTGACCGACGACGGCGAAACGCCGTCCGGGCGCACGCCGCTGCGCCAGCCGGACGCCCTGTGCGGCGACTGGACCGGCGTGGCCGAGCACATCCTGCTCAGGTCCGACCTGACTTCGCCGCCTTGACCGGCGCCGCGCCGCGCGAGCGCAGCAGCGCCATCAACTGACGCTCCGCGGCGCTCAGGCCGCGCCTGGCCGCAGGCGATGCGGCCCAGGGCATCGCGCGCAGGGCGGCGCGGGCCGCGTCGTCGCCCAGCGCCTCGCCCAGGGCCAGCACGCGCGGGTGGATGTAAGCCTTGCGGCAAACCGCGGCGGTGTTGCCCAGGCGCTGCGCCACGGCCGCCAGCACCTGGGTCGGCCGACAGGGCTCGGCGCCCTCGGCGCAGGCCTGCAGCGTCAGCTGGAGGGCCAGCACGCTGCCATGCCAGGTGCGGAAGTCCTTGGCCGTCACGCGCAGGCCGGCAGCCTCGGCCAGCCAGGCGTTGACGTCGGCCGAGTCCACCGTGTGGCTGGCGCCGTCCGCGTCGACATAACGGAACAACTCCTGGCCCGGCAGCTCGCGGCAGCGCCGCACGATGCGTGCGACGCGGCGGTCCGTCAGGCGCACGCGCTGGCGCACGCCGCTCTTGCCGACGAAGGACAGCTCGATGGCGTCGCCGCGCACGCCGGCATGGCGGCTGCGCAGCGTGCTGAGGCCGTAGGAGCCGTTTTCGCGCGCGTAGGCGCTGTTGCCGATGCGCAGCCAGGTCGTGTCCAGCAGGCGCACCAAGGTGGCAAGCACGCGCTCGCGCGTGGGTTCGTCGGGCCCGGCGAGCGCCTGCTGCACGCGCCGGCGCAACCGTGGCAGCACGGCGCCGAAGCGCAGCAGGCCGTCAAACTTGGTCTGGCCGCGGCCGGCCTGCCAGTCGGCGTGATAGCGGTATTGCTTGCGCCCGCGGGCGTCGCGGCCGGTGGCCTGCAGGTGGCTGTCGGGCAGCGGACTGATCCACACGTCGGTCCACGCCGGCGGGATGGCCAGGCGGCGGATGCGCGCGAGCGCCGCCCCGTCGCGCAGGCGTTTGCCGGCGCTGTCCAAGTAGTCGAAGCCGCCCGCGGCGCGCACCCGGCGCGTGATGCCCGGCGCGTCGTCGCTGATCCAGCGCAGGCCCGGAATTGCCGAAACGCTTGTCATGGCGGCCGCCAAGCAGGCGGCGTGCCGGTCTGCAGGCATGCCGCTTGCTCCACCTTCGAAATGCGCGTGAACTACACCTTGCCCGAACAGCAGGCCCAGGACAGCCATCCTGCGGCAGGGCCCCACCTGCTGGATGTCTCGATGTTCTGGGGCGCCACCGGCGGCGTGCGCCGCGTGCTGACGGCCAAGCATGAGCGGCTGCGCTCGATGGGCTGGCGGCACAGCATCATCGCGCCGGGAGCCCGAGGCGGCAGCCTGTTCGACTGCGGCGGCGTGCCTCTGCCGCGCAGCGGCGGCTACCGGCTGGTGGTCAATCGCGGCCCGGCGCTGCGCCGCATGGAAATGCTGGCACCGGACCTGATCGAATCCGCCGATCCCTACGCGCTGGCCTGGGCCTCGCTGACGGCGGCCGAGCGGCTGCGCGTGCCGGCCGTGGCCTTCTGTCACAGCAACCTGCCAGCGTTGGCCGCACGCATCGCCGGCGGCGCGGGTGGCGCGGCCACGCGGCTGGGCCGCGGCGCGGCACGCCTGGCGCGGCGCTATCTCGTCAACCTGTACCGCAACTTCGATCTCGTCATGGCGCCCAGCAGCGGCCTGGCGCAGTGCCTGCAGACCTGGGGCGTGCCGCGCGTGACGGTGCAGCCGCTGGGGGTGGACTGCGCCGTCTTCACGCCCTGCGCCCAGGACGAGGCCTGGCGCGCCCAGCTGTGCCGGGACCGCGGCCTGGCGGCCGACACGCGGCTCTTCATCTACACCGGCCGCTTCGCACCGGAGAAGAACCTGCAGCTGCTGGCCGACGCGGTGGCCCTGCTCGGCAAGGGCCACGCGCTGGTGGCCGTGGGCAACGGGCCCGTGCCGCCCATCGGCCCGCAGGTGCTGCTGCTGCCGCCGGAAAACGACTGCCACCAGCTGGCCCGCATGGTGGCCAGCTGCGACGCCTATGTGCACGCCGGTGACCAGGAGACCTTCGGCCTGGGCGTGCTCGAGGCCATGGCCTGCGGCACGCCGGTGGTGGCGGCCCGCGCCGGCGGCCTGGCTGAGCTGGCGCTGGGCGCCGGCCTGCTGGTGGACCGGCCGCGCGCCGGCGCCTGGGCCGAGGCCATGGACGCAAGCCTGAGCGGCAACACCGCCGCGCAACGCCGCGCCGCACTGGCCCGCGCCCAGGCCCAGGACTGGCCGCGCGTGATGCTGCAGATGACGCAGCGCTACACCGCCCTGCTCGGCCACCACGCCTCGCCCACCCAGCCGGCGCGCGCGCGCGGCCTGGCGCTGCCGTCCTTGGCCAGCCACCGTTGAACGCAGCATCCGGCAAGACCTGCGCGGCAGGCGCCGTCTGCGTCGTGCTGCACGACGTGTCGCCGGCACGCTGGGACGGCTGCCTGCGCGTGCTGAGCGAGCTGCGCCGCTGCGCCAGCCAGGCCGGCGTCACGCTGCCGCTGACGCTGCTGGTCGTGCCGCGCATGCACGGCGACGCCGCACTGCCGCGGCGCTATCTGCGCTGGCTGCACGGCATGGCCGATGCCGGCCACGAGCTGGTGCTGCACGGCCTGACCCACCGCGACGAAGGCCCGCCGCTGCGCGGCCTGCGCGACTACCTGCTGCGCCGCCACTACACGGCCGGTGAAGGCGAGTTTGCGGCCCTGTCCCACCCGCAGGCCACGGAGCGGCTGCTGCAGGGCCGGGCCTGGGCGCAGGCCCACGGCCTGGCGATGGACGGCTTCGTCGCGCCGGCCTGGCTGCTGAGCCCGCCAGGCCTGCAGGCGGTGGTGGACGCGGGCTTTCGCCACACCTGCACGTTGACCGAGGTCATCGCGCTGCCGCAGCGCCAGGCGCTGCCGGCGCCCAGCCTGGTGTTCAGCACGCGTGCGGCCTGGCGGCGCGGGCTGTCGCTGGCCTGGAATCGCCTGCTGGCCCGCCGCGCCCGCGCGGCGCCCCTGCTGCGCCTGGAGCTGCACCCGAGCGACGGCGACCACCGCGCCGTCGTGCGCTGCTGGACCGGTCTGCTGCAGGACGCCCTGCACACGCGCACGCCGCTGCGCTTGGCCGAGGCCGCGCGCCTGGCACAGCGCATGGCCGACTGACGCGGCGGCCCGGCCGCCACCAGCCGAGGCCGTCACGATGGCGGTCGACCAGGCGGCACCCGTGAGGCGCGTGTCCGGCGCCTGCTGCATGGGCGAAGGGCGCGGGCATGGACCGGCGCGCCGCCGCCGGTGCGGCGTCCATCAATGCGCGTTGCGCGGGCTCATCAGGCGCGCCAGCGCGTAGACCAGCGTGCCCACGGCCACGACCGCCAGTGCCGAGCGCACGGGCTCCTCGCGCACATAGCCCAGCGTCCGTTGGGATGCGTCGACGGCGCGTGAACGCGCCTGGCGCAGCACGGGCGCCACGGCGTCCTGCAGGTCTTCCACGCCCTCGCTGAGCTGGATGAGGCTGTGGCGCGCGGCACGGCGCGCCTTCTTCAGGCCGCGGCGCGAGGCGGCAGCCGCGTCGTCGTACAAGTCGGCGTGATTCATGGCGGTTCCTTCCAATGGCGTGGGTGGAACCCGCCAGGGGCAATCGGCGGGCCGCGCCGCGCGGCGCCGTGCTAGTCGCCGCGGTTGGACGTGAGGTCGACCGGCGGCGAGCCCTCGGCCGCGTATTCCTTGAGCCGGTTGTAGAGCGTCTTCAGGCTGATCCCCAGGGCCGCGGCGGTGCGTTCCTTGTGGTGGTTGAAATGACGCAGCGTCGCCAGCATCAGAGCACGCTCGGCCTGGGCGACGCTGGAGCCGATGGGCAGCGTGATGCTGGGCACGCCCGCGTCGCTGGGCTGGGTGTCGGGCAGGGCTGGGCGTGGCTCCTGGTGAGCGGCCGCCGAGCCCGGTGGCTCCTGCGGGCCACCGAGGGCGCCCCAGCCCGAGAGGCCGCCGGCGCGGTCGACATTGGGCAGCCAGGTGGCGTCGATGAACTCGCCCTGCTCCATGACGTAGGCCCGCTGCACGGCATTGCGCAACTCGCGCACATTGCCCGGCCAGGGATATTCGGCGAGGGCTGCCAGGCCCTCGGGCGAGAAACGCCGCACCTGGCCTTCCTGCTCGCTGATGGCGGCCAGGAAATGGTTGGCCAGCAAGGGGATGTCGGCCGCGCGCTCGCGCAGCGGCGGCAGCTCGATGGGGAAGATGTTGAGGCGGTAGAGCAGGTCCTCGCGCAGCTTGCCCGAGGCGACGGCCTGGTAGGGCGAGCGGTTGGTGGCCGCGATGATGCGCACGTCGGTTTCCTGGCTGGTGGTGCTGCCCACGCGCATGAAGCGCCCGGTCTCCAGCACGCGCAGCAGCTTCACCTGCAGCTCCAGCGGCATCTCGGTGATTTCGTCGAGGAACAGCGTGCCGCCGCTGGCGCGCTCGAAGAAGCCCTGGTGCTGGCGCTCGGCGCCAGTGAAGCTGCCCTTCTCGTGGCCGAAGATCTCGCTCTCGATCAGGTTGGGGCTGATGGCACCGCAGTTGACCGCGAGGAAGGGGCGCTTGCGGCGGCGGCTGAGATCGTGCACGGTCTGCGCGACCACCTCCTTGCCGGTGCCGGATTCGCCGGTGATGAAGACCGACACGCTGGTGCCCGCCACACGCGAGATCTGCTCGTAGATGCGCTGCATGGGCGCGCTGCGACCCCACAGGTGGCCGAAATGCCCGGACTCCGCCAGGTTGGCCGTCAGGTCCTGCACCTCGGCCTGCAGCGCGGCCGGCTTCATGATGCGCGACAGCACGCCCTGCAGCTGCTTGAGGTTGACGGGCTTGATGAGGTAGTCGGCCGCACCCAGGCGCAGCGCCTGGATGGAGGTCTCGAGGTTGGCGTGTCCGGTACACAGCACGACCTCGGAATCGGCCACCAGCTTGGGGTCGGCCAGCAGGTCCAGGCCGTTGCCGTCGGGCAGGCGCAGGTCCAGCAGCAGGATGTCGGGTTGCTGCAGCGAGATTTGCCGGCGCGCATCGCGCAGGTTGTGCGCGACCGCCACGGTGAATTGCTCGCCCGCGATCAGCGAGCGCAGCGAGGCGGCCGAATCAGGATCGTCGTCCACCACCAGGGCATGCGGCATGTGCGTCGTTTTCCTTCTGGGCTGTTACTGACATGGGCGTAGACCCTGTCATTGTCATCAATACAAAGCCTAGCGTGCTTTATCGCGAGCAGGCAGCGGGTGTATCTGCATGTAAACCATCTGGGCATGCAGCTTGCTGATTAGCGCCAGCTGAACTGTCACGTTATGAGGCGCTTGATCGTGCCGGGCATGACCTGACCGGCAATATTTGCCGCAAAGTCGACCTGACCCTGGCTCAGTCCTGGACGGGGGGTTTCTGTCCATTCGGCAGCGCCGTCAGTACCGCCTGGCGCGCCAGGCCCAGCATGTTCTCGATCAACACCAGCAGCTGGTGCGACGCGGCCTCGATGTGTTTGAGCCAGATCACGTTGCGCGTGCCGGCGAGCCCAGGTTCCATCTGCAACAGTTGCGCGAAGCCAAGGATGGCGTTCAGTGGCGTGCGCATCTCGTGCGTGGCGCGCACCAGCAGCGCCTGGCGGCGGCGCAGCGCCTGGGCATGCGGCTCCAATTCGGAGCGGCGGGCGGCCAGCAGGGCCTCGGCGGCATCGGCCAGGCCACGCAACGCCTGGCGCGCCTCGTCGGACAGCAAGGTGTGCGGCTGGCTGTCGGCCACGCACAGGGCGCCCATGGCGACGCCTTCCAGCCGCACCGGCTCGCTGACCAGATAACGCAGGCCGCAGTGGCGCAGGCCGTCGCCGTCATGCTCGCCACCCTGGGGCCTGCCGGCGCACAGCGTCAGCAGCGACGCCTGCAGCGCGGCGTCATCCGCCATGCCGTGCTGGGCCTTGAAGCCCGGCCGGCCGTGGTTGAACATGCCCAGCAGCGCCATCGGACAGCCGGTGGCTACGGAAGCGGCCAGCGTGAGTCCGTCGAATGCCGCTTCGCGGCTGGTCTCGCACAGGCCCAGCGACAGCAGCAGCGCCTGGCGCAGGTCTTCGTCCTGCCCCGGCGGGTGCGGCGAGTCGAACAGGGTGTAGGGCATGCAGGCGTGGGGCGAGCGGCGTGCCCGCCGGGCATCCGGCTTGCTCGCGTCAAAGTTTCCCTCGATTCAGCCACTGGAGCCGCCATGAATGCCTCCAAGCCCCAATCCCAGCCGCCGCCCCATGTGCCCGGTGCCCGCCCCGATGACAAGTCGGTCGCCGGCGAGGAAGACCCCGGCGCAGGCCTGGAGGAGCGGCCCAGCACGCCGGCCCAGCCGCCACCGAGCGTGCCGGGCGCACCCGCGGCGCCGCCGCTGGGCGGCGTGCCGCCCCACTGAGCCGGCGACCAGCGGGCATGCCGGTTGCTCTGCGCCGTTGACTGCATTGGCGCACGAGCAAGAGACCTCATGAAGCAATCTCGCGGCCGGCGCCAGGGTGGCTTGGTCTGGGCCTTGGTGGCGATGTTTCTTCTGACCGGCACGGTGGCCTGCGGCAGCCTGCTGGAATCCAGCCGGCCCGTGGCGCCGTTGCCGCCACGCCAGGCCGCCGAACGCATCGCGCTGCAGGACCGCGACGGGCCCGTGACGGCGTCGGCCGAGGCCCGCGACCTCGCCCGCGTGCGCAGCGAAGGCAATGGCGCGCTGTTCGAGCGTCATCTGGGTGTGCTCGCCGCCGAAGGCGACGCGCAACTGCTGCGCGGCAACACGGCCAGGCTGCTCGTCGACGGGCCGGCCACCTTCGCGGCAATGAAGGCGGCCATCAACGCCGCGCGCCACCGCCTGCTGGTGGAGTTCTACATCGTCGAAGGCGACGGCGTCGCCGCCGAGATCGGCGAGCTGCTGCTGCGCAAGGCCGCCGAGGGCGTCAACGTGGCGCTGATGTACGACAGCCTCGGCTCGCTCAGCACCGAACGCGCCTTCTTCGACCATCTGCGCCAGGGCGGCATCGCCGTCTGTGCCTTCAACCCGCTGAACCCGCTGGAGCGGCCCGGCCACTGGGGCCTGGTGCAGCGCAACCACCGCAAGCTGCTGGCCGCCGACAGCGACGTCGCCTACATCGGCGGCATCAACCTCAGCAATGTCTACGCCGAGGGCTCGTTCGGCAGCGGTCGCCGTCGCCGGCCGCCGGACGACGCCGACCGCCACGGCTGGCGCGACACGCAAGTGGAGCTGCGCGGTCCCGTCGTCACCGCGCTGGCCACCGTGTTCCGCGAGTCCTGGGACCGCCAGGGCTGCGAGGGCACGCTGCCGCCGGGGCCGCCGCCGCGCATCGCCGCGCCGGGCCAGCGCGTTGTGAAGCTGGTGGCCGGCGACCCGGCGAACGGCATCAACCCGAGCTACACGGGGCTGCTGCGCGCCATTGGCGCGGCCCAGCGCAGCGTGCAGCTGACCATGGCCTATTTCGCACCCGGGCGCGAGCTGATCCAGGCGCTGTGCGATGCCGCCAGACGCGGCGTCAGCGTCACGTTGGTGCTGCCGGGCCGCAGCGACGTGACGCTGGTGCTGGCCGCAGCGCGCTCGCGCTACACGCAGCTGCTGGAGGCCGGCGTACGAATCCACGAGATGTCGCAGGCCGTCATGCATGCCAAGACGGCCGTCGTCGACGGCGTCTATTCCAGCGTCGGTTCCAGCAATCTCGACTGGCGCAGCATCATCGGCAACAACGAGATCGACGTCATCGTGCTGGGCGACGACTTCGGCCAGGACATGCAGGCCCTGTTCGCCCGCGACCTGGCCGCCTCCCAGGCCGTGGACGCCGAACGCTGGGGCCACCGCGGCATCGGCCAGCGCCTGCTCGAAGGCTTTGCGCGCCTTGTCGAGCCGCTGCTCTGAACAAGGAGTTCAACATGAAAGCCAAGCAACCCATCGCCAAGGCCCCCGCGACGGCCGGCCGCAAGCCCAACGTCGCCACGGGCGACACCAACCAGCCCGACCAACGCGACGAGCTGCCACTGCCGCACGAGCGCGACCAGGCCGTCAACGGCACGGCGGCCAAGCCCAACCCGGTCATCAGGCAGGCCAAGCGCGACCTCGACGCCGGCCTCGTCGACACCGACCTGCATGGCACGCCCGGGCTGGACGCCTCGCGCCGCAAGGACCTGCTGCGCCGTGGCCGTGGCTAGGGCCGGCTAACGGCGGCGGCCGGCCGCCATAGGGGACGGCCCAGGGGGTGGCGCGCCGTTTGCCCAACAGGCCCACGTCTTCCCTTGCCTTTCAGGAGTTAAGCAATGGCAATCCAGGAATGTTTCGTTCGGGTCCCGATGTTGGTGCGCGCCCGCCGCGCCGCAGGTGGGTGATGCCCATGGAAGCCTCCACCTCCATGGCCCACGCCGCAATGGCCGAGCGGCATCTGAACGACCACCAGGGCATCGAACGCCACCGCCCGCCGGGCGGCAGCAGCATGGGCCGGCTGATGTGGCGCAGCCGCACCCGCACGGCGGGCATCCGCTTCGAGTGGGTGACGCGCTCGACGGGGCCGGTGCTGCGTGTCGTCGCAACCTGGAAGGATCATTGCGGCCACCCGCGCCACACCTCCTTCTCGGTGCAATGCAATGGCCTCGAAGGCGCGCTCGACCGCGCCATCGCGTCACGCTGCTCCTGCGGCGCGCCGCTGCCCAACCGCGCAGATTTGCTGCAGCGTCTACAGCAAGAATTCGCGACGGCGCCGCATCAGCCCCAAACGGCTCCCCATGCACAAGAGGCCGTTGAGTGCGCGGAAACGGCCGGAATGTCCCATTTCCGCCAGCTACCTTACGCGCGGCATGCCGTGCAGAGCGGCGGCGCGACGGCGTCGAGCGAGTCCGGCGCGGCCTGAGCCCACGCATCGGACAGGCGCCGGGCTCCCGCCCGGCGCAGGCCGCTCACAGCCAGCTGATGATGCGCCGCAGCCATTGCGGCAGTGGGCGGGTCGGTGTGTAGTTCTGGCGATATGGGCTGTGCATGGCGGGCCTCGATTCGTTGCGCTGTGTATTTATACAGTATCTCGAGTTGGTTCGCCAAGTGAGGTCGGCGCAATTGGTAGCGATATCATTTACCGATATCCACCCATGAACGCCGCATGAACACACAGCGCCGAGACCGACTCCGCGACGCGTCGACCAGTTTCCTAGCCTCATTGCTGCTGGCCGGCTGCGCCAGTGCGCCGCAGCGCACGCCGGCCGGCAACGACTGGGTGGCCGCCTGGGGCAGCGCCCAACTGGAACAGGGCCCGCCAGCGGCCGACGCCAGCCCCGTACCGCCCGAGTGGCGCCAGCCGCTGCACGACGTGAGCCTGCGGCAGGTGGTGCGGACGGCCGTCGCGGGCGACACGGTTCGGGTGCGCATCAGCAACCTGTTCGGGCGCGAGCCGTTGCAGCTGGGCGCGGCCAGCGTGGCCCGGGTGCAGCCGGGCACGCAGGCGGGGCGGCCCATGCTGGAAGCCGGCAGCCTGCGGCCGTTGAGCTTCCAGGGTCGGCGTGAGCTGAGCCTGGCGCCCGGCACCGAGGCCTGGAGCGACCCCGTCGCACTCGCCCTGCCGCAACTGGCCGACGTGGCCGTGCAGATGCATGTCGCCGCGGCGCCGGCCTGGGCGACCGTGCACCCGGGCTCGCGCATCAGCAGCTGGGCGGTGGCCGGCAATCAGGCCGATGCCAGCGACTGGCCCGACGCGGTGCCACGCGACGGCTGGTGGCAGTTGGCGGCCGTGGATGTGAGCCCACGCCAACCTCAGCCCGTGCTGGTCGCGATCGGTGACTCCATCACCGACGGCTACGGCGTGCCGCCCGGCAGCTACCTGCGCTGGACCGACGCTCTCGCCCGCCGGCTGGCCGCTCTGGGCCGCGCGGCGGCCGTCGTCAACACCGGCATTGGCGGCAACCGCATCCTGCAGGACGGCCTGGGCCCGAGCCTGATGTCGCGCTTCGACCGCGACGCACTGGCACGCAGCGGCGTCACCCATGTGGTGCTGCTCGTGGGCGTCAACGACCTGGGCGTCAGCCATCGCCAGCGCGTGACGACGCCGGAGTCCCGCGCCGCGCTGCTGGCCGAGCTGCAAAAGGGCCTGGCGACGTTGGCTCGCCAGGCGCGTGAACGCGGCGTCTGCCTGTTCGTGTCCACCGTCATGCCTTACGGTGGCAGCGGCTACTACCAGCCCCAAGTGGAGAACGAGGCCGACCGCCAGTCGCTGAACACCTGGATTCGTCAGCCCGGCCGCTTCGACGGCGTGGTGGACTTCGACGCCCTCATGCGCGACCCTGTCCGCCCCTCACACCTGAAACGCGAGGTCGACAACGACGGCCTGCACCCGTCGATGGCCGGTTACCAGGCCATGGCCGATGCTTTCCCGGTGGAGTGGCTGGAGCGGCGCTGCGACCAAAAGCGCTGATCGTGTCGCCCCGACCCTTTTCCCCTGGCACGCATAAGAAAGGAGCGCAAATGCGCTCCTTTTGCCTTGGCTGGCTGCCTCGGGTCAGAACTTCATCTGAGCGGTCAGCTGGTAGGTACGGCCCGGGTCAAAGTAACCACGCACGGCAAGCTCTTCCTGGATGTAGGACTTCTGCGTGGCCTTGTTCAGGTTGGCAACGTCAAAGTTGAGCGACACGCCCTGCTTCCAGCCCACCCAGTCGCCGATTTCGAGCCGGGTCGAGAGGTCCGCCTGGAAGTAGGCCTTGTTGTACTTGAGGAGGGTGCCGGAAGGGATGGAATCCGTGTTCTTCGACTCAAACGGAGTCCGGGCCTGGTAGCTGTTGCTCAGGCGGATGGAGCCGCGGCTGTTCTCGAAGTACACGGTCAGATTGGCCGTATACGGGGCCGCGCCAATCGGCACCTGGCCGCTGGTACCTGCGTCCTGCTTGGTGCGGGTGTAGTTGGCGTAGAAGCCGAAGCCGTTGATTGGCAGGAAGCGGTCCAGTGACTGCGCCCAGCTCAACTCCCAGCCCTTCAGCTTCAGGACGTCAGCCGTGTTGACCGGCTGCGACAGCGGAATGTTGAACTTGTCGGGCCCGCCGGCCGCAGTCACCGCCAGGTCGATCGCGCTGCCCGCCGCGTACTGCAGCGAGTCGGCACCGAACTCCTGGCGGATCTGCGACAGCGTCAGCTGGCGCACGACAGTGCGCGGGAAGTTCTTGATCTTCTTGTCGAAATAGGCCGCCGCGACATAGCTGCCCTTCTTGTCCGTGTACCACTCCCAGCCGAAGTCCAGGTTCTTGGACTCGAAGGGCTTGAGCCCCGGGTTGGTGGCGGTGGCGTTGGACAGGGCCACGTCATTGGACGTCGCCCTCAGCGGCTGCAGCGCCTTGGGGTCGGCACGGGTGATGGCCTTCGAAGCGGCCGCGCGGACGATCATGTCGTCGGTCAGGTTGTAGGCGACCGTGCCGCTGGGCAGGGTGTTGTTGTACGAAGTGCCGCCCGTCGTCTCCGTGACGAGGTAAGGGTACAGGCCGCCGTTGGTCTGGCTTGCACTGCGCGGATCGGCCACATTGCCGGTGTACGCGCCGACGGTCTGCATGGTGTGCGTGCGGCGCAGGCCGGCGTCATAGCGCAGCAGGCGGTCGAAGACGTGCGTCTGGCCGGAAACCTCGATGTAGTTGCCGAAGACGTTCTCAGTGAAGTCCTGCGGGGACGCACCGCTGAGGGCGTTGCTGCCGGCGATCTGGGCCATGTTCGCGGTGATGCTGTCGTAGTTGGTGGCCCCGGCGAAGCGGCTCCAGTCGATCACCACGAAACCGTTGGGGCCGGGAATCAGGTACTTGGAAATGTCAGGCACGGCCGAGCCCTGGTAGGCCAGCGCGGGCCCGCCAGCCGTCGCACCGCTACCGTAGCCCGGGTATTGCGTCGCCGGGTTGGCCGTGATCGGAACGACCGAGCAACCATTGGGGTTGGTGGTGTTGGGCGAGAACATGCGCACGTTCAGGTTGCCACCGCAGACGACGTTCTGCAGACGGCCATCGTCGTTGTACGGCGTGATCAGGCGGTGGTAGGTGTCATAGGCCATGCCGCCCTTGACGGTGAAGCTGTCGTCACCCCAGGCCAGATTCCAGCGTGCACCCCTGGTCTTGATCAGGCGGTCTTCGCGGTTGACGCTGATCTGCGCGCCCGTCGCGTTGCCGTGGTGGTCCCAGGTGTAGCCGGCCGGGCTGTTCGGGTCGAAGCCGTTGGGCGTGTAGACCGGGAATTTGCCGTTGGAGCCGATGTTCACCGTGAAGGGCTTGGCCGCGTCGGTCGGGACCAGAATCGTGGGGGCGAGGCGGCTGAATCTGCTGCTGGCCTGATTGGCCTGAGCGTCCAGCGTCCACTTGTCGGAGATGCGCCATTCGAAGCCCGGGTTCACCGAGTTGAAGCTGCTCCTCTCGTCCATCCGGCGGTATTCGAGGAAGCCGGTGCCGTTGAGGAGGGTGCCGCCCGTCACGAAGCAGTAGAACCCGCAGTCGCTGCGGTCATAGGTCATTGCCGAAGGAATGACGGCGCTGTTGCGGACGTTGATGTCGAAGTCGGCACGTTGCTGCTTGCTGGTCTTGCTGCCGGCGAGCAGATCAAGGTAGGCGTCGAACTCTGCCGCCGGGCGGAACTCGAAGCTCAGCAGGCCGTTGTTACGGTTGCGCTCACCCGAAAAGTTCACCGGCCGCGGCAGGCGCGGCATATAGCCATTGTCAATCTGCTGGATGGTGGCGCCGGGGTTCAGCTGCTGCAGCAGGGCCATGTTGATGGGCTGGCCGGCGGTCAATGTGTTCGAGCCATAGGTGCCTGCGGCCGCGGCAGGCACAGCCGTCGGGATGCCCCAGGCACCGTTGGTGGTGGAAGTCCCCGCACCGGTCTGCAAAGGGTTGGTCAGGCGGGGCGTGACCCAGTCCGTACCGTCCTCGAAGCCGCGCGTGGTGATCTTGTTGCGGGCGAAGGACACGCCGGCCAGCACGCCGAAGGTGTCGCCGAAGGTCGTGCTGAAGATCGCCGTGCCGCGTGTGCTGGGATCGGGCGCCGGGTCGTTCTTGGCCAGTTGCAGCTTGACCGTGCCACGCGTGCCCGGCTTGTCGAACGGGCGGGCGTTGCGCATGTTCACGACGCCAGCGATGGCGCCCTCCAGCATCCCGGCCGTGGGGCTCTTTGACACGGTGATGCGCGAGAACAGGTCGCCCGGCATGAAGTCCAGGTCGACTTCGCGGTTGGCGTTGCCGGCACTGGTGAAGCTTGTCGAGGCAGACGCGACAGGGTTGCCGTTCATCAGGATGCGCGTGAAGTTGGAGCCCAGGCCCCGCACCTGGATGTTCAAGCCTTCGCCCGTCACATCCCGGTTCACCTGGACGCCCGGAATGCGCGAGATCGACTCGGCCAGGTTGTTGTCCGGGAACTTGCCGATGTCTTCGGCGTGGATGGAGTCTGACAGGCCGATGTTTTCGCGCTTGGCAAGCGCCGAGGCCGTCAAGGCGCTGCGGATGCCGGTGACGACGACCGTGTCCAGCTGCTGCTGGGCTGGTGCCGCCGGCGCTGTCTGCGCATAGGCCTGCGCGATCAGGCCGGCCAGCAGCGTGCCGCCCAAGGCCAACTGCCGGTGGGCGCGACGCGTCGGTCGCATGAAGGACTTGCTCATGAATGTCTCCTTATGGGTTCTGTGATCCGGCGCCAACCGCGGCGAAAAGCCGCCTCATCAAGAAATGGTAGCGCGCACATTTTTCAATTTACGAGCACATCCAGGCATCGTCAACGAGGGTGTGTACTAATGTATTAGTGGGCAAGAAGGAAGAAATTCGCCCGGGCCTCGCCACTCTTTCGCAACGCGGGTAGCGCTCTCAGCAGCGCTTCGTCGCTCACCGATCGCACCCCTTGACGCCCATCTGCTGAACGCCCGCCCGACTTGCCGACGCCGTTCGGCATGCGTTCCACACCCGATGACAATGGCGCCCATCATTCGCGCGCCAGCGGCAGATTGGGCCTTCAATCCGAAATGAACTTCACGCTAGATCCCACCCGCCACGCGGCGCCGCAGGTCGTCGAGGCGCTTCGCGCTGCCATCATTTCGCTGGAGCTGGAGCCCGGCAGCGCCCTCGATCGCTCCGTGCTGGCCCAGCAGTTCGGCGTCAGCCAGACCCCCGTGCGCGACGCCCTCATCCGGCTCAGTGAAGAGGGCCTGGTGATGATCCGGGCGCAGTACACGACGCAGGTCAGCCGCATCGACGTGCCGGCAGCGCGCGAAGCGCACTTCCTGCGCCGCTCCATCGAAATCGAGATCGCCGGCCTGCTGGCCGTTTCGCACGACCAGGCAGTGATCGACGACCTGCGCGCCCAGCTGGCGCGCCAGGTGGGCCTCGCCGCCAGCAAGGATTACCCCGCCTTCATCGCGGCCGACAAGGAATTCCACCGGCTGATGTACGTCGCCGCGGGCCTGCCTCGGCTGTGGTCGGTGGTGACCCGCATGTCGGGCCACATCGACCGGCTGCGCCTGCTGCATGCGCCGACCGAGGGCAAGGCCGAGTCCATCCTGGCCGGCCACCAGGCCATCCTGCTCGCCATTGAGTCGGGTGATGCGCAAGGCGCCCAGCTCGCCGTGCGCGAGCATCTGTCCGGCACCCTCGCCTCGGTAGACGAGATCCAGCAGCGCTACCCCGCCTACCTCATCTTGTCCTGATCGGCCCCTGCCTTGAGGGGTCATCGACTTGGCGGCAAGTCCGGTAGCGCTCACAATTCAAGACAATGAATCAGGCGTTCAACCATTTCCTGCCCACGGATGCCGACGATGCGCTGCTGCTCGGCCGCGTCTGGCGCAATGACACTGCCGGCCCCGCCATCGTGGCCATGCGGCACGGCGAGCTGATCGACCTGTCCGCCCATGCGCGCACGATGGCCGAATTGCTGGACCATCCCGAGGTACTGGACATCGCCCGGCGCGCCCCCGGCGTGGCGCTCGCCCGGGCCGAGGCCGTGCTGGACAACGCAGTTTCGGCGCAGCCCGACGCCACCCTGCCCCGGCTGCTGGCGCCGTGCGACCTGCAAGCCATCAAGGCCTGCGGCGTGACCTTCGCCGTCAGCCTGCTGGAGCGCGTCATCGAGGCCCAGGCCGGCGGCGACGCGGCGCGGGCCCATGCGCTGCGCGAGCAGCTGCAGGCGACGCTCGGCGGCGACCTGTCCGCCATCCGCCCCGGCTCCGAGGCGGCCCAGCGCCTCAAGGCCGACTTCATGGCCCGCGGCGCATGGTCGCCCTACCTGGAGGTGGGCCTGGGGCCGGACGCCGAGGTCTTCACCAAGGCCCAACCGATGTCGGCGGTGGGCTTTGGCGCGGCCGTCGGCCTGCATCCGGACTCGCAGTGGAACAACCCCGAGCCCGAGGTCGTGCTGGCCGTCAACGGCCGCGCCGAGGTCGTCGGCGCCACGCTGGGCAACGACGTCAACCTGCGCGACATCGAGGGCCGCAGCGCGCTGCTGCTCGGCAAGGCCAAGGACAACAACGGCTCCTGCGCCATCGGCCCCTTCATCCGCCTGTTCGATGAGCGCTTCACGCTGGACACGGTGCGCGCCGCCGAGGTCGGCCTGCGCATCGACGGCGCGGACGACGGTTTCGTGCTGGAGGGCATCAGCCGCATGCAGGAGATCAGCCGCGACCCGCTGGAACTGGTGCGCCACACCTGCGGCCCGCACCACCAGTACCCGGACGGCTTCATGCTGTTCCTCGGCACCATGTTCTCGCCCATCCAGGACCGCGGCGCGCCGGGCGCCGGCTTCACGCACCAGTTGGGCGACCGCGTGACCATCTCAAGCCCGGCGCTGGGGGCGCTGGTCAACACCGTACAACGCAGCGACGCGATCCCGGCGTGGACCTTTGGCGTCGGCGCGCTCCTCAGGCATTTGCGCGGAGGGCACATGCCCACTTGAGTCTCTGGTCGGACGCCCGGGCTGGTGGGCGTCCTGTCTCTTGCGGCGGCCTGCGCGAGCGGACCGCCGCTTTTTTTTGCGCCTGAACAAAGAGAAGCTACAGGCAGTTCTTTGCCGCTCGCAGCAGGCTTGATGGCCGCCAGCGTCGTTTCGAGAGCGGAAGCTCGGTATGACTTGGCGTCATTGACCAGGCTCCGCGATTAGACACGCGGCTGTGAAGGTCGGCTCTGATACCGCGACGCCGCGCTGGATGACAAGGTCAATTCGATGGGGCGGCCGATGGCGTCGATCGCGCAGCGGATCAAGGCAACTTCTCCAGCTTGTCCGTTCGGTGACGCGAGGTCGTCAACAGTGACCGCGTCTACGCCGCATGCTGCGAGCTGAGTCAACCAGGCACGGTACCAATCAAAGGCGCCCGGGTGGTCAAGTTTGATGCCGCACATGTCGGTGTTCCAGGCGCAAGTCGAGTCGGGGTTGGCGATCTCATCGCAACCCCATTGGCTGCCGGCGATCGACAAACCCCGCCCCACCGCCTGGCAGGGGATGCCGCGCATCAGGTGCACACCGAAACGCAAGCCGAGGCGGTGAACCCGAGATGCGAGCGGAGCGAAGCCGAGCCCTTCCATGGCGCTCGGGAACCGGTCTGCCGCGGGCTGCGGTCGGCCATGGGCATCCAATTCCAACGGTGCAAACGGTCGGTAGCCCGAAGCTGACGCCTGCGCTGCATACCACCGGGGCCCGACCATGGCGATGTCATACCCGAAGGGCAAGAGGCGCTCGGCCATGAGATTCGCATTCGCCAAGAAGCCTGCTTCGGTCGTTGCCGCGCCCAGGCAGTCCCAGGCGCTCGAGCCGGTTGGCGGACTGGGGCGACCTTCGGAGCCGGACTCGCCGATCCCGTCTCTCACCGCAAATCGGTCGTGCCCCACGTCGTGACGTGGAAGGCGGTCTTGTAAAGCGCGGCCCGCACTTGTAGCCGATGAATCCGCCGAAGAGACGAGCATGTTCGAAGTGAATGTGGACATAGAACACCTGGAAGATGCGCACTTGATTTGACGCCGAATCATCTGGGGAAAATGATTGCGGCCGTGCCGCGCGAGCATCCTATATTGTTCGACTCTCGGACTAACTAGGGAAGACCAGAACGGATTGCCCGCCGCTTAAAGATGGTCAGGGGATGCGCATCAAGATCCCGGAAGGTCGGGCGGCAAGACGCCGACGGGCAGAGCATGTCGCGCCCGGTTAGGCGTCCAGTGGCGCGGTGCCTCGAGGTACGTGAGGTGGCCGGAGGGACGCCGGTGCTAGAGTGCCTCGCCCCGTACTTCCCGCCCACCGGATAGTGTCCGCAATACCCAAGCCTTCCAAGCCACCAAAGAGCCATCGTCACAAGTTGCCCACGCTCGCCGACGTCGCGCGAGAAGCAGGGGTTTCCGACGTGGCCGCGTCCTGCGCGCTCAACGGCGCGAAGGGGTCAACGCGCGTGTCGGTCGAGACGCGTGAGCGCGTGCTGGCGGCGGCGGAGCGCTTGCGCTACCGGCCGAACGCGACCGCGCGTGCGCTGACGTACCAACGTACCAACGCCATCGGCTTCGTTGCCAACATCGCCAATGAGGAACCCAACCTCTACTTCCTGGAAGTGTTCAACGGCGTCGTGCGGGGCGCGACAGAGGCACACCAGACCACATGCATCTTTCCACTCAGCGGCTGGGAAGAAGCGCCAAAGCGCATCCCCGCCTTGTGTGACGGACGCGCCGATGGACTCGTCGTGCTGGCGCCCTACCTGGAAGACGACTCGACCACCTGGATACCACCGCACACCCCCATGGTCACGATCCATGCCGGCAGGCTGTTGCGAGCCGAGGTGAACGTCGAGGCGGATGACGAAGCGGGTGGCTACGCCATCGCCCGCCACATGCTCGGGCTTGGATATCGCCGCATCCTCTGCATGGGTGGCCCGGTGAACGTGAAGGGCGCGGACCGCCGGGTCGACGGCTTCCTGCGTGCCCATGCCGAAGCCGGGGTGGAGATTGCGTCCGACCATGTGATCCGCACGTGGTTCACTTTCGAAGGGGGTCGGCAGGCCATGGGGGAGTGGCTGCAGCGCCACCGCGGTCAGCCGTTGCCCGAGGCCGTCTGTTGTGGCAGCGACGACATCGCCTTCGGCTGCATCGACGCACTGGAGGGTTGCGGATTGAGCGTTCCTCGGGACATCTCGATCGCAGGTTTCGACGACACCTTGATGGCCCGCACGTTGCGCATGACGACGGTGCGCCAGCCGCTGCTTGAGATGGGTCGTCGCGCGGTCGAGGTCCTGATGCAGCTGATCGAGGCGCAGCGCCGCGGGGAGACTTACCAGGGCCCTCGCGACATCGTCATGCCCGTCGAGATGGTTCACAGGCGGACCGTGCCAGGACCCCGAAGCGGGCCGCTGATCATTCCCTGACGCGTGGGAAGTTGCCAGGTTTTTCCCTAGGCAGCTTGATGGGTCGACCAATTGGAGCCCGTTGATTCAGCACCCTAATCAACGACCCGATGAACCGGCGAATCGATGGACAAGCCTCTCAAGGATGGCCTTGACGCAGGTTTGGTTGACGCCAGTGCGCTTCGCCGGGAGCTTCGGCGATCAGCGGCCACCAGTTCGCTGATTTCGGCGTGATGGCGGCCGATCAATGAGGACATCCACCCTCCTCGGCAACCTTCCTACCGACATCATCATCCGCCGCCATGGCGGCGTTCACCCCGGCTTCTTCATGCCGCGCGAGGCGCCGGTTGGGTCTCCGAGGAGCTTCGCGAGGAGGTTGCCATCTGGCGTGGCCCGCGACACCACGCCGGCAGTGACGAAGGCCGCGACGGTCCCGAGCGCGATGGCCGGCGATCTGGCTTTCCGACGCTCCCCTGATTTGCGCCGTTCATGGATTGCCGCTCCGATATGTTGCGCAGGCGTCGGCCTTGCTCAGGTGAGCGCCTTGGCAAGCATCGGCAGGCTGATGTCCATCCGATAGTCGACTGCGGTGTGGTCGTCAGCGAATTCCTCGTAGACATGCGCCACTTCCATGGCGACAAGCCGCTTGTGCATTCGCCTGGCGCCATACACCAGGTTGTACTGGTCGACATCGCCGCAATCGATGTACAGGGCCTTGAGCGCCGCCAGTCCGCGCCCATGTTTTTCGACCAGGCTCAACGGGTCCCAGGCCATCCAGTTCGCCCAGCGCTCGGGGATCAGCTCGCAGGTATCCAGCGTCACCGGCAAGCGAACGCCATAGGGCACTGAGGGATCCGGATCGAAGCTCGCCGCCTGGGCCAGCATCATCAGGATATGCACGTCGCTGTCCTTGACCTTCCTGGCTTGCCAGAAGGCGTCGACCCATGCGCCGATGTCGGGCTGCTTGGCAAGCGCTCGAAGCACGGGAACGAATTCGTGCCGATAGAGAAGCTCGAACCCCATGTCGCCGGAGTGCACGGCCGCCGCGCTCCAGAAGTCCGGGTGCAGCAGCGCATGGACCATGGCGCCATAGCCTCCGCTCGACTTGCCGAAGATGCCCCGCCGGCCGGGCCCGCCGCAGCCGAAGCTGGCTTCGACGAACGGCACTGCCTCGGCCCGCAGGAAATCGTCCCAACGCCCTACCGCGGCCGAGTTCACATATTGGTTGCCGCCAAGGCGGGTGAAGCAGTCCGGGAAAGCCACGACGACGGGCGGCATGGCCCCGGTCGCAATCAATCGGTCGAGCCGCTCGGGCACGTTTTCGCCAAAGTTCTTCCAGTTCGTGTGTGCCGGCCCGCCTGCGGTGAAGCCCACGACATCGACCAACAGCGGCAGCCCGCGGCCATCATGCCCCGCCGGAACATAGACGTCGATCGCGCGCAGCGTCGGATCCCCGAGCAGATTGCCAGTGAGCACCCGGCTGTCAATTGCGAGGTGATGGACCGTGCCGGCAGCCGTATTCGGGGTTGTTCGCATCTGGGGTTTTCCGGCCCGTAGCCGGACTGTTTGCGCAGCTGCAGACGTGCAGCCGCTCGCGCGCCGAGGATAGTCGGCTGTCGGCAGTCAGCACACCCCAAGACCGATACGGACGTGCTGCCCAGCCATATCGCTCGCAAGCGGGCAACTCGCCGCGGTTCGCCAGAGCCGAGCTTCGCGACCGGCGGCAGTTGACCGGCAACTGCTCATTGCGGCCCACACGCTGAACCGGCGACGAAAGCTCAGGTTTGCCCTTCGCCGCAAACCCATCGAACACGCCGTCAGCTCACGAGCGAGCTCCCAAACCGATGCAACGTCGTCGACCGGAAAACCTCCCCCGGCCGCAGCACCGTGCTCGGCCAGTCCGGCCCGACGGGGCGGTTGGGCGAGTCGGGGCTGTGCTGGGTCTCCAGGCAGACGCCGGTGCCGCGCTTGTAGCGGGCGCCGCCAGGGCCCGTCAGCGAGCCGCCCAGCCAGGTGCCGGCATAGAACTGGATGGCCGGCTCCGTCGTCAACACGTCCATCCAACGACCGGAGAGCGGGTCGCACAAACGCGCAGCCAGATGCAGTGCGCCGTCGAGCGGATGGTCCAGCAGCCAGTTGTGGTCGTAGCCCACGTCCCCGCCGATGGCGCGCTCGCGGCGGAAGTCGAAGGGTGTGCCGTCGACGCTGCAATGCCGCACCGGCACGCCTGTCGCGTCGGGCTCGGTGTAGCGGCTGGCGTGCAGCGTCAGCCGGTGGTCGAGCGCCGAGCCCGACTCGGCACCGGCCAGGTTGAAGTAGGCATGCGAGGTCAGGTTGACGACCGTCGGCCGGTCGCAGCGGGCTTCGTAGTCCACGCGCCAGCTCTGGTCCGTGCCCAGCGTGTAGCGCACGCCAACCCGAAGCGTGCCGGGAAATCCCATCTCGCCGTCGGGGCTCTCGCGTTCCAGCAGCAGACTGACGCTGCCGTCAGCGGCGACCGGTTGCGGCACACCCCGCCACAGCGACGCGCCGAAGCCCTGTGGCCCGCCATGCAGGCAGTTCGGGCCATCGTTGGCCACGAGCCGATGGCGCACGCCGTCGAGCTCGAAGCTCGCGCCTGCAATCCGGTTCGCGTAGCGCCCGGCGATGACGCCCAGATGCGAGCCGGCACCGGCCAGATAGGCGTCCAGGTCGCGCAGGCTCAGCACGACGTTGTCGCTGCGACCGGAGCCATCGGGCACCCATAAACTTGTGACGATGCCGCCCCAGTCCAGCGCCGTCAGCACCAGGCCGCGGCCGTTGTCGAGGCGGTACTCGCGCACCAGCCGGCCATCGGGCAGGCGACCGTAGTCGCGCGCACTCGCGCCCGCGCCGCCCATCAGCGGACCAGCCCGCGCGCGTTGACGTAGAGGGCGTACAGCGAATGGCTGCTGGCCATGAAGAGGCGATTGCCCTTGGCACCGCCGAAACACAGGTTGGCGCAGCGCTCTGGCAGGTGGATGTGCGCGAGCGGCTGGCCATCGGCGCCAAAGACAAGCACGCCGTCGAGCGCCTGCGCGTCCGCGTCCGGTTGACCATTGGCGCCGAAGCCGCACCAGATGCGGCCCGCCGTGTCGACGGCGATGCCGTCCAGCGCGCCATGGCCGGCGGCGTCGATCAGCAGGCGCTTGTCGCTCAGGTTCGCGCCGTCGACGGCGTAGGACCAGATCAGGCGATGCGGCTGGGCGCGGCTCTCGACGACGAGCAGTCGGCTGCCATCGGGCGTGAAGGCCAGGCCGTTGGGGCCGGCCAGATCGTCCAGCACGCGCTGCAACTCGCCCGTTCGCGGGTCGACGCGGTAGACGCCGTGTGGCTGCTCGGCCGCAGCCGGCGCGCCCTCCCAGTCGCCCGATATGCCGAAGTCGGGGTCGGTGAACCAGACGGCCCCGTCGGCCGCGCAGGTGATGTCGTTGGGCGAGTTCAGCGGCTTGCCGCCGAACCGGTCGGCCAGCACCGTCACGCGGCCGTCATGCTCGGTGCGCGTGACGCGCCGGCCCAGGTGCTCGCAGGCCAGCAACCGGCCTTGCAGGTCGCGCGCCAGGCCATTGGCATTGCCGCTCGGCCGGCGGAACTCGCTGACCGTAGCGCTGCAATCGTCCCAGCGCAGGATGCGATCGTTGGGGATGTCGGAGACGAGCAGGTAGCGTCCGTCGCCGAACCAGACCGGGCCTTCGGCCCATTGCAGGCCGGTGGCCAGTTGCTCGACGCAGGCCGAGAACAGGCGCAGCTCGCGGCCTTCGGGCGCCAGGATCTCGAAGGCCGCGTCGGGCAGGCGCGAGGCCGGCGTGAAGGGGATGCAGGGACCGCGCTCGATGCTCATGCGCCCTCCGCACCGGGTTGGCCGGCAAAGGCGAACGGGCCCAGCACAACGAAGCCGCCGCCCTGGTAGCGCACTTCGGGACGGGTCGGATCGACAGGGCCCTGCCGCGCCTCGACCGCCGCACGCCAGGGCTCCGAGCTGTCCTGCGGGCGGTAGCCGACGTGGTTGCCCTGCGAGTTGTCCCACCAGGTCGTGCGGTTGTCGCTGGCGCCGTAGACGATGCTGTGGCCGACGACGGGCGCGGTCAACGCGGCGACGAGCAGGCGCTCCATGTCGTCATGGCTGAGCCAGCTGGACAACTGGCGCCGGTCGACCGGCTCGGGCAGGCAGGAGCCGATGCGCAGGGACACCGTCTCCAGGCCGTGACGGTCGAAATAGAACTGGGCCAGGCTCTCGCCAAAGGCCTTGGACAGGCCGTAGTAGCTGTCCGGCCGCGGCACGACGTTGGCCTTGATGGTCTCGCCCTGGCCGTAGAAGCCGGTCACATGGTTGGAACTGGCGAAGATGATGCGCCGGGTGTTCCGGCGGCGCGCGGCTTCGTAGAGGTTGTAGGCGCCAACGATGTTGGCCGGCAGCACCGTGCTGAAGGGCTTCTCGATGGAGACGCCACCGAAGTGCAGCACGGCGTCCACGCCGTCGAGCAGCGCGTACATCGCGGCCTCATCTTCCAGCGGCGCGACGACAACTTCCTCCCCGTCGCCGGCCGGGTCCATGGCGGCGAGGTCCGACACGCGCAACGTGTCGCAATAGCGTTTCATGCGCGGCCGCAACATGCGGCCCAGGGTGCCGGCAGCGCCGGTCAACAACAGGCGCTTGAAGCGCATGGCGGTAAGTTCGTTCATTTCACAACTATCCATTTCGCGTACGACCGCGGGCCGAGCGCCCGGGCTGTTTCCAGGCCGGCCTGCCTTGGGCGACGTGCTTGCCGGTCACCGGCCACAGCACCGCCCTCCCCTAGGAAGATCGGCCAAGGTCCTCCTTGGACGAGGAGCTCCGTTTCAGCGGCGGACGCAGGCGCGGCGCGGCGTCGGACTGGCGGCGGATCAGCTCGAAGTCCATCAACTGGTGCTCGCAAGGCAGGGGCTCGCCGCCGCGCCGCGCGCGGATGTGGCGCACCAGCAAGTCCACCGCCGCACCGGCCATATCCATGATGGGCTGGCGCACGGTGGTCAGCTCGGGCCAGATGGTCGTCGCCAGCGGCGCATCGTCGAAGCCCACCACGGTCAGGTCGCTCGGCACGTCCAGACCCAGGCGGTGGGCGATAGCGACGGTGGCCGCAGCCATGTCGTCGTTGCTGGCGAAGATGGCCGTCGGCCGGCGCTCCTGCGACAGCAGTGTCTCGGCCGCGTCCAGGCCCGAGCGGTAGGTGAACATGCCCTGCGCGACGACCTCTTCCTCCTCGATGTTGAGGCCGGCGTCGTTCATCGCGGCATGGAAGCCGGCGAGGCGGCGTGCGCTGCTGCTCTGGTAGGGGTCGCCGATGATGAAGCCCAGGCGGTGATGGCCCAGCGCCAGCAGGTGGCGCGTCATCTCGTAGGCGGCGTGGTAGTCGTCGATGCCCACGGCACAGACGGCTTCGGGCGGCGCGCCGCTGGAGACGACGACGGCCGGCGTGTCGGTGTCGGCCACCAGCTTCAGCAGGATCTGCGAATCGCAGAAGGGCGGCGGCAGGATGAGGCCGTCGATGCCGTTGGCGATCATCTCGGCCACCGGCTTTTCCTCGCCCTCGCGCGCGGCCTCGCCGCGCTGCACGATGAGCTGCACATGGCGCATGCTGGCCTTGTTCAGCAGGCCGATGAGGAACTCGTTCAGGTAACCCGCGGTCGGGTCGATGTAGAGCATGCCGATGCGGATGGGTTCCGAGCCGGCGAGGTGGCGGGCGGCCTGGTTGGGCAGGTAGTTCAATTGCGCAATGGCGGCCTGCACCTTCTCGCGCGTGCCCGGCCGCACGTTGAGCTCGCCATTGACGACGCGCGACACCGTCATTGGCGACACGCCGGCCAGACTGGCCACGTCGGCAATGGTGGCGACCTTGGTGCTACGCCCCTGACGCACGTTTGGCTTCAATCTGCACCTCGAGTGTTCATTGTTCTTGGCAGCCAGGCAGACGCTGTCGGGCTGAGGCTGTGATTCTCTATCAAGGTCATGGTTGCGCGATCTTCCATGGTCAACCGCCGCGGCCTGGTGCAAAGCCAAAGCGCAAGGCCTTGTAAAAGCTCAGCTCGTGTTCGGGCGGCCGCACACCCTCGGGTAGCGGCAGGCCCGACACGGACTGGAAATAGGCGATGCAAGCATCGCGCCACCAGCGTGCCTCGCGCTCCTGCACGGCGAGATACGCGGCCACCTCCGCATGGCGAGCCGCGTCGACATCGGGCTGCAGCATGGCCCAGCGCCGGCGCATGTCGGCCACCGCTGCCACGCCGCGGTCGTAGTGGGCGATCAGCTCCGCCCACAGCGTGCGGCCCGACGGCATGGCGTAGTTCCAGGGCAGGTGGTGGAACCACAACAGCAGCTCGGAGGGCGTCGTTCGCGGGTCCGCCCAAAGCCGGGCGAGTGGCGGTGCGTACTGGGCGACGGCATTGCTGCCCGTGGGCGAACGGTCGAAGCCGATGCCGCCGCGGTCGGCGCGGTGGTAGTAGGTCGGATTCCAGTCGGGACGCTCCAGGTTGTCGACCCAGGGCGCGGGGCCGTGGTGATGGCCAGTGCCCATCAGGTGGTGCAGGCCCAGCGGCGTCATGTAGTCGACGACGGCCTCGCGTGACATCAGCATCAGTTCGACGATGGCGTCACGCGCGGCTGGGCGCGTCGTGAAGGTCTGCGCCGCCCAGTCCTGCGCGACGGCACGCGCGCCCAGGTCCGGATCCCAGGCCATGCGGCCGAAGGCGTACCAGTTGGCCTGGTCGAATTGCGAGCCGCACCAGTTGCGGTCCGTGCCGATGTTGGCCACACCGGCGATGGCGCGCACGCTGCGGGCGACCGTGCCCGCACGCCCGGTGTCGGCCTGCAGCACCTCCTCGAACAGCGGGCCGAGGTAGGCGAGATGCGTCGAGAAGCCGAGGTACTCCTTGGTGATCTGCAGCTCCAGCGCCAGCGGCGTTTTCGGCATCGCGCCGAACAGCGGATGGAAGGGCTCGCGCGGCTGGAAGTCGATGGGTCCGTTCTTGACCTGCACGATGACGTTGGCGGCGAACTGGCCGTCCAGCGGCTGGAATTCGGCGAACGCCTGCTTGGCGCGGTCGTCCACGTTCTCGTGCGCGTAGACGAAGGCCCGCCACAGCACGGCGCCGCCGTGAGGCGCGACGGCGTCGGCCAGCATGTTGGCGCCGTCGGCATGGCTGCGGCCGTAGTCCTGCGGCCCGGGCTGGCCCTCGGAATTGGCCTTGACGAGGAAGCCGCCGAAGTCGGGGATCACGCGGTAGATCTCATCCGCCTTGGCCCGCCACCAGGCGCGCACGGCCGGATCCAGTGGATCGGCCGTCTTCAGTCCGCCCAGCTCGACGGGCGCAGAAAAGCGCGCCGACAACCAGACCTTGATGCCCCAGGGCCGGAACACATCGGCCAGCGCCGCGGCCTTGGCGAGGAAGGGCGCGGTCAGCGATTCGGCCTTGGCGTTGACGTTGTTCAGCACCGTGCCGTTCAGCCCCAACGATGCGTTGGCGCGCGCGTAGTCGACGTAGCGCGCATCGCGGATGTCGGGCAGCTTCCACCAGTCCCACAGCGACTGGCCGGCATAGCCGCGTTCCACCGTGCGGTCCAGGTTGTCCCAGTGGTTGAGCAGGCGCAGCGCGATCCTGGGTGCCGAGTGCAGGTCCAGCCGAGCCAGGTCGGCACCCGTCTGCGCGGCGCGCAGCCAGGCGAAGCTGCCGTAGAGCAGGCCGATGTCGGTGTTGGCCGCGATCAGCGTCACCTCCCTGCCCTGCAGCCGCGTACTGCGCAGCAGCCAGCCTTCAGCGCCCAGCTCTTGCAGCTGCGGACCCAGCTCGGGCCGCGAGGCCGGCGTCGCCAGCAGCAGCGCGCCCGACGCGATCTTCTGCGACAGCGCGGGCTCGCGCCCCGCCAGACCCGCCACGCCGCGCTGCAGCTCGGCCACGGCCGCCAGCACGGTGGGCGATGCGGGCGCCGGCGCCACGATGGCGGCCGCCCTGCGCTGCAGCTGCGACCGGGCCGCCTGCGACAGCGGCCGGTAGCGCAGCCACAGCTCGGCGCCGTCCTCGGCCGCAGCCCAGGCCGGCAGCAACGCCAGCACCAGCATCACCAGCCATCTGCCCATCGTCCTCATCCGCTCTCCTCGCCTCATCCGCGAAATCCCAGGCTTGCGCGACTCCGAATGGTAGCGCTACATTTACGCCCGCCAGCATGCCAGAAAGAAGTGCCGCAGAGGGCGCTGCCACGGAGACAAGACCTTGAACATGAACGCGTCCGGAACACCTGAGATGCCGCAGCAGCGGCAGGGGTTTACCCGAGATGCCACCGCTAGCGCTACCAATTCCGCTCCTCAGGCTGCGTAATGGGCAAAGTGCCGCCGCGGCGAGCCTTCAGCGCGGGTTCATCTGCGCCCTGCCGTTTGCGGCGACGACGATCCACGACGTCGACCGCCATGCGCTTTCGGTGCTGAAGCCCAGCCTGCAGCGGCCCTTGGCACCGGACACCCACAACCCTGCTTCACCAGCCCACCGAGACGCGCCCTCAACATGGCGCCTGAACGCCACCCTCCCACGATGATTGCCAATCCCATCCTGCCGGGCTTCCATGCCGATCCGTCCATCTGCCGCGTTCCAGGTGAGGGGGGCGACGACTACTACATCGCCACCTCCACCTTCGAGTGGTGGCCAGGCGTGCGCATCCACCATTCGCGCGACCTCGTCCACTGGCGCCACCAGGGCTATGCCGTCACGCGCACGAGCCAGCTCGACCTGACCGGCCACCCCGACTCCGCCGGCGTCTGGGCGCCCTGCCTGAGCTACGCGCACGGCCAGTTCTGGCTCATCTACACGGACGTTCGCTCCACCGCTGGCGCGTTCAAGGACACACACAACTACCTCATCACCGCGCCCGGCATCGACGGCCCCTGGAGCGAGCCCATCTACCTGAACAGCTCGGGCTTCGACCCCAGCCTGTTCCACGACGAGGACGGCACTGGCACTGGAAAAACGTGGCTCGTCAACCAGCAGTGGATCCACACGCCGGGCAAGCACCACTTCAACGGCATCCTGCTGCAGGAGTACGACCGCGCGGCGCAGCGCCTCGTCGGCCCGGTGAAGAACATCTACGCCGGCACCGAACTGGGCGTCGTCGAAGGCCCGCACCTGTACCGCCGCAACAGCTGGTACTACCTGCTGACGGCCGAGGGCGGCACCTTCTACGAGCATGCCGTCACGCTGGCCCGCTCGCGCAGCATCGACGGCCCCTACGAGACGCTGCCGGGCAACCCGCTGCTGACCGCCTGGCAAAAGCGCACCGACGGCCTGCAGCGCTCCGGCCATGCCAGCCTGGTCGAGACCGCCAGCGGTGAATGGTTCATGGCCCACCTGTGCGGCCGACCGCTGGAATGGAGCGGCCCCAACGCCGACGCCAATGCGCCCGAGGACGGCTATGCCGGCCTGCACTGCCCGCTGGGCCGCGAGACGGCGCTGCAGCGCATCCAGTGGCGCGACGACGACTGGCCCGAGGTGGTCGGCGCGAATGGTCAGGCGGGCCAGCAGCCCAGCCTGAACGTGGCCGCACCCGACCTGCCGCCCCACCCCTTCCCCGCGGAGCCGGCACGTGACGACTTCGACTCGGCCACCTTCAACGGCCACCTGAACTCGCTGCGCAAGCCCTTCGACGAGAGCTGGGCCTCCCTCACCGCACGCCCCGGCCACCTGCGGCTGACGGGCCGCGAGTCGCTGATGAGCCTGTTCGACCAGAGCCTCGTCGCACGCCGCCAGCAGCACTTCGACTGCCGCGTCGAGACACGCCTGGACTTCGCGCCCGAGAACTTCCACCAGATGGCCGGCCTGGTCGCCTACTACAACACCCGCAACCACGCCTACCTGCACGTGACCTGCGACCCCGACAACGGCCAGCGCATCGCCTGCCTGCACGTCAACCGCGATGGTGCGCTCAGTGCCGCCAGCGCGCCGCTGCCGCTGGCCGAGGGCCCGGTGGATCTGGCCGTCGAGTTCAGCCACGACACCTACCAGTTCCACATCCGGCAGGACGGCCAGGACTGGCAGGCCATCGGCATCGCGCTGGACACAGCCATGCTCAGCGACGAGTTCGCGACCCGCTTCGTCAACGGCTTCGCCAGCAGCTTTGGCTTCACGGGCAACTTCATCGGCATCGCCTGTCAGGATCTGGCCGGCACGCGCCGGCACGCGGACTTCGACCACTTCAGCTACCAGCCGAAGGCCTGAGCGACGCAGACCGCCAGCCACACCAAAACGACGACACGAGACAAACCCATGGCCCAGCAACCCCTGTCATTCCTGGAGAAGGCCGGCTACAGCGCCGGCGACGCCGCTGCCAACCTGGTCTTCATGTCCATGGTGCTGTTCCAGCTGAACTTCTACACCGACGTGTTCGGCCTCAGTGCCAGCACGGCCGCGGCCATCCTGCTGTGGCCCCGCCTGTGGGACGCCGTCTTCGACCCCGTCATGGGCGTGCTGGCGGACCGCACGAACACGCGCTGGGGCAAGTTCCGCCCCTGGGTCTTGTGGACGGCCGCGCCCTGGGCCGTCGTCATGGTGCTGGCCTACACGACGCCCGACCCGGCCTGGGGCTGGAGCACCGGCATGGTCATCGCCTACGCGGGCATCACCAACACGCTGCTGATGACGCTGTACTCGATGAACAACATGCCCTACTCCGCGCTGGGCGGGGTCATGACGGCGGACCTGAACGAGCGCACCAAGCTCAACTCATTCCGCTTCGTGTCGGTCAACGTCGCGCAGTTCATCGTCGGCGGCTTCACGCTGCCGCTGGTGGCCAAGTTCGCGCAGGGGCATGACCGCGCGCATGGCTGGCAGATGACGATGACGATCTGGGCCGTGGCCTGCCTGGTGCTTTTCCTCGTCACCTTCCTGACGACACGCGAACGCATCAAGCCCATTGCCGAAACCAGGAGTTCGCCGACGCAGGACTTCACCGACCTGCTGAAGAACGGCCCGTGGATCGCGCTGGTGCTCTACACCGTCTTCCATTTCGCGCTGCTGGCCCTGCGCGGCGGCGCCCACTACAACTACTACCACCACTACGCCGACAAGGCCTCGATGTTCGACTTCGTCGAGACCCTGGGCCTGACGACGCCCGATCCCGCGGGCACCGGCAGCCTGGCCGACAGCCTGGGCTACATCGTGCACGGCACGCGCGACAGCCTGGCCCACTCCAACGTGGCCGACGTGTTCAACAGCATCATCAACATGACCGGCACGGCCACGACCATCGTCGTCATCATGCTGTCCATGGGCCTGTCGGCGCGATTCGGCAAGCGCGCGATCGGCATCGTCGGCTTCGGCCTGTCGACGCTGACGGCCTGCAGCCTCTACCTGATGCCGCCGACGGCCGTGTGGGGCATGCTGGGCCTGCAAGTGCTCGGCGCCATCGTCTATGCGCCCACCTGCGCCGTCATGTGGGCCATGTACGCCGACGCGGCCGACTACTCCGAATGGCAGACCGGTCGGCGCTTCACCGGCATGGTGTTCGCGACCATCGGCTTCTCGCT
>JAEKLF010000213.1 GCA_019509985.1 Burkholderiales bacterium | reverse complement strand
TGCCCTACTCGGGCAACGTGGGCGTGCAGCTGGTCTACACCCACCAGACCGGCAGCGGCAACCAGGTGGACCTGGCCAACTGCAAGGGCATCACCGTCGAGACCTGCCCCTACTCGGTCCGCAGCGACGGCGCCAGCTACGCCAACCTGCTGCCCAGCCTGAACCTGACCTTCGAGCTCGGCAACCAGCAGCTGCTGCGCGTGGGCGCCGGCGAGCAGGTGGCGCGCGCCAACCTGAACGACATGAAGGCCAGCCTCGACTTCGCGGTGCAGAACGCCACCGCGCTGGAGCCCGCGCTGACCGGCTTTGCCGGCAACCCCAAGCTCAAGCCCTACAAGGCCAAGGCGCTGGACGTGTCCTACGAGAAGTACTTCGACAAGTACGGCTACATCAGCCTGGCCGGCTTCTACAAGAAGCTGGACAACTACATCCTGAACGTGCCGCGCCCCTTCGATTTCCGGCCCTACACCAGCGCCAACACGCCGCTGCCCACGCAAGGCCCGTACAAGGGCTCGACCAACGGCTTTCTGACCCAGCCAGTCAACGGCCAGGGCGGCAACCTGCGCGGCGTGGAGCTGACGGCCAACCTGCCCTTCCGCATGTTCACGAGCTGGCTGGATGGCTTCGGCATGACGCTCTCCCACTCGCTGAGCAACAGCTCGGTGAAGCTGCCCACCAGCGGCTTCGTCAGCCCCGAGAACGGCCCGGTGTTCAAGGACCAGGTCACCAGCATCGGCCTGCCGGGGCTGTCCAAGAACGTCACGTCGGCGCGGCTGTACTACGAGAAGTACGGCTGGCAACTGGGCTATGCGGCCTACAAGCGCTCGGACTTCATCGGCCAGGTGCTGGACTACCGCAGCGACTCACAGTTCACCTACATCCACGGCGAAACCATCGTCGACGCGCAGGTGGGCTACGAGTTCCAGGATGGCTGGCTGAAGGGCCTGTCCATTCAGGCCCAGGGCCACAACCTGACCAACCAGCCCTTCCGTGAGTACACGACCGACCGCAACGTGATCACGAACAAGGTGGTCTACGGCAAGACCTATCGCCTGGGCGCGAACTACAAGTTCTAGAACGAGCCCCTCGTCCGGTCGCGCCCGGCTGCACGCGGGCGCGCCCGGCCGGTCCCCCGAGGGGACGGCGATGCTTGCGGCATCGAGCCGCAAGCACACCGCCCGCGGGCCGGCTTGGGAGCGGCCCGGCGCTCGGCCCTCGGTCCCCACCCAAAAGCGCGTCAACTGCCATTCCTACATCGTGACCCGATTTCTCCACGCGCTCGCTGTGCTGCTGTGCTGCTGTGCCACCGCCTTCGCTGCGCCTGCCTACGAGCCCCAACCCTATGTGCACGTCCAGCACCCCAGCTGGGCGCGCAACGCGACGCTCTACCAGATCAACACCCGCCAGTTCACGCCAGAGGGCACGCTGCGCGCCGCTGAAGCCCAGCTGCCGCGGCTGAAACACCTGGGCGTCGACATCCTCTGGCTGATGCCCATCCACCCCATCGGCGAGGTCAACCGCAAGGGGTCGCTGGGCAGCCCCTATGCCGTGCGTGACTACCGCGCCGTCAACCCCGAGCTCGGCACGCTGGCCGACCTGAAGCACTTCGTCGCCGCCGCGCATGCGCTGAACCTGCACGTCATCCTCGACTGGGTCGGCAACCACACGGCCTGGGACAACGTGCTCGTGCAGTCCCACGCCGACTGGTACGACCGCGACGCGCAAGGTCACTTCCGACCCACGCCCTGGTACGACTGGGACGACATCATCGACCTCGACTATTCCAAGCCCGGCCTGCGCCGCTACATGACCCAGGCGCTGCTGTACTGGGTGCGCGAGACCGGCATCGACGGCTACCGCGTCGACGCGGCCGGCCTGTCGCCTCTCGACTTCTGGGAGCAGGCCGCCAGGGAGTTGCGCGCCATCAAGCCCGTCTTCCTGCTCGCCGAGTGGGAGAGCCGCGACCTGCACGCGCGTGCCTTCGACGCCACCTACGCCTGGACCTGGTGGGACGCGATGAAGTTGATCGCCGAGGGCCGCGCCGACGCGACCTCGCTCTACCCCTACTACGCGTGGAACCGCAAGTTCTACCCGCGTGACGCCTACCGCATGCTCTACACGAGTAACCACGACAAGAACGCGTGGGAAGGCACCGAGCACGAGACCTTCGGCGCCGCGGTGAACGCCGTGACTGTGCTGAGCTTCATCAGCGAGGGCCTGCCCCTCATCTACAACGGCCAGGAGGCCGGCAACAGGAAGCGCCTGGCCTTCTTCGAGCGCGACCCCATCGCCTGGAAGGAGGCGCCCGAGGCAGACCTTTACCGCCGTCTCATCGCGCTGAAGAAGCGCAGCACGGCTCTGTGGAACGGCGCGGACGGCGCCGTCATGGAACCCGTGGCCAACAGCGCGCCCAAACAAGTCTTCAGCTTCGTGCGCGGCAACGCCAAGGACAAGGTCGCGGCGGTCTTCAACCTGTCGGACAAGCCGGTGGACGTGGTGCTCAAAGGCCCGCACCATGCGGGCCGCTACCTCGATTTCGACAACGGCGGCGCCGAGGTGCTGCTGCAGGACGGCACGGCGCTGACGCTGCCCGCCTGGGGCTACCGCGTCTTCGTCCAGTGAGATTCCCAATGCTCCGACTGTTCACTGCCTGCGCCCTTGCACTGGTCTTCGCAGCGGCCCACGCCGACGAGACCCTCGCCACCGTCACCTCGCCCGACAAGCGCCTCGTCGTCACCGTACAGGCCACGGGCGAAGGGCGCCTGGCCTACCGCGTCGAGCGCGACGGCAAGCCGCTGGTGAACGCCTCGCGCCTGGGCCTGCTGCTGGCCAACGCGCACCAGCTCGACGGCGGCTTCAAGCTCGCCGCGCAGGCCACCTGCGAGCACGACGACACCTGGGAGCAGCCCTGGGGCGAGAGCCACTGGGTGCGCAACCGCTACCGCGAACTGCAGGTCGACGTGACCCAGCCCGGGCAGGCCGACCGCCGCATGACTCTGCGCTTTCGCGTCTTCGACGACGGCTTCGGCTTCCGCTACGAGCTGCCCGCGCAGGCGCAGCTGCCCGTCGCCCGCATCAGCGACGAGCTGACCGAGTTCGACATCGCCGAGCCCGCCACGGCCTGGTGGATTCCGGCCGGTGAAGCCCTCGTGCTGGAGTACCCGGTGAACCGCACGCCACTGGCCGAGGTGGGCCTGGCCAACACGCCGCTGACGATGCGCACCCGCAGCGGCCTGCACCTCGCGCTGCACGAGGCGGCGCTGGTGGACTACGCATCGATGTGGGTGCGCAAGGTCAACGGCCAGAAGCTGCGCGCCCAGCTCGCGCCGAGTGCGACCGGTGCGGCGGTCGAGAAGCGCGGTGCCTTCACCACGCCCTGGCGCACGCTGCGCGTGGCCGAGTCAGCCGGCGCGCTGTACGAGTCCAACCTCGAGCTCAACCTCAACGAGCCGAACAAGCTCGGCGACGTCAGCTGGGTCAAGCCCGGCAAGTTCGCCGGCGTCTGGTGGGAGATGCACCTGGAGCGTTCGACCTGGTCCAGCGGACCGAAGCACGGCGCGACGACGGCCAACGCCAAACGCCACATCGACTTCGCCGCCACCAACGGCTTCCGTGGCGTGCTGGTGGAGGGCTGGAACCTCGGCTGGGACGGCAACTGGGTCGGCAGCGCCTCCGCCTTCGACTACGTGAAGGCCATGCCCGACTTCGACCTCGCCGCCGTCGCCGCCTACGCCAAGGCCAAGGGCGTGACGCTCATCGGCCACCACGAGACCGGCGGCAACGTGGCGCGCTACGAGGCGCAGATGAACGCGGCCTACGCGCTCTACGCCAAGCACGGCGTGGACACGGTCAAGTCCGGCTACGTGACCGACATCGGCACCGCGCAGTTCGCCAACGCCAGCGGCGGCGGCACGCACTTCGGCTTCACCGAGTCGCAGGAGGGCGTGCGCCACTACCTGCACGCGGTGACGGAGGCCGCGAAGTACAGGATCGCGGTCGACACCCACGAGCCGGTCAAGGACACCGGCCTGCGCCGCACCTACCCGAACTGGCTCTCGCGCGAAGGCGCGCGCGGCCAGGAGTTCAACGCCTGGGGCGACCCCATCAACCCGGTGGAGCACGAGGCCAACCTCGTCTTCACGCGCATGCTCAGCGGGCCGATGGACTTCACGCCCGGCGTCATCAGCCTGGACGGCGCGCGCGGCCGCCACCTGAACTCCACGCAGGCCAAGCAGCTGGCGCTGTACGTGGTGCTGTACTCGCCCGTCGTCATGGTGCCGGGCCTGATCGAGCACTACGAGCGCTGGCCCAAGGCCTTCCAGTTCATCAAGGACGTGCCGACCGACTGGGAGACGACGAAGGTCGTCCACGGCGAGGTCGGCGAGTTGGCGACGATCGCCCGCAAGGACAGGCGCAGCGAGGACTGGTACGTCGGCGCCATCACCGACGGCGACGCGCGACGCCTGACGCTGCCGCTGGCCTTCCTCGACCCCAACCGCCGCTACCGCGCCGAGATCTACCGCGACGGCGACCAGGCCGACTACCGCGACCTGCAGCACCGCTTCGACCTCGTCACCGAGCAGCGCACGGTGACGTCCACCGACATGCTGCCGCTGCGCCTGGCCCCCGGCGGCGGCCAGGCCATCCGTTTCGTTGCCCTTCCGAGATGAAGCCCCTCGTCCAACGGGTACGTTGGCCGGTCCCCCAAGGGAGCGGCGATGCATGCCGGTTCGACCGGCAAGCACATCGCCAGCGCGGGCCGGCTTGGGAGCGGCCCGGCGCTCGGCCCGCAGCAATCATGGAAGACTGAATGAACCCGATCTCAATTTCCACCTTGTCGACGCCTGCTGAGGGCGGCCGCGCGCCTCTGGCCATCGTCACGCTGCTCTTCTTCATGTGGGGCCTGCTCACCGCGCTGAACGACGTGCTGATCCCGCACCTGAAGGCGCTCTACACGCTGAGCTATCTGCAGGCCATGCTGGTGCAGTTCTGCTTCTTCGGCGCCTACTTCCTCGTCTCGCTGCCGGCGGGCCGGCTGATCCAGCGGCTGGGCTACCAGCGCGGCGCGGTGGCCGGCCTCGTCGTCGCGGCCGTGGGCTGCCTGCTGTTCCTGCCTGCGGCCAGCGCCGGCTACGCGCTGTTCCTGTTCGCCTTCTTCGTGCTGGCCGCCGGCATCACCGTGCTGCAGGTCGCGGCAAACCCCTACGTCGCCGCGCTCGGCGACCCGCGCACGGCGTCCAGCCGGCTGACCTTGACGCAGGCCTTCAACTCGCTGGGCACCGCCGTCGCGCCCACGCTCGGCGTGTTGATCCTGCCGGCCGCCGCGGCGGGCGCCGGCAGTGGCGACGTCAAGGGCCCCTACCTCGCGCTGGCCGTTGCGCTGCTCGTGCTGGCGGGCCTGTTCGCCGTCGCCCGCCTGCCGCGCATCGCCGACGAGAGCATGCCCACGACCGAGTCGGCCGTCGCCGTGGCCCGCGCTCATCCGCATCTGTTCTGGGGCGTCGTCGGCATCTTTTTGTACGTCGGCGCCGAGGTCAGCATCGGCAGCCTGCTGATCAACTTCATGCAGGAGGCCGCCGGCCTCACGGCCGCTCAGGCCGCGCCCTATCTGAGCCTGTACTGGGGCGGTGCGATGGTCGGCCGCTTCGTCGGCGTGGCCGTCATGCGCGTGATGGCGCCGGGCCGGCTGCTGGCCGTGCACGCGGCGCTGGCCGTGTTGTTGATCGGCGTTGGCGTCACCAGCCACGGCCCGGTCGCGATGTGGGCGCTGCTGGCCGTGGGCCTGTGCAACTCCATCATGTTCCCGACGATCTTCAGCATGGCCGTGCATCGCCTCGGCGCGCAGACGGCGCAGGGTTCCGGCCTGCTGTGCATGGCCATCGTCGGCGGTGCGCTGCTGCCTCTCGTGCAAGGCCACCTGGCCGACGTCATCGGCCTGCAAGCCTCGTTCGGCGTGCCGGCGCTGTGCTACGCCGGCATCGCCGCCTTCGGCTGGCGCTACCGCTACCTCTTCGGCAGCTGATGGACGATGCCCAGCCCTGGCCGCGCCTGCTCGCCTGCTGGCAGGGCGGGCGGCTGCAGACGCTGCTGCTGCACAGCGACGGCCGCCGCGCCCACGTGCGCGACGAGGCCGTGGCCGATGTGGCCCAGCTTGCGCCCGCGTTGGCCGATGCGCTGGCCGGCCTGCACCGCCCGGTGCGCCACGCGGTGCTCGTCAACGACGCCGAGCTGGCCGCCGAGACCCTGCGCATGCGCCTCGGCCTGGCCACGCTGTGCGCCGTGTCGCTCGAACGTGCCCGGCGCCTGGCACCGCAGGACGAAGGCGACACCGTCTGGGCCGGCGCCGCCCGCGCGCTGGACCTGGCGCTGCACACACCCGCCCCCAGCGCCGTCTGCACGCAGATCCGCGCCGCCTATGAGCGACTGACGCGCTGCGAACGCCGCGTCGCCGATGTCGTGCTCGCCAACCCCGCCGCCACGCTGGAGACCGCCACCGCGCGCCTGGCCGAGGCGGCCCAGGTCAGCCAGCCGCAGGTCATCCGCTTCTGCCGCGCGCTGGGCTTTGATGGCGTGAAGAGCCTCAAGCGCGCACTGGCCGAGAGCCTGGCCACCGGCCAGGATGCGTCCACCGGCCACCCGCTGCTCGCCCGCAGTGCGCAGGCGCTGAGCGGCCTGGACCGCGCCGTCCTGGCCCGCGCCGCCGACACGCTGGCCGGCGCCGGCCAGGTGGACGTGCTCGCCGATGCGGCCCACGCGCCGCTGCTCGACCTCGCCCTGCACGCGCTGTGGCGTGCCGGCGTGCCCGCTCGACCCTTGCGCGCGGGCGATCTGCCGCCCAGCGTCGCGACCGTCTGCCTGGCCTTGGGCGCCGCCGCCGCTGCGCCGCGCGGCCTCGCGACGGTGTGGATCACTGAGCGCGTCCAGTCGCCGGCGAACACCGCGGCGCTGCAGCTCATCACCGGCCCCGAGGCCGAGATCGCACCCGTGCTGCTGGCCGCGCTGGCGCTGCAGCTGCTGCTGGCCGACGTGGCCGCGGCGCGGCGGCCGGGCCGCTCAGCGCAGCGTGCGCGCGAAGAAGTCCAGCACGGCCTCGACGGTCTGCTCGTGCGTGAGCCGGCGCGGCGGGCCGGCCTCCTCGCACAGGGCCGGCAGGATGCCCCGGCCGGCCGGCGTGCACAGCGACAGGAAGTCGTAGTGGCCGACGCCGGGCAGGATCTGGAGCCGCGAGCCGGGCACGCGCGGCTGTAGCCAGGCCGCGTTGGTGAGCGTGGGCACGACGGCATCGGCATCGCCGGCCACCATCAGCAGCGGCACGGCGATGCGCGCGACGCTGTCGGGTTGCAGCGCCTGGATCAGCGCCGGCGCGATGAGCACGCCGGCCTTGATGCGCGCATCGCGGTGGTCGGCCTGCTCGCCGGCCAGCAGCGCCTCGGCGCCAGCGCGCTTGAGCTCGTCTTGCTGGCGTTCGTAGTTCAGGTCGAACTCGACCTGGCGGTTGCAGATCGCGTCGCGCTGCGGGCTGCGGCAGAAGGCGCGAAAGCGCTCGAAGTCGGCCCGCGCGCCGAGCAGCAACGCCGAGGTCCAGCCGCCGATGGAGAAGCCCGTGACGCCGACGCGCTCACGGTCGATGCGCGGGCCTAGCGTGGGGTCGGCCAGCACGCCGTCCAGCAGGCGGCGCAGGTCTTCGGCGCGCTCCCAGGGCGCGTAGGCCCCGGCGGCGTTGACACCGTCGACGCCATTGGTGCCCGGGTGGTCGATGGCCACGGCCACGTAGCCCTCGCGCGCCAGATCCTCGCCCAGCCAGGTCTTCTGCCGCCCCGCGCCGCCAAAGCCGTGCGACAGCAGCACCAGCGGATGGCGCCGCGCCGCATCACGCCAGGGCGCATCGGCGGCCACGCGGCCGGCGTTGAACACCGGGCCGGCATTGACGTCGCGCTCGACGGCATCGGCCGCGGCCGGATACCAGGCCAGCACGCGCAGCTCGGTCGCGCCGCGCGGCGCGGCGGCCGGGTGCGGCAACGTGAAGGCGATCTCGCCCGCGCGCGCCGGGCCGAACTCGGCCAGCAGCGGTGCCAGCGGCACGCTCCAGAGGTTGTACTTGCCGTTGTTCCAGTCGGCCTCGACGCCGGGCGCGCGGCGCTCGCTGGAGAAGTAGAGCGTGCGGCCATCGGGCGACAGGCGCGGCTCGGCGTCGGAGCCGGGGCTGTTGACGACGTCGCCCAGATGCCGCGGCCGGCCCCAGCGGCCCTGTTCACGGAAGACAACGAAGAGGTCCATGCCGCGGGCCGGCGCGCGGCCGGAGCCGAAGACGAGGTAGCTCTGGTCGGGCGCGATGGCCGGGTCCACGTCGGTGGTCTGGCCGCTGCTGAAGGGCAGGGGCTCGGGCGCCTCGTAGCCGTCGCCGCTGGCCTTGGCGCTGTAGAGCCGGAAATGCCTGCCGTCCGGCGTCGGCCGCATGAAGTAGAGCGTGCCGTCGGCCGCGAGCGAGGGCGCGAAGGTCGAGTCGCTGGCGTTGATGGCGTCGGACAGGCGGCGCGGCGTGCTCCAGCCGGTGGCCGTGCGCTCCACCCGCCACAGGTTGCCGCCACCGCCTGGCTGGCGCCGGCCCATGAAGAAACCATCCAGCGGCGCGCCGCCTTCGGCCTTGGGGCGGTTGGACGCGAAGACCAGGGTGCGCCCGTCGGGCGACAGCGCCGCTTCCATGTCGCTCCAGCGGCCGGAGAAGGGCGCGGCGACGGGCTGGCTCCAGCCGTCGCCCGAGCGATGCGCTTCAAGAATGGTGGACTGCGCGCCGTCGCTGCGGCTGAACCACAGCGTCTGGCCATCGGGGCTGAAGGCCGGCGCGCTTTCGTGCGCGGGGCCGGAGATGACGCCGGGCGCGAAGACCTCGGGCGCGGACGCCGCGTGCGCCGCGGTGGCGGCCAGCAGGGCGAGGAGCAGGCAGAAGCGTGTCATGCAGGGCCGTCGAGAGGGATTCGTCGCTTCATTGTTGGTGCCGGCAGTCCGGCGGCCAG
>JAEKLF010000037.1 GCA_019509985.1 Burkholderiales bacterium | reverse complement strand
ACCGAGGCCGGCACGCGCTACCTTGTGCACCTGCTGCGCGGCCAGAACCACGGGCTGTTCCTCGACATGGCCGAGGGCCGGCGCTGGGTGCGCGAGCACGTGCAGCCGGGCGCCAAGGTGCTGAACCTGTTCGCCTACACCTGCGCCTTCTCCGTGGTGGCGCTGCAGGCCGGCGCAGCCGAGGTCGTCAACGTGGACATGAGTGACGGCGCGCTGGCCATCGGCCGACGCAACCACGCGCTCAACGGTGTCGAGCGCGGCGCGAAATTCCTGCCCCACGACATCTTCAACTCTTGGGGCAAGCTGACCCGCGGCGGGCCTTACGACCTCGTCATCTGCGACCCGCCCAGCTTCCAGAAGGGCAGCTTTGTCGCGACCAAGGACTACGCGCGGCTGGCGCGGCGGCTGCCGTCGCTGCTGGCGCCGGGTGGGATGGCGCTGCTGTGTTTGAACACGCCGAAGTTGGGGTTGGAGTTCTTGCGCGACGTGGTGGCGGAAAACGCGCCGGAGCTGAGCTTTGTCGAGCGGGTGGCGAATCCGGCGGCGTTTGGGGATGTGTCGGAGGACCGCGGCCTCAAGGTGTTGATCTATGGGAGAACTGCTGAGATTTCGGGTCTGGAAGTCACATGACCCGCCCCCGATCCCAACTGGCCTGCGTGATCCCGTGATCGGGCCGTTGGTCGTCTACTGGATTGGCAGCTTCCCGAGCCGGCCGCATCGCGATTCGCAGGCCGGCCACCCCCAAACGAGTTAACGGCTACGGTCCCTGGCTCACGGAGGACGACGAGAAGTAGCCCGGCGTTGATGGCGCCGGCGCAATTCTTCTGTCCATCCTGCGTCTGATGGCAACAAGTTCGGCTGCGGCGTCGCCTGTGCGCGCACCCGGTGCGGTAGCGGCATGACGCCGCCCAGCTATCGGTGGGATTTCGTGGCTGCGGCTTGAGCGGCTCTGAGGGCAGCTCGAATGCTCAGTAGGACGATGACACCAGGGTCCAGGCGCGACCGTCCTCACCCAGGATGAGGAGGTTGAGCTTGGCGCCGGACTTGTAAAGAACGGCTAGGCCCGTCGTGGCGATGCCGTTGCGGGTCGCATCGCTGCAAACGGTCTGATTCAACTTGACCGCCCAAATGTTGCGGTCGACGCGCGGCTGGCTCAGTGTGCCGCTGATGGTGCAGCCATTCACGCCGGTCCCGCTCAGCGTTGCCGCCGTGGCGGACTGCGCCGTCAGGGTGAGACTGCCGGCCGTCAACGGGAAGCGGACGGCGAAGTCCCGCAGATCGGCCACTGCCGCGACGTTGGCTGTGGCCGGGTCTGCCCTCAAGGGCGAGAACTGGTTCGCTACGCCGCCCATGGCCCCGAAGGTGATGAACAGCTTGCTCGGTGATGTGCCAGGGATGAACTTGCCTTCCAGCTTTCCCTGGACGGTCGTGATCGCCCCGCCGGTGTTGACCTCGTCATACCGGCTGGCGCCGAAGGTGTAGTTCTCGCCGTCGGAGCTGTAGCCGGCACCCTTGAAGTAGCGTACGGCGGAGCCTTGCGTTTCAAAGCCATAGGCTGTGTCCCCCACGGTGAGCAGCATGCCGGCGGAGCCGCCGCTCGCCGTCTCGTCCGCAAACCAGGCGCCGGCCGTATCGAGGGGTGTTGGGCTGCCTCCATCTCCACCGCCTCCGCAGGCGGACAAGAGGGCGGCAGACAGGCTGCAAGTTGCGAGACAGACAAAAACGCTGGGACGGAACATCGTGCGAATCAGGAAACAGGAACGGGGCGCGATGGTAAGAACTGCCGCCGTCTTCCATGCTTCGCTTGGCGTCGTGACAACGCCGCAGCCTGCCCTTGCGTGGCGTCCTCACGGATTCGCCGGGGACTCGCGTGGTCCTATTCCCCATCGGCAAGGGCGATGAGCGCGCCGGAGAACCCGCCGGAATCTCAGGGCAATCGGCCGAGCTCCTTCAGTAGCTTCTCCCTCGCCTTCGCATCGCTCACCGCCTCCGCCAGCCGATTGAAGAACACCGCCCGGCTGTCCGTCCCGGCCGCTGCGCGCTTGACCAGCACCTTGGCGATGGGCCCGACATGCTGGGCCAGCAACACCTGGGCCTTGTCCATGACCGCCTCGTTCAGCGGCCCGCCGATGGCGGTGGCCGAGGCTGAACCGGCCGAACCCGCCGAGCCTTTCGTGCCCTTGGAGCCGGGCGCCGCACCGGCGGTGCTGCCCGCCGTCTTCACGCTGCCGCCGGTGACCAAGCTGGCCTGACCCAAGAAGGCGTCGCGCGCCCGTGGGTCGCTGACCTGTTCGGCCAGCTTGCTGTAGAGCTCGTTCAAGTCCTGGCATTCGCGTGCGGCGCGGCGCACGAGGACGCTGGCGAGTGGCCCGACATGCTTGGCCAGCGTCTGCTCGGCCTGCGTGAGTTGGGCCTTGTCCCAGTGCGTGGCAGGCGGTGCACCGCTGGATCCCCCGGCCGTGGATGGCGGCGCGAAGGTGGGAGGCGACTGCGGCGGCTGCGCGGCCCGCGGCGGAGCCATCATGAGGGTGCGTTCCCAGCTGCTGTCGTCGATGCTGCGTCCGGCGCCGGTGACGAGGGCCTGCTTGAACTCGTAGGCGGTGGCGAAGCGGTCGGTCGCGCGCTTGGCGAGTGCCCGGCGGATGATGGCGTCGAACCAGCCGGGGCGGTCGGCGCCTTCGACCATGGACGGCGGCATGGGGTCTTCGTTGACGACCTTGTACATCAGCGCCTCGGTCGTGCCGGCAAACGGCGCGCGGCCGGTCAGCAGCTGGTAGAGCACGACGCCGGCGCCATAGATGTCCACGCGCCGGTCCATGGGCTTGCCGAGGAATTGCTCGGGCGCCATGTGGCTGGGCGTGCCGACCATGTAGTGGGTCTGCGTGAGGCTGGTGCTCTCGATGCGCGCGATGCCGAAGTCGGCGACCTTCAGGCGGCCGCTGGCCGTCATGATGATGTTGCTGGGCTTGACGTCTCGGTGCCAGACGCCGTTCTCGTGCGCATGCCCCAGCGCATCGAGCAGCTGGCTCATGATGCCGGGGATGTCGGTGTCGGTGAAGCGCAGCTTGGCGCTGAGATAACTCGCCAGCGACCGGCCCTCGACGAACTCCATCGCGATGTAGGCGATCTGCTGGTCGCGGCCGAAGTCGTAGACGGCGACGATGCCCGGGTGGCCCAGCCGGCCGGCGGCCTGGGCCTCGTTGCGAAAGCGCGAGGCGGCGCCGCCGGGGCTGTCGTCGTCGGCGTCGATCTGCTGGCGGATCGTCTTCAGCGCGACGGTGCGCTGGATGTCGGGGTCGAAGCCCTTGTAGACGACGCCCATCGCGCCTTCACCGAGCACCTCGGTGATGCGGTATTTGCCGAGCTGCGTCGGGTGCTTCTTGGGGTCGCTCATGCCGTGAAATGACTCATGCGTCCAGCAGCTTCATGGCCTGCACGACGCTGGCGCGCATGCGCGAGAAGGAGTCGGACAGCGTGGCGATCTCGTCGCGGCCGCCGGTCCTGAACTCGGGCGCCTCCAGGTCGCCCTGGCTGACGCGGTCGGCCAGCGCCGACAGGCGCGTGACCGGGCGCACGACCAGCATCCACACCATCAGGTTGAGCACGATGCCGACGACGACAAACACGCCGACCAGCGACGTGATGAAGACCTTGAACACCTCGTTGGCGCGCTGCAGCGGCACGCCCAGCGGCACCGACACGATCTGCGCGCCGATGACCTCGTTCAGGTTCCAGCCGAAGCCGTTGGCGGGGCCGTACTTGGCGACCATGGTGGCGGGCGCGGCGTCCACGCTGCTGTGGCAGGCCAGGCAGGCCGGGTCCGTGATGCGCAGCGGCCGGGCGATGTACAGCGATGGGCCGGCAGGGGTATCGCGCTCGCCCTTGGTTTCCTTCAGCTCGGCCTGGCTGCGGAACTGCCCGACGATGTCGGCCTCCCAGCTCGTCGCGCGGTCGCGCGGGTTGGTGGGATTGAGCGTCGCCTCCTTGTAGGCGAACTCGGGATGCTTGGCCAGCAGCGTGCCCAGCACCTCGGTGGCCGAATAACTGGGCACCGTCTGCGGCAGGAACTCGTTGGCCATCTGCGAGACCAACAGCGGCTTGATCTGCGTGTTGGTGTAGGCGCGAACAGCCAGTGCCTTCTCCATCAGCATCTGCGCGCTGCTGACGACCTCCTGCTTCGCGTTGTCCTGCAGCAGGCTGCGGGCGATGTAGCCGCTGACGGCGATGCCCAGGCTCATCACCAGCAGATAGACCAGATTGAATTTGACGAGCAGTTTCATGGCGACCTCGTAACGGTCGGCAATGGTAGTGCCGGCTTGTGTCGATGGGCTTGCCTGCTCGCTCGCCGTTGACCGCTTTTGCAGGGACAAAAGAAAGGGCGCCCAACCGGAGTTGGGCGCCCTGAAGCGGTGCGCTTTGCCTGGCTAACCCTTCACGCAGACCACCTGCTTGAGGGTGTGCACCACGTCCACCAGCTCGCGCTGGGCAGCCATCACAGCGTCGATGTCCTGGGGCCTGTTCACGCCACGGCAGTGGGTCGCGTTGTGGCCAGAAAGCCCGCCAGTAAGGCGCAAATCGGAGCCGGGTTGGACACCCGGCGAGCATTGCAACGCCGCGCGCGGGCTTTCTGGCCACAACCCGAAGGGAAGGCCGTCCGCCAGGGGCCACTCGGCGTTGCAGCGCTTGCCCGCACACGAGTGCGGGCGGCGCGCTGCGCCTTGATTGCCCCCTGGCGGACGGCCTTCGCGACCCACTGCCGTGGCGTGAACAGGCCCGAGGCCGCGGGCGTCTCGTCGATGACGTCCTTGTCCTTGCGGCACTCGACGCCCTCGGTCGCGGCGCGGTGGTCGGCCAGCGTGAACTGGCGCTTGGCATCGCCGCGGCTCATCACGCGGCCGGCGCCGTGCGAGCAGCTCTCGAAGCTGTCTGCATTGCCCTTGCCGCGCACGATGTAGCTGCGCGCGCCCATGCTGCCGGGGATGATGCCCAGCTGCCCCGCCTTGGCGCTCACCGCGCCCTTGCGGGTCAGCCAGACCTCCTGCCCGAAGTGCGTTTCCTTCTGCACATAGTTGTGGTGGCAGTTCACCGCCTCGGTGTGGGCCTGGAAGTTCTTGTGGATTACCGTCTTCGCCGCCTCGATCACGCGCTTCATCATCACCTCGCGGTTGGTGGCCGCGAACTTCTGCGCCCAGCCTACGGCGCGCACGTAGTCGCCGAAGTAGCGGCTGCCCTCCTCGAAGTAGGCCAGGTCACGGTCCGGCAGGTTCGCCTGGTGGCGCATCGCGTCCTGCTTGGCCAGCTCGATGAACATCGTGCCGATGAAGTTGCCCACGCCGCGCGAGCCCGAGTGCAGCATGAACCACACCGCGCCGGCTTCATCCAGGCAGACCTCGATGAAGTGGTTGCCCGAGCCCAGCGTGCCCAGGTGCTGGATGTGGTTGGTCTTGGCCAGCTTGGGATAGTCGCGACAGAGCTCGGTGAACTCGGGCTCCAGCTGCGCCCAGGCCGTGTTGACCGAGCCGGGCGGCTTCTGCCAGGCACCCGGGTCGCGGTTGCCGGGTTGGCGGCCGTGCGGTACGGCGCGCTCGATGGCCGCACGCAGCGGGCCGAGGTTGTCGGGCAGGTCCTCGGCCGTCAGCGTCGTCTTGCAGGCCATCATGCCGCAGCCGCTCTTACTACATGGTAACTGTTACCTCGTGCGAGTTCCCTGGGAAACAAGCCTCACGCAAGGGGGTAACAGTTTTTCGGGAGGGCTGCTGGGGGTAACAGTTATGGGGGCGGCCCGCCGCTCTGCCGACCTCAGTGCTCCACCAACAGTTCGAACACCCGGACATCGAGGACCGCGGCTAACTGCTCAAGGTTGTCCAACGTGACGTTCGCGCGCTGTGTCTCGACGTGGCTGATGTAGGTTCGGTGGAACCCGGCCATCTCGGCAAGCTTCTCCTGGGTCACCCCAAGGCCGCCCCGAAGGGACTGCAAATTCGCGGCAAGAACTGCCCTTGCAGGCTTCTGTTTCTTCATGGAACAGAAGGGTCCACAAGTTCACTCTAAACGTCTACAGCTCAAACATATACCGTCCAAACGTATACTGCCTATACGTATCAAGACGCGACGGCGATGGGTTGGATCGAGGGGTCAGCTTTCAGCACAACCCCATCGAGCCAGGTTCACAGATGCACGAGGGAACGCCATGATTAGCATCAGCCTCTCCAATTCCTTGTGGGAAATCCCGACCAACGCGGTGAGCTGGCCCGCGACAACCAAGCCTTGGCTCGTAGCGACCATGCTTATGGATGCTGGCCCTGATTCCCATCTCCAGACCTGCCAGGCGCACAGCGGCACTGAGTTCGCAGCGCACCTCCTTGCAAGCGGAGGGCTGCCTGTGCACATGTTGTGCGCCGTCCCCTACGCGGAGGGTTGGGACATTCGAGACCTGCTCAGTGTTCACATCGGCAGCGTTGGGGCCACCGCGGTAGTCGTGGTTCGCGGTGTGGATGGCGTCGAGTTTTGTCCGGATTCGCCTGGTCTCGCAGTTTCTTCGGTCACGAGCCTCGCGCGCGTTGCCGGTCTAGTCGCCAGGCAGCGTCCCAGCCAGCCCGAGCCACTGGCGTCGCTTGCGGTGACCGTCCACCACCTAGCGACTAAAAAGTTGGCTGAAGCCGCGCAAGTGAGTAGTGCGCCAGCGCCGACCGCGCCGGCCATCGCGTAGCGGCGTGCGGAACGGCAAATGCGACTGTTCATCGACACCGAGTTCATCCAGACGTCCAGCGGGTTCGACTTCCTGAGCCTTGGCATCGTGTCGGACGCGGGCGACCAGCTCTACTCAGAACGCTCGCTGGTTGACGCCAAGGCCGTGCTTGCGCAGCACGACAACGACTTCGTGCGCCGGCATGTGCTAGTGCAGTTCAACCGCTTTGACGGCGTGCCCTGGTCAGACCTGCCTGCTCAGCTGTTGGCATGGCTCGACCAGCTGGGCGCCGACGAACTGGAAGTGCACTACGACTTCAGCGCTGACTACTTTCTCATCGAGCAACTGCTTCAACGCATGGAGAGGCCGCCTCGGGCGCGGCTGATCCCAGCCAATGTGAGCTACTTGCTCGACGATGCCGATGGGAAGAATGCGGCCGCATCGTGCTGGCACGCGCTTGGCGCCACGATGGGCATTTCGCAGCACCATGCCTTCGCCGATGCGGTGGCGCTGCGAGTAAGGGTCGAGGCGGTTCACCCGTGGACGCCTGTTGTTGAAGAAAAAGTCTTCGAAGTGGATGCCGCTGTCACGCTCTTGCTGCCCGATTTTCAGCTGGTACATGCCGAGACCGACCACGGTGGCATCACTCTCAGCTTGGGCGAGGACACCCCTGGAGTCCGCTGGCAGAGCCTGTCCGTTGGCCAGCGACTTCGCTGCCTGATTCAGACGGGGCGCGGCACCAGGGTTCTCCGCGCTGAGGTCGTATCGTGACGCGAGCGCCGTTCGCCGCTTGGTCAATGTTTGCCTGTCTGGGTCCGTTTTGAAGGTTGCCATCGTTGGGCCTCGCGGCCGTATCACACTGCCGGCTGAGCTGCGCCTTTGTCTCGCCCTCAAGGCGGGCGGCAAGGTGCAATTCACGGTCCAACATGATGGCGCCGTTCTGATGGGCGCCTGCCGCCAGGGAACTAGGGCTTCCCACCCGACCGGAGCCAATAGGCATGCTGGCAAGCACGCTTGGCCACGCGAATGACGAGCCACATACCGGCAGATTTCCCGCGGCGCAGCGAAAGCGCGCTGGCCGGTGCTCATCCCAAGATCGGAGTGCGGCTGATGGACGGCAAGTTCGTCGCCGGCGAGACCGCGGAAGAGCTGGACGCCCGCTACGAGGCATGCCGGGACCTGGTCACAGAGCTAACTGCATACACGCTGCAGAAGCAGGCTAAGCACCCCGACCGGCCTATGGGCGAGTTGCTGCGTCGCATGCGTGGGGCCGTCGCCACCAAAGGCTGGGACCTCGACGCATCTGAGCTTCGGTGGGTGATGCAGCGGATCGCCATCGGTGTGGGTGCTGCACCTGTCGACGTGCCCGACGATGACGTTGCGATCCCTATGCAGCTCACCGATGCCACAGCTCATGTTCATGTCGAAAGCATTGTTGACCTGGCGCTCTCGAGGCGCGTCGGCCGGGAGGCCACTCGGGCAGCTACCGACGGTCCCGAAGACCTCGTCGCGAAAAGAATTGAAGAAGACTAGGTCGACAGAGTCCGTCAATGCGAACCGCAGACCTGCGACAGTGGTCGGCCGCCGTCCTACGATTCAACCGTCTAGTCAAAGCAAGCACATATGCCATCGCTACCCCCGCGCATAGGAACAGTGGACGAGAGCAACTTCCTTCAGTTGGTGCCCCACAAAAACGTCGACTTCGCGTTCATGGGCTACCTATTGGCTTGCCATCTTCTGATCGAACACTACCTAGACGAGTTCTTGGAGAGCCGCGCGCCAGACCTGACATGGGATGGACCCAGACTGACGTTCAGCCAGAAGGCTGCCTTGTTTCCTCACGCCCTATTTCCCAATGGCGACGAGGTCATTGCAGCGGTGCGTCACATAAACGCATTGCGCAACAAGCTCGCTCACAGGCCGGAAACTCAGCCGGATGAGTTCGACTACCTGCCGTTGATCCGTTTTTTGGAAAAGTCGAAAGCGGAGGAGGTCCCTCAGCAACCCATGGAACTCCTTGAGGTGTTTATCAACATGCTCAGCGCCGGTTTCCTCGGCTGGCTGGCCAGTGACGCCTATCGCACCCGATGGCGACAGATTCGGCAGCAAGCAACGGACGAGAACTGAGGCGCTCAGATACGAACAACGCGCAGCAGCCTGACGCCCCTGCAGGCTTTGAGGAAAGTGCGACAAGACGGTTGAGAAATAGCGCTGAGCTTTTCTAGGATCACGCCCTGGCCGCCGCCCATTCCGTCGTGTAGCCCGGCGTTCGACGCTCTTGCTTTGCCTCCCAGCGTCCGTGAGGTTAGACCGCTTCGCCATCCAAGCCTGTGGTGCACGCTATCGGAACTAGGTTGGTCGACCTTGGCCTACGAGTACCGGAAGTTGTACTGGCTGGTTTCGCCGGGCGCGGTCGCTTCCACAATGGGCTCGAAAGCCTCGCGGCCTTCGACCACGCAGTATGGGTTCTTGAGCAATAGCTGCGTTCCTTGAAACAGCTCTGCTGGCCACCCGCCTTGGTAGATCGCGACGAGTGCGGGGTACACCAACGACACGTAGGTTGGCCCAGTACCGGTCTCGGTCTGTATGGAGCTGCAAACCACGCCAACCAGCGCCCCCGCTTGGTCAAAGACAGGGCCTCCACATCCCACCTTGCGCCGGACAGTTCACTTCAATGCAAGGCCACGGCAGCAGCGCGCTGTCTCGCTGCGGCAAGAAGCGTTGCGTGACGGGCCCCTTGGCGATGTGCAGCGCGATGTGCATCGGCACCGTGGTTTCTGGCGTAGCGCCCATCGAATCGAAGAACTTGTCGTGAGCCGCGGTGGTCCCGATGACGGTCACCATTTCGCCAATCGCAGGTATGCGTGAGGTGACCACTGCTTGATGAAAGCTGTCACCCTCCTGGATAGCAGTCTTCAGGCGAATCGACAGTAGCACCAGGTCTGTTGTGCCCACCCGTGTGTAGTGGTGGACCTCCCACATGCGAAGGGTGGCGCCGGCGACAGCCATGCACACCAGCCAATCAGTTGGGGGGCCATCCTTGGGCATGCCATGCTCCAACACATGCCAAGCGCAGATCGCGATGCCCGGCGCCACCATCACAGCGGAGCCCAAGACCTGGGTGTGCTCGTGGTTTCCGAAGCCCACGGATAGCATGACGCCGTTCAGCAAAGTCCAGTCGCTATGGGCTGCAAGTAGGGCGTCCTCGCTCACTTCTGCGTGGAAGGCGCGAAACCGGAGCTCAAACCCGTCCTTAAGCGCGGACAGGGGGTCTTCAACGGTCAGCGCCAGGTAGTTCCGCTCCTCGCTCATGCCTCGCCCCGGGGGTTCTTACCACCCAAGTGTCGGGCATGGGACCACGCCTCTCGGTATGACCTAGCCACTCGGGGATGACGCCGAAGGTCAAGCGTTAGCGGCTCATCCGGCTTGATACTGGATCGACCATGGCCGGCACAACCAGCGACGTCATCGAGGAACTTCGCGCAATCATTGGCGCGCAGCAGGAGTTGCTTCGTCTGACGCTGTGGGTGATGTCGGAAGGGCCTACCGACTTTGCCGGCCAGAACCTATCTTGCATCCTGGCTCGAGACCAGGTCCGGGCCGCATGCGCCACATCGCTTGGAGCGGGGCAGTCCATCAACACGATCTTGGCTGGGGCCGCCGCGGTGGGCATCCCAGTTCGCGACCTCTATCCCATCGCAAGAGCAGTGGTCGAAGGGTTCATCAACGCGGCCTTCTTTGTCACCCAGCCCGTCGAGGTGTCTGAGCGCGCGATGAAACACAAGGACTACGCGGCTTGGAAGCACAGCAATCGGGCCATCGGCAATGGCGACTTCGCTTTCAGGCTAAGCAGTGGACCAGACCACAAGGCAGCTGCGGCAACGCTGTTCCCTGACTTCGCAGGAAAGGGTCAGGACTCGTGGAGCACGCTGGATGCGCCTTCGAAGATCAACCGCATCGGGAAGGTTGCAGGAAGGGCCGGTGGAGCGCTGCTTGGCGCCTACGCACTTGTGTATGCCGTCTCCTCGGAAATCATCCACGGGTCCGTCTACGGCATGAGCTACTTCATGAGCGCGTACAACCAGGGCGACAAGAGCGTTGAGGCCTTTCGAGCCGGCACCGCAGCCCAGGTGATCGACATCTTGACCGCGGTTTCTCACGCAGCGAGCGGCTTCCTGGCAGCGTTCGCCAAGGTCCACGACTGCAAACCGCTTGCGGACATCGAGCGGGAGCTGTTTCGACGTATGTTCAAGGCGGCCACCGGCGAGGACCTGGACGACGGCAAGGAAGCGAGCATGCCGGGTGGACCGCTCAAGACTTCGTGACGCTACACACTGGCAATCCCGCCCATCGGCTGTGCCTGCTTGCACCACACCGACCAGCGCCCAGAGAATCGGCGCTGACACCAACCCCAAACGACCGCGGCACAGAGAAGGCCGAGGAGAGGAGGACACATGGCCAATTTCGCCGCTGAGTTTCCCGTCAACCCCAAATGGGCGGTCGCTGATGTTGCTCGGCTGGCCTGTCGATGGATTACCGGTAGTCCACACACAGCGTTCGCCAGCGACGCCCTCGATACCTTCCCCAGCAACGGCGAGTTGACGGTCAATGCGGGCGTTGAGCACGTCGTGCTGGCTCATGCCACGACGGCTGCCGGAGAGATTGGAGGCCTTCGCTACGAACGCACCGAGGACGGGCTGGCTTGGACAACCTCCATCGTGTCGTTGAAGACCGATGGGCATCACCTCTTGCGCATGGAGGTGGTGTGCGAGGCGCTGACAACGCAGGTTCGCTTGCCTCCGCCGAAGAAGCCCTACTTCATCAAGCAGGCTCTTACCGAGCTTGGCGGTGGGGACGACGGAGAAGTCCCCGTGACGGACCGTCCCTTCAAGCTATCTGCCGGTGAAGAGAACGTGGCAGCCAGCCTGATCCTCGGAACGGCGCGCAATTCGCTGCCCATCGTGTACGTCAGCGCGGGGGTAGACGATCAACCGATGGTCGACCCTGACGAGCTAGCACGCTACGTCGGCGGCCTGGCTCATGTGGTCGTGGAGCCGAGCCGGGCCTTCTCCTACGGGGTCAAGCGCCTCACGAAGTCCAGGAACGTGTTTGGCGGAACGGTAGGCGTGTACTGGCCGAACTCGGACCGACGAAACAGCTATTTCTCGGACGACGGTGACAGCGACCGGGCGTCTAGGGCCTTGGCCATTGACGTCGCCAAGGACATCCGCGTTGCCCTTTCCAACCGACGACAAAGCTCCGATTGCACCTGGGCCCACCTCAAGGAGGCCGTGGCCAAGAACACGTACGAGCAGCTGAAGCTGGCAGGATCGACCGAGGTGGACAAGTTCATCTCCGCGTTCGACGATGAGAGCAAGGCCAAGGAACTCGTCATCACCGAGCGCGGGCAGGAGATTGAGCGGCTGAAGGCCGATCTACGCCGGCTGCGCAGCATTGAGCAGTCCAGCGAGGCAGGCCTGCTGAAACACGGCGACGAAGCCGACCTCTACGACGGCGAGGTGCGAGACATCGTCTTGGCGGCGCTCAAAGACGCACTCGACCGTGTGGCGCAGCCCGGCAGCCGTCGCGATCATGTCCTGCGAGACCTACTTGAGGCGAATGAGCCGGGCGGCGAAGCCGAAAAGATGCGCGAGGAGTTGAAGGGACTACTGCGGGACTACCGGAGCATGGACGGCAAGACAAAAACGGCGCTCACGCGGCTGGGCTTCGACCTGTCGGATGACGGCAAGCACTGGAAGGCCGTCTTCCAGGGCGACCCACGGTACACCTTCGCCTTTCCGAAGACTGGCAGTGACCATCGCGGCGGGTTGAACATGGTCAGTGACATCAACAGCAAGCTGTTCTGAGGCGCGGCTGCTATCCGTCGAGCACCTCGCTGTTCGTCGACAATCGCCCCATGGGGCTTGAGGTCGCGTTCCGGTCAAAAGAGTTGCGTTCGACATGTGAGAGCCCCGCGAGGGCCAAGCGTGAGCTTGGGGAAAGTGCCGCCGCCGCATTGCGTAGGTATCTCGCCGACCTGGAGGCCGTTGAAACGGTCGCTGAGCTGGTGGAGATGGGGCTGGAATTCGAGAATTGCGGGTCGAAGGTGGGACTGATACGGTTTGGGCTAAGTGAAGGGCGACACCTCTACTGCGAAGTGAACCACCAGCATGTGCCGATGAGCGGTGAAGCCGTCGACTGGACGAAGGTCTCGAGGCTGAAGGTCATCCACATTGGAGGCGACCTGTGACGCGCTCTGCCGAGTTCTCCCCAGCATGGGCGTCCCCACCGGGCGAGACTGTCCGGCAGCTGGCCGCCAAGAAGAACCTTCGGTCTGACGACCTCGCGCAGGCGGTTGGGCTGCCCCCAGAGGACTTGACGCAGCTCTTCAACGGCGAACTGCCGATCACTGCGGCTCGTGCCAAAGGCTTGGCTGGTGTCGTTGGGGCCAGCGTGCGTTTCTGGCTGGCACGCGAGGCGCAATACAGGCGTGACGTCCAGGCGCTGCAGGACGACAGCAGGCAATGGGTCTCAAGCCTTCCGTTTGCGGACATGGCCAGGTACGGGTGGTTGAAGACAGCAACCTCGACGGGCGAGAAGCTACGGCATGCCCTGGAGTTCTTCGAAGTCAGCACCGTTGACGAGTGGCGCGACAACTGGCTCTCGGATCGAGCCGGCCTTACCGCATATCGCACCTCGCCCGTATTCACGGCGCAATCAGCGTCGGTCGCTGCTTGGCTCAGACAGGGCGAACTGGCTGCGGCGGAGCTGTCGGTGGGCACCTGGTCGCGCGAGTGCTTTGAACGCTTGTTGCCGTCCTTGAAGTCGCTGACCCGTGTCCGCGAGCCTGCCGAGTTCATCCCTCAGCTCCAAGAGCAGTGCGCTGCTTGTGGCGTCGCAGTTGTCATCGTGCGTGCGCCGAAGGGCTGTCCTGCCAGCGGCGCGACCCGCGTCAAGAATGGCAAGGCAATCTTGCAGCTCAGCGTTCGCTACCTACGCGACGACAGCTTCTGGTTCACGTTCTTCCACGAAGCCGGCCACCTGGTGCTGCATGAGGACCGTCTGTTCCTTGAGTGGTCCGACCGGCGTGAGCTGGATAGCCACGAAGAAGCCGAAGCGAACAAGTTCGCTGGCCAAGTGCTCATCCCGCCGTCGGAAGAGGCGGCCCTGCGGGCGCTACCCCATGAGTACCGGAACATCATGCGGTTCGCGAAGAACCTCTCCATCTCGCCCGGCATCGTGGTCGGACAGCTTCAGCATCGCGGGCTGGTACGTCAGGACAAGCTGAACTTCCTCAAGAAGCGTTATTCCTGGGCTGAGTAGGCCTAGCCTCGGAAGGCCTGGTAGAGGTTCGGGCTCTTCTGCCAGTTGCACATGGCGTCTTCCATCACTTGCATGCCGACGCCGAGATGCTGCTCAAGGGCGGCCACGCGCGCCTCCAAGACGCGGGCGCCGGTGTTGGAGTCGATCTGGCCGTCAAACAGCAGCCGTGCGCCGCGCTTCGGCCCGGTCGCCTCGTTCATGTATGTCGAGTCCGCTTCGATGTTGGCGAGCCCGACCTTGCTGAGCATGGTGAGGTAGTCGAAGCGGCCCGTGCGGCCGAAGCGCATGACCGCGCGCATCTGCTCATAGAGCACGTTGAAGGCGCGACGTGCATTCCCGTTCGCTCGCGCCTGCGCTTGAGCAACCATTGCCGCGTGCGAGCCGAAGCCAGTGATCCAGTCGACATAGCTGCGGACTACGGCGCCCGTCCCCTTGGGGCCGGGCTTGAGCGACTCGTACTTGCGGTGGTTGCCGAACTTGCCGGTGAACGTGTCGTAGTTGTCTTCGACCCAGTCAGCATAGGCTTCGGGATCATTCAGGACGCGCACCCATGTCCACGGCGCGGCTTCAGAAGCGCCATAGAGCTCAGCTGAAAGCAGCCACTTGGTCCGAAGGTTGTACCCGCAGTGTGTGGCCAGGAAGACGAGCCAGAAGGCCTCCTCAGTTTGCCCTGCAGCCACGGCGGCCCTGATGGGGTCAAAGGAGGGGCTGCGCGGATCGGATCGCTCAGCGCTGACGGCACGGGCGCGGACGGCCGTCACATACGACACCCGTTGAATGCTGTCGATGAGTTGCCAGACGAAGGCAAGCATGTTCTCGGGCGATGCGACGCCGTTCAGCGGCATGTTGTTCTGGTGAAAGGCGAGAAGCTGGGCTTCCAGGGCGAGCGCCCGCTGTTCCTTCTGTTGCGCGTTCATGCCGCAGCCTTTGATGCGTCGGTGCCGCCGTCGAAGATCGTGGCCTGGTCCTTGACCGAAGGCACCATCCCGTAGCGTTTGTTGATGTACATGGCGTAGACCTCGTCCGTCAGGCGCCGCTTCAGCCGTTTGATTTCGTTCTGGTTGCCCGTCGTCTTGCCTGCCTTGTAGATAGCCAGCAAGGTAGCTAGGTCGGCCCAGTAGGGCTCCATGGACTCCCGTGGGTCCAAAGCGCTTGCATCGCCATTCCGCACGGCCTCCTCGAATTCCAGCAATCTCCCAATGGAAGGCCAAGGGTCGCCCTGGGGCATTGGCGGCATAGGCCTCCTGGGCTGCCACCCTTCGTCGAGATACCGAATGGCCTTCTTGTCGTCTCGCTCGTACAGATGCAGGCTACCGACGGAGTGCCGGTACTCCCCCAATTCGACGCCCAGCGAGCGCGCTACCAGCTCCTGGATCATGGTGAACGCGAACACGTCGTGCGGTAGACCGAGCCAGGCGTCGTTGGACCGCATGGAGGTCAGCATGTGCAGCCGTCGATCCCGTATGACGAACTGCATCGTGCAGGTGCAGGGGATGTCCCTGTGGTACTCGAGCGTGTCACGGCGGTCGAACAGCTGGATCACCGCCTGGCGCGAGTCGGACTTACCCTTCAGCGACGAAATGACGCGCGCCAACTGATCGTTCGGGCGCTTGCCAAACATCCTGGGTCCGTACGCGCCGTAGATGGTCAGGCCATCGTCGGATAGGTTCTTGTACTCGGCGATGTAGTGCTCGATGAAGTCGAGCTCGTTGCTTCCGGCCAGCATCCACAGCAGTTCGCCAAGCGCGCTGAAAAGGATGCCGCGAGACTCGGTGCGGCTGAGGCGAAGGCGCGGGGCTGACAGCTTCAGCAGCGCGCCGTAGATTTCGCGAGCCGGGCCCTTCGTGGGTTCGATGCGCGTGCCGCGTGCCAGAAGCTGCCGATAAACCTTGGCCAGAAGGTCATCCAGGGAGTCGGCGCGGACGTACACGATGCGCTGAAGCCCTAGGCGAACAGGGCAAGCTGCGCGTCGCTGGGAGAACTTGCGACGGCTGGCGGGGGAACGAAAACCTGCCTGGCGATGCGCACGACCTCTCGAGGGCTGACGGGATGCGCTCCGCTGCGCAGGGCGTTCAGCCGCTGGTCGGCTGTGATGTCGTAGTGGGGGTGGCGCGCGCCGCGATGGAAGGCGCGGGCAGGTAGGCCAATGCGAGCTGCGAAGGCATGAAGCTCACCAAGGCTGTCCGCCGTCAAATGGCACCAGCCACGACCGTATTTAGGCACATCGGCATCGTCGACGTATACCAATTTTCTCCCCCCTAGGAAAAATGTAACACGGCTGTTAAGCGGCATGCGGAGGCCAGCTTCTCGGGCCGCGCGTCGGCCAAAAAGAACGCCCCGGACATGCCGGGGCGGCAAAGCCTCGTCGCTGTCATCGAGCCGAAGCTCCTGCTCAGGGAGGAAAAGCAGGAAAGCCGGCAACGCCGGCTTCAAGGCTGACTCTAGCAGGCGGTCTCGTAGCATCCGGTTCTATACAGCTTGAGGGCGACACATGGCTGCTGCGTGGCAGGACTATCAAGAGGAAGCTGCGGCCTTCTTTCGGTCGCTGGGGATGGATGCACAAACTGACGTTACGGTGCAGGGCGCCAGAACGAAGCACGACGTCGACGTGCTCGTGAAGTCGCACCATGTGGGCTTCGAGGTGACCTGGATCGTCGAGTGCAAGTGCTGGCAGAGCCCGGTGAACAAGCTACACGTACTCGCCCTGCGCGAGATAGTCGCCGACACCGGCGCTGACCGGGGCATGCTGCTGTCCGAGAGTGGCTTCCAGATCGGTGCGAAGGAGGCCGCAGCGCTCACCAACGTCCATCTGCAGTCCCTGGCCGAGTCTGAAGCCGCGGCGAGCGCCGAGGTCATCGCCATGCGGCTCGCCGAGCTCAATGACCGGGCGCAGAAATGCAGAGCCACCTACTGGGAGCTTCCGAAGTCCCTCCGCATCGAGCACGGCTTACGGCCTGATGTCGGGGAATTTGGATACTCGGGCGATGCCGTCATCAAGCTCGCGGAAAACACCATCCTGAAGGCTTTCAGGGGCGTCTACCCGTTCGAAGCCGACTACATGTCCCGGGCGGCGTCATCGTGGGTCTTCCCAGAAGTGCTGAACTCTCCCCAACTGGTCGTAGCGCACCTGGAGCCGCTGGTCGCCGAGCTAGAGGGCAAGCTCGCAACGTGTGTTGCAGCGCTACCCGCCGACCATCCGCTGCGATTGGGCAATGGCAGTTAGACGAGAGGAGTTCGCGGCCCGCCGGGAGCTGGTGCTCGCTGGTCTTGAGCGCATCGGCCTGCCCCTGCCAGGGTCGCGCTGACGCCCGGGAAGGACTTCGGTCGGTGCGGAGACGACACGCTTGTCCGGCTCTCCTGTGCGGCATCGACCGTGAGCCTGAGGGCGGCGGTCCGACTGGGCCAACTGATGATGCGGCTTTCAACCTGAACTAAAGCGTCGACAGGGTGCCGGTCCAGACTGGCCGGCCGGCATCGCAAGCAAGCCCGTTTGATACTGTATTCGTATCGTGCTCAGTACAGATCAGTACGATACGGAACGTCTCCCGACGACGAGTGTGACATCGGGCATGTCATCCGAGGTCCGTTGCCATCTGCTAAGTTGTTGATTTTGTTAAGGCGCTTCTCTGCCTTGGCGAAAAAAACGTGCCGAGGCATATATCAGTACCGGTTATAAATAGCGCTGTGTGACATCCGGCAAGGTGGACATGTGAGCGTCGAGATAGCAGCCCTCTTAGCCGCCAATGGTCCGATGACCAGTGGTTCTCTGGCCGCAGCGTTGGCAGCCAAGCTGAACATCACGCCCGCGGCTGCTCGCAAGCGCATCGAGCGACGCACGTTGTCGGTCCGTGCAGTGAATCTGGTGCTTCCGCGTGGCGCCCAGTTCCTGTACCTCGAAAGCCAGTACGGCAGCCCGAAGTTCTGGGATCGCCTGGCCGCGGCCCTGATGGATGGAAACGGTGCGTATGCCCGTGCCATCAAGGCGCTCACTGCCCGGGGCGGGATCGTTCCGGCCATGCACTTCTCGGCGGCTGCAGGCACATCAGATGGGCAGCGGCAGATTTCCAGCGATGAAGTCGTCAAGCGGCTCGTGGATGCGGAGTTGCTGCAAATGGTTGAGATGCCCGGCGTCGGGCCCTGCGTGGCATTCGCCCGTGGCGATTCATACCTTGACGACCGCTATCCCGCAGTTCGTGCTCGGCTCATCGCCGAGAGGGTGCTCTTGCAGTCGATCCAGGAGTGGGCAGCCAAGCTCGGACTCGGCAGCTTCAACTCGTTCAAGCTGAGGGCTGACAGGACGGGGACGGCCCCGTTGGTCGGCGCGTTCAGCTGGGACTTGTCCGCGCCATCCTTCCTCGGCCCGCTGGCTGACTGGTCAAGCTCGGCGAAGCCTAAGCCCGGCTTCCTTGTCATCGACGTGCTCATGACCGAGGTGGTGGGTGTCGACGACGTCAGCCCGTTTCTCTACAAGTGCGCCACGCTGCGGCAGTTCCGTGGGATGGGCCGTTGCTTGCAGTTCTTCGTCGCCAACCGCTATTCGCCAGGTGCGCTGGACCTCATCCGTAGGGCGGGCATCGTTCCAGCGACGCCCGAATCTCTGTTTGGGACCGACGTGGCCAAGGCTCTGCTGGAGTTGCTCAGGACCCTGAGTCAGGCGGCGGAAAAGGCTGTCGACCCGGTCCTGTTCAGCCAGCTGTTCGAGCGCTTGGGCAAGGCGGAAGGTGCGGCGGGCACCCTGCGAGGGGCCCTCTTCGAGTTCGTCGTGGCGGAAGTCGTTCGCGTACTTGAGCCGCCGGCGGACATCACCCTCAATAAGATTTATCGTGAGGGCGGCAAGGACGTGGCGGAGGTCGATGTACGGGTCATCGTCAAGAACCGCTACATCCGGTTCATCGAGTGCAAGGGCCTAGTGCCTGGCAACCTGCTCAGCGACGACGAGGTCGACAAATGGCTGAACAAGCGCCTGCCGGTCGTCCTCTCACAGACACGCAAGAACAACGAGCTGTCCAAGCTCGACCTTCGATTCGAACTCTGGGTGACCGGCGAGTTGAGCACGGAAGCCAGGGCCATGGTTGCAGTGGCCCAGGAGCGGGCGGCTGGGAAGGGCTACTTCATCGAGGTGCTTTACGCCGCTGACATCGACCACCTGGTCGGCTTGGTCAAGGACCCTTCATTGCGGAAGGTGGTCGATCAGCACTTCCTGCAGGCGCCGATGGCGTTCCCCGATGCGGTTATCAACCCACTCAGCAAACGCAGCATCCCGCAGGGCCTGTTCGGCTTCGAAGAAGTTGAGCCGGAGACTGCTGTCAAGTTGCCGAGCACCAGCCACATCGCGATTGCGGCGCCACCCACTCCGGTTTCCATCGCAGGACCAGCACCGTCGCAGGCGCTGAGCCGGTAATCGGCTCGCCTTGAGCCGAGCGAGCTAGTCGGGCGCGGCATGGGATACGCATAGGACCTCAAAACCACGGTCGATCATTGCTTGGAACGGCTTGGTCATTGGCGCGACATCTGCACCTAATTTGGACGGCGCATCGGCTTCAACTGCACAACCTTGGAGCCAGACTGAAGGGCAGTGACTTTTTGTTCTAGGCTTTGTACGAGCAGAAGGAGGCGCGCGTTCTCACTTGCGAGTCCTCGGTTTTGGACCTTCAGGTCCGCAAGCTCCGCGCGCAGTTCCGCAGCTCGGTCCTCGGACCGCTTCGCCGCGGTGCGCTGCTTTTCTAGCTGTTGTTTGGGCCCACGGCCGCTCACCTCGCGAATTTGGTCAGCGATGTCCGGGTACTTGGTGTGAACGAGGGTGTGACTGACGCCGGCTTCGCGAGCAACGGCGCTGATAGACGGGCCAGGCTTCCCGGCCTTGGCGGCATCTCGCTTTAGCCTGGCGAACGCCAGGGTCAGCTTCTTCCGGGTGGTGAGCTCTTCAGACATCGGCGGTCTCGTCGTCAGGTTGTTCAAGCTGTGCGAGGACGGCTTCGGCCGCTGCGAGGCCCTTCGCCGCCTTTGCCCTGCCGCCAGGCCCAATGTCGTCGAGCTTGGACAAGTCCTCGTGGTCCTGACGAAGGTTCTGCCACACCTCTCGGAAGTTGTCGTCGATGACGCCGTTGCCGCAACTGCCGCACTGGGGAGCATCGAAAAGCCCTTGCCCGCCACAGTCCTTCGCCTCTGCCAGGCACCAGCTGTGCCCTGTGCTCCGGATGTTGATGCCCTCCCGGATGCTGTCAACGAACTCGCGCCGGGTCTTGAAGAAGATGGGCTGGTGATGCTTGCCTGCGTACGCCTTGATTCGGGCACCCAGGCCGCCGGCCAGCGGCGTCGATCCATCCAGCCAGTGGTCGACCAGCGCCATGTCGAAGAAGCCTGTCTCCGTCTCGATGAGCTCGTAGAGCTCCCTGTCGGTCTCGGACAGCTCGGCGTACCACTCCGTCATGAGCACGCTCGCGTGCTTGAAGTGGCGCTGCAGCGTCACCATGTCGATGCGCGGCCCCTTGTTCAGATGCACGACGATAACGGCGTAGGTGCGGCGGAACCGGTGGGTGGCAAGCGGCACGCCGAGCTTGATGCCCTTGCGTGCAGCGAAGGCCTTTAGTTGCTTGTTGTGCGACTTGGTGTCGGTTGAGACAACGCCCCGCGTCGACTCGCTCAGGAACAAGCGGTCGGCATTGCGCTCAAGCTCAAGAATATGCGCCGCCAGCCTGGCTCTTTCCGCTTCTGTGGTTGCGGTTGTGAACTGCTCTCGCATGACAGGCAGCTCAGCGGCGATGCGGGCTCGCAAGGGGGCAGAGTGCCATTCGAGGGCGTCGGAGGCCTCTTTGGCCACTTCAGGTGCCAGCCAACGCATCGGTCCGTCGCCGATCTTGCGCGTCGCGGCCTTCAGCCACCAATACGTCTCACCGTCGACCGTGTCCGGATAGACGCAGCCCACCTCCGCCTCGCCAAGCTCATGGACGCGGCAACCCGTGGTGATGCCGAGGACGATGTAGGCCGCAGTCCGGATGTCACTGACGGCGGACTCGAACTCAAGGGCGTCTCGGAAGCCAGCAGCTCGCACCGCCGGCTTCTTGACGTCGTCACCCCATACCCTCCGGTCCCAGGTGACCTTTGCGGCCTCCCACTGTTCAGCCAGGTCGTCACGCAGACGCAGTAGGGTTGGTGCCCTGGTCAGGTGCTCTCTGGCGGCCACGAACAATGCTGACGCCTCAGCGAGCGGGATGAGCTCAGTACGGCGGTCGTTGACCGCGTCAGGCTCCCAGAGCGCGCCGAGCTGGTCAAACCGCAGCGCGGTCGCAGCTTCGTCGGTCAAGCTGTCGAGCATTGCTCCCCGAAGCTCGTGTACCTTGCGCAGGATGGCAATGTGGCTGGCCAGGCTACGGTCGTAGAGACCGTCGTCGCGAAGCTTCTGGATGTACCTGGTCAAGTCGGCAGCGCGGACGTCGCCGAAGCGCCTGATGCCTTCTGAGCTGGCCCACTTCGCGAAGGCATTCAGGATGACGTGCCGTTTGGGGATCGTCGACGGGTCCAGTCGGACACCGCCAGGAGCTTTGCGGTATGTGAGCGCAGCGGCTGCGCTTCGCATCGACGGAACCCACTCGTCAGGAGTCTTGGCCCAGACAATCTCCTTGTCCTGCTTGCCGCGGGCTGCGCCGGGGAAGAATGGCGTGTAGTTCCAGACGGGGTCACCGTAGCGAGAGAGCGGAATGCGCTCGCCGCCCGCCAGCTGAACGTACGAGATGACGAGGTCGTCTCGCTCCGCCGGCGACAGCTCCAACGCAGCCGCATGTAGCTCATAGGCCAGGGCAGCGCTCATTGGATGGACCTCAGTGCAGCTAAGACCGACGGAGACCGCCACATCGGGTGTGGTTCGGAGCGGGCGCGAGCCCTCTCTCGTTCCACGACCGTCGCATCGAACTTCGGCGCGATGTCGCGGTCAATCACCCTCGTGACCCAGCCGAAGAGCTTGCGCCAGTTGTCTTGGCCAATGTGGCTCCGCTGCGAAAACAGCGCCCAATAGAACGAGAACAGCTTGTAGAGGTCGTCCTGGATGATGACCTGAGACTTGCATCGGAAGCACGAGAGGAAGTCGACACAAGGCGAGCCGTCCTTCGGCGCGAACTCGCCGTTGAAGGCATCCTTGCAGCCGCTGTGCGGCGTGTTGTCCCTCGGGCCGGCAGCCGACAGGGTGTCCACCAGCACCTCGCCTGCCATGCGATGTTCGTCGAGCATGTCGGGAGTGACTGCGAGGTATCGCTGAGCGGCAGTCGGCGTGTTCGATCCGCTTCGCGCCGTTGCGAGCAGGTCGCCCTTGGACGCTCGCCAGACGCGATTGAGCTTGGTGTTGCGGAAGAGCTGGCTGCTCATCTTCAGGCGGGTGCCGTCGTCGCGCACAAGGGCGTGACGCGACGTGAATGCGTTGGCGACGGCGCTCAGCGTCTCGGTCGTCATGCCACGGGGTGCACCATCGAGCTCGTAGACCCACAGCAAGCCCTCCAGCTTCGTGCCAACCGCCAGCTTGGCCGCACCCTCGGTGAGGCCCAGAACGCGCTCACAGAGCTTATAGACGTCCAGCGACACCACCCGAGACTCAGGCTCCAGCGGCGTCTTGGTGCGCTTGTTCGCCCGGCGCTTGAAGGTCACCAGAATCCTCGTGTTCACGCGCGGATGACTCATGAAGCACTTCTGCAGGTCCCGAGGGATTTCGAGGAACGGGGTGGGGTTGACGCCGGTCTTCAAGAAGATGGCAAAGACGCACAGCCCCAATTGCGTCGACGGTGTGCCGGGGTGGGTGCCGTCGTACACCTGGGCAACCTGCATCGCCAGCGGGCGGAGGATGCGCTCTCGTTCGCCATCAGACAGAGGCAGTATGTGGTTGCGGCGCCGGTTGATGTCAGTGGCCCCCGGGAAAGGGTTCTTAGGAAACAGCCCATCCCTTGGCAGCAGTTTGCGATCTGCAAGTGCCTCCAGCACGGTCTTGACCTTCTGGTAGACCGTCCGCGCAGTGTTCAACGACCACAGCTCGCCGTCGGGCTTCAAACGGGTCGCGAGCCAACCGGCAAAGACCTCAATCGTCTCGGCGTTGATGCTGTCCAACGTCGGTGGTGTGCCCGCAGAGGCGCGCTCAACGCAGAACCTGAACCAGTGAATCACGCCGCCGTTGGCGATGGTTTTCAAGGCCAAGGGCTTCGGTCTGCCGCGCGCAACCATGGCGCGCATCTCCAACGTGATAGCCGACACCGTGTCATCGAACCCATGCCCGAGGTACTCCCACCAATCGAACTCCGCGTCGACGCCATGAGGTAGCGGGATCACGAGAGCGCTCACGGCCGCACGTTCGAGCGTCCTACTCGTCGGGAAAATGGGGATCACCGGCTTCGGTGGCGGCCCTCCGACCCCGAAGTCCTTCTTCTTCGCCATCTACTTCTTCTCTGCCTCGTTCAGATACCCCAGCGCCAACTCGTCAATCTCCGCTTGGTAGCGGGTGCCGTAGACGTCCTCGATTGAATCCAGCAGATGCAGGTAGCGTTCTGTGTTGGTTGTCTTCGAATGGCCCAGAAGACGCTTGAGAACCACGAGCGGCGAGCTCCTGAGCCTGCCGGCACGCTTCAAGTCCTCGAGGGAGGCTAGCGTATGGGTGGCAAACGTATGCCTGAGCATGTGCGGGTGGATGTGGAATCCAGCACGCTTCCCTAGGCGCGCCATGGGTGACACGAAGCCGTCGGCGACGAATGGCACGCCAAACCGGGTCAGGAGCAGCACTCCGCTGTCGGCGGGGCCTCCCTTCGCCCGAGCCCTCAGTCGTGGCCTAACGGCCTCTCGATACTGCCAGAGCAGGTTCATGCACCGCACCGACAGTCGCACTGTTCGCTTCTTGTCGTTCTTGGTGTGCATGTCCTTCGGATCAAGGGTCACGGGCACCGTCTTCACCTTGGGCGATAGCCTGCTGGTGTCGACGACGTACTTCATCGGGAACGTCGCGAGCTCCTCCGCTCTCAGCCCGGCATTCAGGCTCAGGTGCAGGACGGCACGGTGCGTTGGATTCGTCGCGTGTTCAAACGCTGCGTCGATCTGGCCACGCGACAGCACCATGTCTGGCACGTCGTCGTCGTTCTCAGGCAGATGCAGGTTGGACGCCGACCGTCGGCCTCGAGTTGCCGAGGCGTGCGCAAGCACCCCATCAGCGCTAGATGAAATGACTTCACTTCGGGTGAAGGGCAGCTCATCAATGCGCCCGACCCGCTTTGCCCATTCGTAGAAGCGCTCGATGGTCGCGCGCTTGTCGTTGACGTAGCCAGGAGCATTGCGGACGTCGGTGTCGCACCATCGCACGTAGGCAGCTAGTGGTGAGAGCTGTCCACTACCCTCAGCTGGGATGTGATCCCAGGCCAGACGCTGCTCCAGGTAGCCGAAGTAGTCGTACATGTGCCGGCCATAGGCAGCCCACGTTTTCAGGTCTCGCGCGCCACCGCGGTTGAGGAGGTCGTCCACGAAGAAGAGCAGGGCGACCTCAACAACTGCACCCGAGGCGTCCACGAGAATCGGGAAGCCTTCGTAGTGCTGACCGTCGACTGCAAAGTCCTTGGTGCTGAAGTAGAGGTTCATAGGCCCCTGCCCACCAAGAGGTTCACCGCATCGACGAAGTCGAGTCGGTACAACTGCATCGCTAGATCAATCGAGCCACCTCCACCCTCCCGGGTTCTGGTGTCGTACCACTTTGGGCCATTGACCAGCAGCTCGCACTCACCCTTTGAGGTGGAACAGTGCCACCGCTCAGTGTTGGGGTCCTTTGTTGGGATGAACGTTGAATCGCGCTTGAAGTGGCCATCCAACCGCCCGAAGGCCGTGGTGCATGCGGTGGCCCGCAGCCGCTCCAATACGGCAACTCCGAACGATCTGCGCTGAATGGCCACCCTTCCTCCTGCTCGGTGGGGCGGAGGGCTACTCGCCTCTAAAAGAGGCTGGGGCTACTCGTTCCCGTTGTTCGGGGGCGGAGCCTACATGCTTCGGGATGGGGTTACAAGTGGATGTCGGAAGAACAGCCGATGTCCACACCGACCGCAGCCGGGATGATGGCCTTGACGGTGGGGATGACCGAGCCGACGGTGGCGCCGATGCCGAAGTGCACGTCGGGCATCGCGGCGATGTGCTTGAAGACGATGGGCAGGCGGGCCGCGTTCTGCAGCTGGCGCTTGGCCGAGTCTTCGACTGGCACGCCTTGCGTCCACATCTTCAGTGGCACGCCGCCGGGGACGTCTTCGTGGATGTGTTGGGGTTCCATGATTGTTCTTTCTATCAGTAGGTCAGGTGGTCGAACACAGCGTCCACCATCACGGGGAAGGGCGCGCAGGTGTTGGACGGTGTCTGTTCGACCTGATCCAGGAAATGAGGGAGCAGCAGCTTCATGGTGAAGGCCGCCTTGGTGTCGAGCGACAGCGTCCAGTCCTTGAAGACTGCCTGCAGCCGCGGCCGGTTGGTCGCGAAGGCGTTGGTGATCTTGTGCTTGGACCAGAAACCCCAGTAGGTGCTTTCGACGAAGCGGATCGTGGATTGCGGGCTCGGGTGTTCAGTCCAGTGCTGCAGCAACGGTGCCAGCGAGAGGCCGGCGTAGTCGGCCATCACCAGCAGCGCGAGCGGGTCTTCGAGGTCGTACCAGAAGTCCTCGGCCACCCACTCGCCGCGCAGGCAGGCGTCAAAGCAGGCCAGCATGAAGGCGTCGAGCACGGCCCGCTCTTCGTTGCTGAAGGCACCGGCGTGGCAGCGCCCCACGCGATCCAGCGCCAGCTCGATCGAGTGGTGGGTTTCCTCGCCGGCCGCCAGCAGTTCGAGCAGGCGTGGCAGCAGGTACTTCACCTCGTCGGCCGGCTGGCCATCGACGGACTTGGCGCCGGTGCTGTACTCGTAGAAGTGCAGGCGCTTCAGCTTGCGCAACGGCACGGCGCGCATCTCGCGCTCCAGTTCTTCGTCCATGCAGCAGAACGTGCAGACGTCCAGCGGCTGGGTGGGTGCCGCGTAGGCGCCGAACACTTCGTAGGCGCGCCGCACGGCCGATTGCAATGACGGCGTAGTCATGGGTTCTCCTTTGAGTTGGAGCCCTGCCGGCCGAGCCGGCAGGGCGGCACTCAACGGAGCTTCACCAGCCCGTTGAGCACCTGGTCCAGACCTCCGAACACGGAGATCTTGTCGATGCGCTCGGCCACGCGTTCCAGCGTTTCCAGCTCCTTCAGGCGCAGGGCGACGGGGTTGTCCTCCATCACCTTGGCCGTGTTGAGCAGGGAACGCGTCGCCGCGGTTTCCTCGCGGCGGCGGATCACGTTGGCTTCGGCAGCCTTGCCGGCCTCCACCACCTGGGCGAGGATGGTCTTCATCTCGCCTGGCAGCACGATGTCCTTCACGCCCACGCCGTCCAACTGCAGGCCGTAGCCGGCCAGCTTGGACGTCACTTGGGCGGTCACGACCTCGTCGATGACCGACTTGTTCTCCAGCAGCTCGTCCAGCGTGCGCGTGCCCACCGCTGCGCGCAGGCCGAACTGCAGCTCGCGGTAGAGGTGGTCGGCCGGCTTGGCCAACTGCTCGAACGCGCGCAGCACGTCCGTGTAGCGCCAGTTGGCCGACAGGTTGAGCCGCAGCGCCACCTTGTCACGGGTCAGGATTTCCTGGCCCGTCACTTCCAGCGCCTGCAGCCGCAGGTCCACCAGCTCCACCGTCACGTTGCGGTTGAACCGCCAGAAGGCGTAAGCACCCGCGGTCAGCAGTCGCTCCACCTTGCCGTCCACGCGCAGAAGGCCGGCGCCGGTTTCCGGCACCTCGACCTGCAGCACGCCGGCCAGGCCGGTCACCGCGCGCGGGCGCAGTTGCGGCTGGGCCAGACGTGCGGCCACGGCCGCGGGCAGTTCGACGGACGCACGCAGGTCGATCACCTCGACCTGCACGTCCACCAGGCCGCGCCAGTACAGGCGCCGCGTGGCGGGCGGCAGCACTTCGACCAGCACGCCGTTCTCGGTGCGCAGGCCCGCCTGGTGTTCGTTCAGCTCGACGCGCAGGAACTCCGCCTCGACGACTGCGGGCTCCTTGGCCAGCAGGTAGTCGGTCAGCAGGTGCACGAAGGCCGGCTGGCTGATGGCAAACAGCTCCACCTTCAGCTCGTCCAGCCCGGCGAACAGCCAGTGCGTGCCGGGTTGCAGCACGCGCTCGAAATCGCCATTGCGCAGCAGGATGCCGCGCTCGTTCTTCTTCACAGCCACACGCTTGATCGTCATGGTGTTCTCCTTGTGGTGACGCGTGGTGATGGGGATGAGGGTGCCGTTACAGCAACCCGTGCGGACGTCGGATGCCAGGGCCTGGCGCCACGGTGCGCGTCGAGCGCCTCCTCCCTGAAGACGCTCTCGGCTGGCCGTGGTTGCAGAGCCCCGCTTGCCCGGCGCGCGAGCGCGGGCCGCTGATGCGCGGGTCCGGCCAAGGCCGGGGCGCACGTTCGGCGGGTGGTCTTGCGACCGGTTTTGGATTGGCGTTCAAGGCCAAGCTTTGGAGCGGGAGTCGAACCCGCGACAGACGAACTACTAGTTCGTTGCTCTACCCGACTGAGCTATCCAGTGGTCGTGAAGTTGGGAATCGAACCCAATGCCTTGCGGCTCAACCTTGCCTCACGGGCTATCCGTCGATTCCGGCAGGGGCGGCATACGCCGAGACGACGGGCGGACCCGGTCCTGGCGCACCGGTGGGGCTTCGAAACCCCGACCTGTGAGCGCTCTGCTTTCCTCGGCAGATTCGTTGTCGCCTCAGCTGAGGCGAGATCCTTTCGGCAGGCGCGCAGCCAGCCAGTCGTGCACGTCCGCGCGGATGTGCCGGCCCTTGAGGATGAAGTCCTCGAAGCGGCTGGGCACGAACGGCGCGAACAGCAGCGGCATGCGGGCCTCGTCCGGCGTGCGGTCGGCCTTCAGCATGTTGCAGCTGCGGCAGGCCGCGACCGTGTTCATCCAGCTTAAGGACCCACCGCGGCTGTCGGGCTGGATGTGGTCCACGGTCAGTGAACGCAGGTCGAACACGTCGCCGCAATAGGCGCAGGTGCAACGGTCACGCTTGATGACCTTGAGCTTGCTGAAGGTCGGCGTCAGGTCGAAGAGGTTTATCCTCGACACGCCGCGCAGGGCCACGATGGGCGGCACCTCCAGCATCGACTGGCGGCCGGTAACGGTGTTGAAGCCGCCCCGCAGCACGGCCAGTGGCCGCTCGCCGGCTGACCAGACCACCGAGTCGGTGGCCACGAGGCCGGCGGCGTCCTCCACCGAGATCCAGGCCTGCGGAAGGCCGGTGATGTCCAACTGCAAAACGTCGTGCATGGTGACCTCCTTTCCTGGGCTGGCACGGTGGATGGAGCGGTGCTCCGACTGTTGCATGCGGGTGCGCAGCCGGACGGCTACGTGGCACAACACGCAGGAGAAAAATGTGGCGCCGCCAGCGGGCCTCGATCCCGCGACCTCCGGTTCGACAGACCGGCGCTCTCCCAGCTGAGCTATGGCGACATGAAATGGTTGGTCCGGGTGACACGAGTTGAACGTGCGACCCTCTGCTCCCAAAGCAGATGCTCTACCTGGCTGAGCTACGCCCGGACGGGAAAGGTTGTCGGTGACGGGTTCCGACGCCGCCCAATCGTTGCGGCCGGTTTGCGTCCCTCGGGGCGTGAGCTCAACGAGGGACTTCGGGTTGAAGGGTCTGGTGCCCCGTGCGGGAGTTGAACCCGCCTCTTCGGCTTGAAGGGCCGAGGACCTCACCGGAAGTCCAACGGGGCAAAAGGCAAATCCATCTCGGCTGTGTCCACACGCGACGCGACCGGCCTGCGCGAGCCAGTGATGCGTCGCTGCACGCGACAGGCGGCCGCCCGAGCGCACATGCACACCGGGCCGGCCGATGCTTGTGCGTGGGCACACCCGAGATGGGGCAGGGCCGCCGAGGACGAACCTCGGCGCCTGCCAGTTTGAGCGCCGCGCCGATGTGGTCGGCGGGCACTCGATGCAAGTTGTGAAAGAGCAGGCGCTGCGCTTGCGCAGCGGCACCGAGGCAGCCCCGGCGGCGGAAACAAAACAAAAGGCCCGGTTCCTTGCGGATACCGGGCCTCAGAAGAGCGTGGAAGGGCGGCGTCAGCCGGGACCTTCTCCCGATGTGTGGGTGTCATGACGATCACGACCGCAGTCGTGGGCATAGGCGACCTGGGGCTGCATGCCCTCCGCTTTCGGTCCCTCGACCGGCGCCATCCAGGCGCCATCGCGCCGGCTCGAAGAGCCGAGGTGTGCGATGACGTTGAAGAGGTGGCGGTTCATGGCGGGGGGCGGAAGTGGTTCGGTCGGGTGGGGGTTGTTCGAGTGCCAAACGGCGTTGAGCGAATCCATGCATTGTGAAAACTGTTCACGTCGCGGTCAAGCGCGGCGCACCACCTAGAATGCTTGTGAAGTGTTTTAACAACACTCGGTCGATCGCTCTCATCACGTGTCCAGCCCCACCGCCATCCGCCGGCTCAACGCCCTCGCGCTCTTCCAGAGCTTCGCCGAGGAGCGCATCACCGCGGGCGACCCGCCCAAGGGTCTGGAGGCCACCTGGGCTGCGCGCATCGGCGTCAGCGGCGCGACCTGGTCCATGGCCAAGAGCGGTGCCCGGCCCATCGGCGATAAGCTGGCGCGCCAGATCGAGCACCACTGCGCCAAGCCCGCCGGCTGGATCGACGAGGAGCGCGAGCCGACGGGCCTCACGCCCGCCGAGCAGCAGTTCCTCGCTCAGGCGCTCAAGGCCTTTCGCGGCACCAACAGCGACGGGCGCAAAAAGCTCAGGCAGTGGTTGAAGGAGTTCGGCTCAGCGTAGCCCCAGCCGCGTGAGCTTCTTGATGAGCCCCACGCGCGACACGCCAAGCTGCCGCGCGGCCTCGGACTGGTTGCCGCCGGCCGCGCTCATCGCGTCCTGGATCAACCGCCGCTCCAGTTCGTTCAGCGCCGCGTCCAGCACGCCGGTGCTGGCGGTCGGCTCGACGGCGCGCGTTGGCTCGCTGTGGTCGCCGGCGGCCAGGCGCAGCAGTTCGGTGTCGACCTCGTTCTGCTCGGGCAGTAGCAGCGCGCCGGCCGACTCGACGATGGCCTTCAGCTCGCGCACATTGCCGGGCCAGTCGCGCGCGGTGACCCAGGCCAGCGCCCCGGCCGAGAAGCGCGCCTGCGGCGCCACGCGCTGCAGGAAGCGCGCGGCCAGCACCGGCACGTCGGCCATGCGCTCGGCCAGCGGCGGCGTGCGTAGCACCACGCCCTTCAAGCGGTAGTACAGGTCCTCGCGGAATGCCCCGTCGCGCACCATCGCCTCCAGGTCGCGGTGCGTGGCGGCCACCACGCGCGTTTCGGCGGTCTTCTGCACCCGACCGCCCACCGGCACGAAGCTGCCCTCCTGCAAGAAGCGCAGCAGCTTGACCTGCATGGCCGCGGGCATCTCGCCCACCTCGTCCAGGAACAACGTGCCGCCGTGTGCGGCCTCCACCAGACCCGGCTGGTCGCGGTAGGCGCCGGTGAAGCTGCCCTTCAGGTGGCCGAAGAGTTCGCTCTCCAGCAGCTCGGCCGACAGCGCGCCGCAGTGCACGGCCACGAACGGCCCGTCGCGGCGCGGGCTGCCGTCGTGCAGCGCGCGGGCCACCAGCTCCTTGCCGGTGCCCGTAGGCCCCAGCACCAGCACGCTGACGCGCGTGGGCGCCACGCGGCGCACCATCGCGCGCAGTTGCTGCATGGGCGGCGTCTGCCCCACCAGGCCCAGGTCGTCGGTGCTTTGTTCGGCGCGCAGGCGCACCAGCTCGCCGTCCAGCCGTGACTTGCGCAGCGCGCGGGCGACGACGAAGCGCAACAGGTCGGGGTCGACGGGCTTTGTGATGAAGTCCCACGCGCCCAGCTCCGCCGCGCGCAGTGCCAGCTCGTGCTCGCCGTGCCCGGTCAGCACGACGACCGGCACGCCGGCCAACCGCGGGATCAGCTCCAGCCCGCGCTCGGGGTCCATGTGCGGCGGCATGGCCAGGTCCAGCAGCACCAGCTCGGGCCGCTGCTCGGCGAAGCGGGCCAGCGCCGCGTCGCCGTCGCCGGCGATGTCCACCTCGTGGCCCAGGCTGCGAAGGAAGTTGCCGCCCAGGCGCTGGAACGCCGGCTCGTCGTCGACCAGCATCACGCGGCCGGTTTCAGGGATGTTGGGTGTCATCGGGGAAGCTCAGCGTGAAGCAGGTGCGCCAGCCCGGGCGCTCGGTGAGGGCTGCCGTGCCGCCGTGCGCGGCCATCACGCGCGCGACGATGGCCAGGCCCAGCCCGGTGCCGCCGGGGCTGCGTGACGCGAAGGGTTCGAACAGCCGCTCGCGGATGGCGTCGGGCACGCCGGGGCCGTTGTCGCAGACGTGCAGTTTCAACTGACTGCCATCGCGCTCGGCGTCGATGTGGATGGCGCCGGAGCTGGCGGTGCGCGCGTTCTCGACGAGGTTGGTCAGCGCCTGCTCCACGCGGCGCGCGTCCTGCGTGGCCGGCAGCGGCTGCTGCAGGCCGGCGCCCAGCTCGACCTCCGGTGCGCGGCGCGCCACACGGCGCACCAGCTCTGCCACGTCCACCTCGGCGGTGCTGAGCTTCCACGGCTTGGCGTAGTCCAGCAGGTCGCGCGTCAGGTGGGCGATGCGGTCGACCTGATCGGCCACTTCGCGGCGGGTGTCGGTATCGGCGGTGGCCACGGCCATCGAGATGATGTTCAGCGGGTTGCGGATGTCATGCGCCACCGTGGCGGCCAGCGCGCCCAGTTCGGCCAAGCGCGCCTGTAGCTGGCGCTCGCGCTCGCGGGCGGCCAGCTGCTGGGCTTGCTCCACGCGTACGGCTGCCTCCAGCACCAGGCTGCCGAACAGCTCGGCCAGGTGGCGCTGGCCCGGCGGCGCGGCGGACCAGCCTTCCAACGACAGCCGCCACGGCGCGCGGTGGCAGTTCAGGCGCGGCAGTATGGGAGCCGTTTCGGCATCGAACACGACTTCGACCGCCGTGCCGAGACGCGCGCTCAGCAGCTGGTTGGCTCGCGTGCCGAGTTCATCCAGCGTCTCAGCCGGCAGCAGCGCCTCGCGCCAGGCCTGCAGGTCGGCGGCCGAGGCCTCGCCGCCGGGGTACACCAGCCGCTGCACGAAGCGCCGCACCGGCCCGCTCAACGCCAGGCAGCCGACGGCCACGGCCAGGCCGTTGAGCCAGCGCGATTCGAACGGCAGCAGCAGCGGCATCAGCGCCACGATGGCCACGCCCACCGCCAGCAGCAGCGCCCAAACCAGCGCGCGGCCGGCCCATGCGTTGGCCACGAACACGCCCCAGCGCAGGATGCCGTAGACCAGGATCACCGGGTACAGCGGCAGCAGCAGCAGCGGCGCCGGGTAGACCGGCAGGTGCAGCAGCACCAGGCCGTAGCCGCTCAGGCACACCAGGCCCCACAGGCAAGACGCGGTGACCGCGGCGATCTGCTGCCGTACGGGCGGCTGCGCCTGCGCAAAGCCACGCAGCAGCACGGCCACGCCGGCAACGCCCAGCACGATCCAGGCGACGCTGGCGGCCCACCCCACCGGGTCGGCGATGGCGATCCAGCCGATGGGTTCGAACCAGACGATCTCGGCGGCGCGCCACACCTGCGCCAACAGCGACGCCGTGCCGCCCAGCGCGTATCCCGCCACCACCCAGCCGCGGCCCAACGGCACGCGGCAGAACACCACGCAGAAGTGGAAGAAGAACGCCGACACGAACGGCGCCATGGCCATCAGCCGCAGCGCCACGGGTGCAGCGCCCAGGCCGAACCAGTTGGGCAGCTCGTTGCCGGTGATCCACACCGCGATGCCGATCAGGAACGCGGCCAGCAGCCGGCCGCCCGCCACACGGTCGGCCCAGGCCAGCAGCACGCCGGCCAGCACCAGGGTCTCGAACAGCGAGAAGCCCAGGGCGAAACGGATCAGCAGCATGGCGGCAGGGTGTCAACGACGTTGACAGGTGAGTGTGGCGGCACTGTATCCGAGGTATGCGATTGGCGGCGTTGGTTTCAATGAAATCAATCACTTAGGCTTATTTCCAGACCTGGCCCGGTTCTCGCGAATACCGGGTCATGAACCCCGCCGCCGCTCCCCTCGATCTGTCCGCCCTCATCGGCCACCAAGCCTGGGCCCGCCTGCCGGCCGCCGTGCAGCGCCGCTTTGCCGCCGGCCACGCCCCAGCCACCTACCGCGGCCTGATGGACATGCGCTGCTCCCGCCTGGGCCGCATGCTGGCCTGGCTGGTGAAGCCGCTGAAGAGCCCGCTGGCCGCGGCCAATGCGCAAGACATCCCGACCACGGTGCGCGTCAGCGCCGTGGGCACCGGCGTCGTGTGGGAGCGCCACTTCGACGACGGCGTGGGCTACGTGTGCTCCACCAAGGAACTGGCCTCCGACGGCGGCCTGCAGGAGCGCACTCGTGGCGGCCTGGGCATGGCGTTGCACGTGTTCGAACAGGACGGCGCGCTGGTGTTCCAGAGCCAGCGTTACTTCCTCGACGTCGGCCGCCTGCGCATCGCAATGCCGCGCCTGCTCAGCCCCGGCACATGCCGCGTCGAGCACCGCGACCTGGGCCACGGCCGGTTCCGTTTCACCCTCTCCATGACGCATCCCGTCCTTGGTGAGACCTTCCACCAAACCGGCGTGTTTGCCGACCCCGTATGAACACCGTTTTCACACTGCTGACCGTACAGGCGCTGATGGGCGCCTTCGACAACCTCTGGCACCACGAGCTCCAGGCCAAGCTGCCGCAGCGACCGTCGGGCCGCTTCGAGCTGGCGCTGCACGCCGCCCGCGAGGCCATCTACGGCGTGGTCTTCATCGGCCTGGCGTGGTGGCAGTGGCAGGGCGCGTTCGCCGTGCTGCTGGCCACGCTGCTGGGTGTTGAGGTGCTCATCACGCTGACCGACTTCCTGGAAGAAGACCGTAGCCGGCAGCTGCCGCCGTTCGAGCGCCTGCTGCACACGCTGCTGACTATCAGCTACGGCCTATTCCTGGGCGTGTTCGGCCCCACGCTGTGGGCATGGGTGCACCTGCCGACGGCCATGCAGCCGGTGAGCCATGGCTGGCAGTCGTGGGCGCTGACGGCCTACGGCGTGGGCGTGGCGGCGTGGAGCGTGCGCAACGTGATCGCGGTGCGTAAGCTGTACGCCCTGAGCGAGACGCCCGTGCAGCCCGCATCGCAGCGCCGCCGGCAGGCCGTGCTGGTCATCGGCGCCACCGGCTTCGTGGGCCAGGCGGTGGTGGCGGACCTGTGCCGCGACGGCAAGCGCGTCATCGCGTTGTCGCGTGACCTGCGCCAAGCCCGCGCGCAGTTCGGTTCCGGCGTGTGGGTGGTGGACACGCTGGACGCGATCCCGTCGGAGACATGTATCGACGCCGTCGTCAATCTGGCCGGTGCCCGGGTGCTGGGCCGGCCGTGGACGGCCGCGCGCCGCAGGGTGCTGTTGGGCAGCCGTGCAGGCGTCACGCAGCAGGTGGTGGCGCTGATGCGCCGGTTGGAGCAGCGCCCGCGCGTGCTGGTCAGCGCGTCGGCCGTCGGTTTCTACGGCGCGGTCAACGGCGGCGAGCCCTGCACGGAAGACACGGCGTCGAAGCCCGGCGAGTTCCAGTCGGACCTGTGTGCCGCCATCGAGCACGAGGCCCGCCGCGCCGAGGCGCTGGGCGTGCGCGTCGTGCGGCTGCGCTTTGGCGTGGTGCTGGGGCGCGAGGACGGCGCGTATCCGATGCAGGCGCTTGCCAGCCGCTTCGGCCTGGGCGCGATCCTGGGCAGCGGCCAGCAACCGATGCCGTGGCTGCACCGCGACGACGCGGTGGGCCTGATCCGCTTCGCGCTGGACAACGACCACCTGGCCGGCGCCGTCAACGCCGTGGCGCCGGATGCCGTGCGCCAGGCCGGGTTCGCGCAGGCCCTGGCGGCGTCATTCGGCCGCCGCGCCTGGCTGCGCGCGCCGGCCTGGCCGCTGCGCCGGCTGGCCGGCGAGATGAGCACGCTGCTGCTGGATGGCCAGCACGTTGTGCCGGCCGCAGCGCTGACGGCCGGCTACCGGTTCCGCTTCGCCGAGTTGCCGGCTGCGCTAGCCGAGCTGGCCGGGTGACTCCTCATTTGCCCGCGGGTTTCTTGTCAAGATCCCCTGCCCACGACCAGTTCGCCCTGGCCGGGTTGATCCACCGCTTGATGGCCGCATTCACCTCAGCCAGCGTCAGTGCCTCGCCGCGGGCGTCCAGCTCGGCATTCCACTTGAACTGGCGGCCGCGTTCCAGGTGGCCGGCAATGGCACCGGCCACGGCGCCGTCCTCGCTGCGCCAGGTGTCGCTCTGCGCCTTCATCGCGCGCTTGGCGGTGTCCAGCTCGGCCTGCGTGATGCCGTCGCGCACGAAGCGGGCCAGCTCGTCGTTCAGCGCCGCCTCGACGCGGGCGCGGTTCTCGGGCGCGAAGATGGCGTAGGTGCCGAGCGTGGCGTTGGGCTCGAAGCTGGACACGCTCAGCCAGGCACCGGCGCCGTAGGACGCGCCTTCTTTCTGGCGCAACCGCGTCAGCAGCCGCGAGTCGAAGCCGCTGGCGCCCAGCACATGGGCGGCGATGCGCAGCGCGGCGTGGTCGGGGTGGTCGTCGTTGACGGGCAGCAGCAGGTTGCCGAAGACCATGGCGTTGGCCTTGTCCTTCAGCGTCTGGGTGAGCTTGAGCCCCTGCGCGGCCGGCATCGGCTGCGGCAGGCGGGCATAGGCCTGGGGCGCGGTCCAGCCGCCGAACAGGCGCTCCAGCAGCGGCTTGACCTCGGCAGGGTCGAAGTCGCCCACCAGCACCAGCTCGCCGTGGGCGGCGCCCAGGAACTGCTGGTGAAAGGCCTGCAGCTTCTCGGGCGAGACTGTCTTGATCAGGGCCATGTAGTCCTGGAAGCTGAGCCAGTGCCGCGGGTCGTCGGCTGGATAGGCCGCGGTCAGTGCCTCCTGCATGGCCTGTGAGGCGACGCCTTGCGGCTGCTGCGCGGCCTCCTCCAGCCCGGCGAGCTGCTGGCGCACGAGCTGTTCCACCTCCGTGGCGGGGAAGCTCGGCTCGCGCAGCACCTCGGCCAGCAGCGTCAGCGCTTCGCCGAGTTGCGGACGGTGGCTGCTCATCGTCACCCGGGTTCCATCCACGGGGCCGCTGTTGGTGGACAGCCGGGTCTTGAGGCGGTCCAGGCTGTCGTTGATCTGTGCCCGCGTGCGCTGCCGGGTGCCCAGCATCAGCGCGTCGCCAACGAGATTGGCCTCCGCGCGCCGGCCGCGCAGGCTGTCGACACTGCCGTAGTGCAGGTTCAGCGCCAGCTCCACGGTCGCGCCGCGCGAGCGCTTGGGCAGCAAGGCCACGCGCAGGCCGTTGGCCAGCTGAAAGCGCTCGGTGCGGCGGTCGATGTTGGCGGGGCTGGTGTCGAAGGCCTCGCCGGCCGCGACGGCCGCCTTGGGCAGGTAGTCCTTCAGCGCGTCGGCCGCGGCGATCGGCAGGGCCAGCGGCGTGCGCTCAGGCGCGGCCGTCGCGTACAGCCGGCCCAGCGTGCGGTTGCTGGGCAGCAGCCATTGGCGCAGCGTCGCGTTGACGCCGTCCACCGTGGCGGCCTCGATGCGGTTGCGCAGCTGGAACAGCAGCCGCCAGTCGCCTGCCGCGATGGTCTCGGACAGCATCACGCACAGCTGCTGCGGGTTGGACAGCAGCTCGTCGAAGTTCTTCGCCCACTGGGCCTGCGCGCGCTGCAGCTCCTCGGCGGTGATGGGTTCCTTGGCGAGGCTCTCGACGCTGTCGATGAGCAGCTGCTGGGCGCGGTCCACGTCGTTGTCGGACTTCAGCACCAGGCCGAGGTTGAGCAGGCCGGGTTCGGCGTTGCGGCCGGACCAGCCAAAGGTCTGGGCGGCGAGGCCGGGCTCGACGGCGCGCTTGTGCAGGCGGCCGCTGGGCGTGTCGGCCAACGCGGTGACGGCAACCTCGAAGGCGGCGAAGTCGGGGCTGGCCATGGCCGGAATGTGATAGCTCGCGAACACGCCCTGCATGGCGCTGACGCGGCGCACCGTGACGAGGCGCTCGCCCTCCTGCACGGGCTCGACGGTGTAGGTCGGCGGCAGCAGGCGTGTGGGCTTGGGCAGCGCGCCGAACACGCGCGCGATCTCGGCCAGCGTGCGCTTCGCGTCGAAGGCGCCGGCGACGATCAGCGTCGCGTTGTCGGGCTGGTAGTGCTGCCTGTAGAAGGCCTGCAGGCGCGGGATGTCGACATGCTCGACGTCGGAGCGCGCGCCGATCGTGCTGCGGCCGTAGGCATGCCACTGGTAGGCGGCCGCCTGTGTGCGCTGCACGAGGATGCCCAGCGCGTTGTTCTCGCCGGCCTCCATCTCGTTGCGCACGACGCTCATCTCGGTGTCGAGGTCGCTCCTCAGCACCTTGGCGCCGGTCATGCGGTCGGCCTCCATCGCCAGCGCCCAGGAGAGCTGCGCGGGGTCGGCGGGGAAGGTCTCGAAGTAGTTGGTGCGGTCCGGCGTCGTCGAGCCGTTGAACTGCATGCCGCGCTTGGACAGCTCGGCGCCGACGTTGGCGTACTTGCTCGTCGTCTTGAAGACCAGGTGCTCCAGCAAATGGGCCATGCCGGTCTCGCCATTGCCCTCGTGGCGGCTGCCGACGCGGTAGGTCACGTTGACGGTGACCGTGGGCTTGGTCGCGTCCGGGATCAGCAGCACCTGTAGGCCGTTGGCCAGGCGGTACTCGCTGACACCTTCGGCCTCGCGCACCGGCGCGAGGGGCGCCGTCGGCGCGGCTGCGGCGATCAGCGGCAGGGCGAGGAAGAGGGCGACGGAGCGGGACGGCAATCGCATGGCGCAGGCAGGAGTCGAGGGAGGGCCAGCATAGCCACGCGTTCCCGAGCCCGCCCCGAGCTGGCAGGGTGACTATTGCCCAGTCGCAGCGGCCGCCCCGATCGTCGCGTTCAGACGCCCGCGGCGTCCAGTTCGGCGCCGATGCGTTGCAGCCAGACCCGCACCCGCTGTCGGTCCAGCAGCCCCAGGCCGCCGGGGCCCTGGGATGCGGCCCAGAAGCTTGCGCCGGCGCCGTCTACCTTCTGCAGCAGCGTGTCGGGTAGCTTGCGCAGATGCAGCACGCGTGCACCCTGGGCCTGGGCTCGCTCCAGCAGGCCGCTGGCGGCCAGCAGCTCGAAGCGCTCGCCGCGCACCTCATTGAGCACGATGACCAGCGGTAGCGCCGCGGCCGGGCCGTCCAGCCAGGCGCGCAGCAGGTCCACCGAGTCGCGGCCGGCGTCCATCACGTGCCAGTAGTTGAGCTGCACGCCCAGTTCGGCGGCCACGTCGGCGGCGCCGGCTTCGTCCAGCCAGCGGGTCAGTGCGGCTTGCGTCTGCGCGGCCAGGTCCACCAGCACGCGGCGTTCGGGCCGCTCGGCGACGGCCTCGATGACGGGGTCCAGGCTGTCGTGGGCGTCGAGCAGCATCGGCGCGGCGAAGGCGGCGTAGTAGCGCGTCAGCGCACCGTGCGAGCGGTCGGTGTCGAAGCCGATGAAGGGTAGGCCGCGATCGATGAAATGCTGGGCCAGCACGCGGGCCACTAGCGACTTGCCGACGCCGCCCTTTTCGCCGCCGATGAAGTGGATCTGGCTCATGCGTTACCTGCTCTGCTGAAGTTCAGGGCATCGTAAATCAGGCCTGTGTTACCACCAGCGCGACGTTGCTGCCGCCGAAGGCAAACGAGTTGGACATCGCGGCGCGAAGCCTGGCCGCACGCGCCTCGCCGGTGATCAGGTCCAAGCGCTCGCTCAATGCGCTGCTGCGCAGATGGGCGCTGGGCGGCAGCAGTTGCCGGCGCAGGGCCTGCACGGTGGAGACCAACTCGAGCGCGCCGCCGGCGCCGATCAGGTGGCCGTGCACGGCCTTGGTCGCGGACACCGGCACGGCGCGGCGGCCGAAGACGGTCGTGATGGACTCGGCCTCGACCGCGTCGCCGACCTCGGTGGCCGTGCCGTGGGCGTTGACGTAGCCGATGTCGGCCGGCGACAGGCCGGCGTCGCGCAGCGCGGCGCTCATCGCACGCGCCTGGCCGGCGGCGTCGGGGCGGGACAGGTGCACGGCGTCGACACTGTGGCCGTAGCCGGCCAGCACGGCCAGCGGCGTCGCGCCGCGGGCGCGGGCATGGGCCTCGGTCTCGATGACCAGGGCCGCGGCGCCTTCGCCCAGCACCAGGCCCTTGCGGGCATCGTCGAAGGGGCGGCAGCCCTGCTCGGGAGCTTCAGCGTCCAGCGGCGCCATGACGCCCATGGCCTGCCAGCCCAAAGCGCTGCCGACATGCAGCATGGCTTCGGAGCCGCCCACCAGCGCGAGGTCGGCGCGGCCATTGCGCAGCAGCCACAGCGCCTCGCCGATGGCCTGCGCCGAGGAGGCGCAGGCGTTGGACACGGCGAGCTGGGCCGCGCGCAACTGGTGGCGCATCGCCAGGTGGGAGGCCGCCGAGTTGGCCATCACTCGCACGACCGTGTAGGGGTGGACCCGCGGCGGGCGGGCCGTGAACATCTGCGCGTAGGACGCCTCCATGGACGCCGAGCCGCCCAGGCCCGTGCCCCAGGCGACGGCCGCGCGGTCGGGGTCCGCCGCGGTGGCCGGCAGGCCGGCCTGCGCCCAGGCCTCGGCGGCGGCTTCCAGCGCCATCAGGCTGTGGCGGTCATAGAGGTTGCGCTGGGCCGGCGGCATGCCGGTGGCGAGCGGCACGGGCACCGCGGCCGCGGCGAAGGGCTTGAGCCCATGCTCGTCGCTGCCCGGCTGTGCCGTGACGCCGGAACGGCCGGCTTGGCAGCCGTCGGCGAGCGTGTCGGCACCGGCGCCCAGCGCGCTGATGGCGCCCAGGCCGGTGATCCAGACCCGGCTCATCAGGCCGCGGCGGCGACGGGTTCGGCCTTGGCGGTCAGCAGTTCATCCACCAGTCTGGCCAGGCCGGCCAGCGTCGGCGTCTGCAGCGCGCGGTCGTGCTCGATGTTGACGTGGAAGTGGTCTTCGACGGTGAACATGAAATCCACGAGGCCGAGGGAGTCGAGGCCGAGTTCGGCGAACGGCGTGTCGACCTTGTCGCTCAGCGCTTCGGCGCCGAGCTCGCGCTGGGCGATGCTGCAGAGTTGTTCAAGCGTGTTGCTCATGAAGGGCTCCGGGAGTCGCGGGGGAAAGGCGGGCCAGCGGGTGCCGGCGCAGCAGGAAGTCGCGCACCGTGCGGGCGACGGCGATGCGCTCGTTGTCCAGCGTCAGCATGTGGTAGCTGTCGTGGAACCAGTGCACCTCGGGCTCGTGGCCGAGGCGGCATTGCAGCTCGCGCACGCTGCGCGGGCCGGAGACGTCGTCTTCGGTCGCGTGCAGAACGACCGACGGTGCGTTCAGGGCGGCCAGTCGGCCGCGCACGTGGCGGATCAGTCGGGTCGCCTGGTAGAGCGAGGCGGCCGACAGCCGCGCGGCGCCGACGGCCGAAACCTTGTCCGACGCCATGGCCTGCTCGACCCAGGCGCGCAGGCGCTCGTTCTTCAGGCCGAAGGGCGCCGTCTCCTTGAAGCTCATGCGCCGGCGCAGCCACGGCAGGTAGGCCAGCGGCAGCAGGCGGCGCCAGGGCGACACGTTCCAGCCGTCGAAATGCAGAGTGGTGGAGATCAGCACCAGGGCGGCGGCCGGCCGGCGCGCGGCCAGGGCGAGGGCCAGCACGGCGCCCATGCACAGGCCGCCGACGGCGACGCGGCCGTGCTCCGCGGCGAGGCGGTCGAAAGCCGCCTCGGCCTCGGCCAGCCAATGCTCGAAGGGCGGCACGGGCAGTTGCTCGCCGGTGGTGCTGCTGACGCCATAGCCGGCCATGGCCGGAGTCTCGACGACGTAGCCGACTTCACGCAGCGACTTGGCGACCGGTGCGAGCTCGAGGGGGTTGGCGCACAGGCCATGAAACAGCAACACCGCGGGGCGGCGTTCATCTAACGCGTCCATGGCCGGCAGTGTCCAATCCGGCGCCGTCATGCGCATGACTCAAGCCTTGCCGCGAGCTGACGCTCTGTGACAGGCAAACGTCAGCGCATCGGGCGCTGTCGCGCCATACTGACGAGCATGCGCATCCTGCTCGTCGAAGACGACGAACAACTCGTCGAAACCACCGCTCGCGCCCTGCGTTCCCAGGGTTGGGTCGTCGACTGCACGGCCCGCGGCGAGCCGGTACCGCGTTCGCTGCGCGAAGACGCCTACGACCTGCTCATCCTGGACATCGGCCTGGCCGGCATCGACGGCTTCGAGACGCTGCGCCGCGTGCGCGGCGACGGCCTGGCCGTGCCGGTGCTGATCCTGACCGCGCGCGATGCCGTCGAGGACCGCGTGCGCGGCCTGGAGGGCGGCGCCGACGACTATCTCGTCAAGCCCTTCGCGCTGACCGAGCTCGTCGCCCGCGCCCGTGCGCTGGTGCGGCGCAGCCAGGCGCGCACCAGCAACCAGCTGCAGCTGGCGCGCCTGCGCATCGACCAGGAGGCGCGCCGCGCCTACATCGACGAGGAGCCGCTGGCGCTGTCGGCCCGCGAATGGGACGTGCTCGGTTTCCTGATGGCGCGTGCCGGCAAGGTCGTGCCCAAGGAACACATCGCGCTGGCCAGCAACGCCTGGGACCAGGGCGTCAGCGACAACGCCATCGAGGTCTGCCTGTCGCGGCTGCGCGCCAAGATCGAGCCGGGCGGCGTGCAGCTGCGCACCGTGCGCGGCCTGGGCTATCTTCTGGAAGAGATTGGCTGAATGGAGCCCCTCGCCTGGTCTCGCGCCGCTGAACGCGGGCAAGCCCAGTCGGTCCCCCGGGGGGACGAGGCTGTTTGCGGCATCGAGCCGCCAACAGCCCCAGGCGGGCCGGCTTGGGGCGGCCCGGCGCGCGGCCCGGAATACGCCACGGGCTCCATACGTTGCGGGTGCTGCGACCGCTGGCAGGGCAACTGACTTTGGCCGAGCGCCCGCGCTCCAGCCTGCAGCGCCGGCTTTTCGGCTGGCTGATGCTGCCGCTGGTCGTGGCGCTGCCGCTGCTGGGCACGGCGCTTTACAAGCAGGTCCAGCACAGCGCGCAGAGCTGGCTCGATGAAGGCCTGGAAGACACCGCGCTGACGCTGGCCGGCCAGATCGACCTGCGCAGCGGCGAGCCGCGCATCGACATCAGCGCGACCATGGACCGGGCGCTGCGCTTCGACCGCCAGGACGACGTCTTCTATCTCGTGCTCGCGCCGCGCGGCGAGGTGCTGCAGGGCGACGCCGGCCTGGCCGAGCTGCAGCCCCGCCCGTCCCCCCAGCCGGCGGGCGACTCGCACTACGGCGACGTCAGGCTGCGCGGCCGCGAGCTGCGCCTCGTGCAGCTGGGGCATGACTGCGGCGCCGGCACCTGCCAGGTCCTCGTCGCCGAGACCCTGCACAAGCGCGACGCGCTGCAGCGCGAGATCGGCGGCCTGGTCGCGCTGAACGGCGCCGGCCTGGCCCTGCTGCTGGCCCTGGCCGGCTGGTGGGCCATCCGCCAGGGGTTGACGCCGCTGACCGGCCTGAGCGCCGAGCTGGAGCGCCGCGACCTGCACCGCCTGACGCCGCTCACCGCCAGCCTGCCGCGCGAGCTGGTGCCGCTGCAGGCGGCCTTCAACCGCCTGTTCGAGCGCCTGGGGCGCGCGGCCGAGGCGCAGCGGGAATTCCTCGCCGATGCCGCCCACCAGCTGCGCACGCCGCTCACGTCGCTGCAGACCGAGATCGAGCTGGCCATGCTGGAGCCGCACGACCAGCGCGTGGACCCGCTGCTGGAGCGGCTGCGCCAGCGCGTCGTGCGCAGCGCACGGCTGGCCCAGCAGCTGCTGTCCCTGGCGCGCGCGGAGGACCGCAGCGTCGACGTCGGCCAGCGCATCGACCTGCGCGACATCGCCACCGAAAGCGGCCAGGACTGGGCCCACCGCGACCTGCCCAGCGGCGTGGACCTGGGTTTCGAGCTGGAGGACGCACCGGCCCTGGGCCACGCCTTCCTGCTGCGCGAGCTGCTGGAGAACCTGATCCACAACGCCGTCAGCTACGCCGGCGCCGGCGCGCGCATCACAGTGCGATGCGGCAGCGGCGCCGAAGGGCCGTGGCTGGAGGTCGAGGACAACGGCCCCGGCATCCCGCCGGCCGAGCGCGCGGCGGCGCTGCAGCGCTTCCGGCGCGGTGGCAGCGCCACCGGCACGGGCAGCGGCCTGGGCCTGGCCATCGCGGCCGACATCGCCGCCCGCCACGGCGGCCGGCTGGCGCTGCTGGACGCCCACGCCGGCCCGGGCCTGCGCGCGCGGCTCAGCCTGCCGCCGCCGGATCCTGTGTTGGCCAGCCCCCCAGCTGCTTGAACAGGTTCATCGCCACGACGACGCGCCGCCCCGGCGTTGCCGGCACCTCGTGCATCGTGATGCCGGGGAACATGACCAGCGTCGCCGGCCGCGGGTGGTAGGCGCTGGTCCTGGAGAACACCAGCGGCGCGCAGCCCGGCTCGGCCTCCAGGTAGACGACGCAGCTCAGGTCGGCCGGGAAGTGGTTGTGCGGCGCCGTGTAGTCGGCCTGTTCGTAGACCGCGCCCCAACAGTGCGTGACCAACAGGTCCAGGCCGAGCTTGTCGAGGTCGCCCGACCAGGCCTTGGGCGCCGCGGCCTTGGCGATCTCGACGACGCTGGCGCACAGCGGCATCAGCTTGGCATTGAGCATGTGGCTCTTCCACGGGCTCATGTACGCCGCCTTCACGTTGGACTCGGGCGACTGCGGGTGGCTGACGCGCAGTTCCTCGATGGCCTCGCGGGCGAGCTGCAGCCGGTCGGCGATGGGCCCGAGCTCGGCAATGATGACCGGCAGCTCGGTCTGGACGCTGGCGCCGACGATGCGCACGGAACTGGAATCGCTCATGCGGCCATTTTGGCGCCCGACGCCGCCTGCCTCGTGCCGATGTCAGCGGCGAAGCCGCCCCTGTTTCCCGGGCTGTGGCGTCACGGGGATGCGGCCTCGCGCTGGCCGGTCCGACGACATGGGGCGCCGGAGCCTGTGCCTGTGGGCCGAAAAGCCCCGTCCCGGCGCCGCTTTTATGGCGTCCGCCGCGCTCGCTTCGGCCTAGCATGGGCCACCCATGTCGCGCCTCGCCCTGATTCCCGCCGCCTTGCTGACGCTCACGCTGGCCGGCTGCGGCACGCCCAGCCAGCCGCTGCCGATGGCCATCACGACGGCCGACGCGCTGCAGATCCGCGGTTGGGTGCCCGACGCGCTGCAGCGCCAGATCGCCCTTGCCGAGGTGCAGGGTGGCGAGGAGACGGGCCGCTGGTGGGGCTCCAAGGTCAGCGCCGCGGCCCTGCAGCAGGCGCTGGACGAGTCGCTCTACGCCGTCGGCATGAAGCCGGCCGCGCCGCTGCCGGTGCCGCGCTTCGAGCTCACGGCCGAGCTCGTGCAGCTGGAACAGCCGCTGGTGCCGGCCGTCGGCGTGACGGTGGGCGTGGCCGTGCGCTACACGCTGCTCGAGAAGGCGGACGGCCGCGTCGTCTACCAGCGCCTCATCGCCAACAACAACGAGGCCCGCTTCAGCGAGGCCATCGTGTCGCCCAACGAGCGGCTGCGCATCGCCAACGAGCGTGCGCTGCGCGCCAACATCAACCTGCTGCTGCGCGACCTGGTGACGCTGCGGCCGTGAGAGGGAACCCCTCGGCCAAGGCGTACCTTGGCCGGTCCCCCGAGGGGACGGCGATGCTTGCCGGAGCGACCGGCAAGCATCGCCAGTGCGGGCCGGCTTGGGAGCGGCCCGGCGCTCGGCCCGCAAATGCACCACCCCTTCAGGCTGCGTGCGTGATCGCTTCCTGGTCACGCCGGCCGGCGGTCAGCCACAGCAGCAGCGCGAAGACGCAGCCGGCCACGCTGGTCAGGCCGAAGAACCACATCATCGGTGCGTAGCCGCCCGGGTTGGCCGCGCTGGCGCCGGCCTGGTCGTTCAGCCAGCCGGCCACCATGTTGGCGCCGCCGATGCCGGCGTTCTGAACCACCCACATCAGGCCGATGGCCGTGCCGAAGCGGTTGGGGGCGACGAGGCGGCTGGTCAGCGGCCACATGACGGCCGGCACCAGCGAGAAGCTGACGCCGATCAGCGCTGTCGGCACCCACAGGCTCCAGGGCGTCAGCGCCATGACGGCCAGCGCCACCGGCAGCAGGAAGGCGCCGAAGGCCAGGAAGGGCGCGTAGCGGCCGATGCGGTCGCACATCCAGCCGAAGGCCGGCGTGGCGAACACGGCGGCCAGGAAGACGTAGCTGTTCATCTCGCCGGCCGTGGCCAGGTCCAGGCCGTGCGTGTGCTGGAAGTACTTGATCGAGAAGGTGCTGCGAAATGCCAGGATGACCGAGTACCAGAGCACGCACAGGGTCAGCAGATACCAGTAGGCCTTGCCGAAGTGCAGCAGGTCGCGCCAGGCGAACTTCTCGGCGGTCGCATGGCCCGTGGGCAGCAGGCCGGCCAGGCGCGGGCCGCGGTCCACCCACCAGTAGGCCAGCGACGCGAGGAAGGCGACGCCGGCCGTGGCGGCCGCGATCAGCAGCGGCGGCTGCCAGCCCTGCGCGTAGGCGCCGGCAAACCAGCTGGGCGACATGTCCGCGCCGTAGGAGCCCAGGCGCCCGATGGCCAGCTCCAGGCCCATCGCCAGCGCCAGGCCGCGGCCGCCGAAGTAGTCGGCCACGGCGGCCAGCGTCGCGATGTTGAAGGTCTCGGCGCCGATGCCGAACAGCAGCCGGCCCGCGGCCATGCCGGCGAAGTTGGGGCTGAAGGCCGTCAGCGCCGCGCCGAGCGCACACAGGCCGGCGGTGACCAGCGTCATGCGCGCCGCGCCGAAGCGGTCCACCAGCACGCCGCCGACGAGGATGAGCACGACGTTGGGCAGGTTGTAGATGGCGTTCAGCGCGCCGATCTGCGTGTCGCTGAAGCCGCGCTGCTGCTGCAGCAGGTCGGCCACCGGGCCGATGGAGTCGTAGACGTAGAAGTTGCCGAACAGCGCGATGGCCACCAGCACGCCCACAACCCAGGCCGTCGAGCGGCTGGGTGCCTGGTCATTCATTCGAGGTCCTTTGCAGGGGCCGACCGCTGCGGCCGGCCCCGCGCATCATCGGGCTGGGTGCCTCACTTCGACAGCAGGGACTTCACTGCTGCCTCGAGCTGCTGGTCGTCACCCGCATCGAGCCTGGCCTTGTCGTTGGGCACGACGATGTCCGGCGTGATCAGCGTGCGCTCCATGAACTCGCCGTTCTTGGCGCGGAAGCCCACCTGCGGGATGCCGAATACGGTGGCGCCATCCTGCATGGTCTCCCACCAGACGGCGGTGCCGGTGCCGGCCACGGGCATGCCGATGAGCTTGCCGATGCCGAGGTGCTTGTAGGTCCACGGGAACAGGTGGGCGTCGGAGTAGTTGCTCTCGCTGATCAGCACGGCCGAGGGCTTGACCCATTTGCCACGCGGCTCCCAGCCCAGGCCCTGGCCGCGCGGCAGGAACTCCAGGTAGGGCTTGCCGGACAGGAAGGTGGCCAGTTCGTCGTGCAGGTTGCCGCCGCCGTTGAAGCGGGTGTCGACGATGAGGGCCTCCTTGCCGCTGGCACTGCCGAGCGCGTCGGCATAGATCTGGCGGAAGCTCGCGTCGTCCATGCCCCGAACATGCACATAGCCCAGGCGCCCGCCGGAGAGCTTCTCCACCAGCGCGCGCTCCTGCCGCACCCAGCGCTTGTAGAGCAGCTCGCGCTCGGCGCCGAGGCTGATGGCCTTCGCCGTCTGCTCGAAGCGCTTGCCCGTGGCCGGGTCCAGCACCTCCAGCACGACCTGCTTGCCGGCCTTGAGGTTGAGCAGGGAGTCGAACTCGGCGCCGGCCGCGATGGCCTCGCCGTCGATGGACTCGATGACCATGCCGGCCTTCAGTTTGCTGAGTGCAGTGTCCAGCGGGCCGCCCTCGATGACCTCGCCGACCTTGACGCCGGCGCCCGAGTGGGCCGGGTCGTAGAAGGCGCCGAGCGCGGCCGTCGCGTCGCCGCGCGGACCCGGGCGATAGCCGCTGCCGGTGTGCGACACGTTCAACTCGCCCAGCATCTCGCTGAGCAGCTCGGCGAAGTCCACGCCATCGGCCACGAAGGGCAGCTGGCGCTCGTAGACCTTGCGGTAGTAGGCCCAGTCCACGCCGCCCATGTCGGCCACGTAGAGCTTCTCCTGCGTCTGGCGCCAGGCGTGGTCGAACATCTGTGCGCGCTCGGCCGCGTGGTCGATGCGCAGCTCGGCGCTGAACTTCAGGCCCTCCGTCTTCACGTCGCCCTTGCCGTCGTCGCCGGGCACCTTGAACTTGTGCACGCGGCCCGCGGCCATGACGAAGCCATTGGCGCCCTTGGCGTCCAGCACCAGGCTGACGTCTTCGCCGCGGCCACCGGGCAGCGCGGCCACGCGGCGACCTTCCTTGTCGCGCGGGCGCGCCTGCCAGAGCTCGTAGCCCTCGCCGGCCTTGACGACGTAGAAGAGCTGCTCGCCATCGGGCGTCAGCACGAAGTCGCGGATGTCGCCCGAGGCCTGCGTCAGGCGCGCGACGCGGTTCTCGATGCCGGGCATCTCGATGACGACGGGCTTGGCCGGCTCCTCGACCTTCTTGGCGTCTTCCTTCTTGTCGTCTTTCTTGTCCTCCTTCTTGTCGGCGTCCTTCTTGTCGCCGTCTTTTTTCCCGTCCTTCTTGTCCTGGTCCTTCTTCTCGTCGTCCTCGCGCTGCTTCAGCTGCGCGTACTCGGCCTTGTCGAGGTGGAAGCGGTCGAAGGCGGCGCGGGTCAGGAACATGCCGTAGACGTCCGCATCGTTGCGTGCGCCGCCGCCGTTGCCGTGCAGGCCATGGCGGTCGCTGAGCCAGAGCATCATCTGGCCTTGGCGCGCGAACAGCGGATGGACGTCGTCGTAGCCGCTCTGGGTCAGGTTGACGAGCTTGCCGCTGCCGTCGGCCGGTACCACGCCGACTTCCTGGCCCCAGCGGTTGCCGTCGAGAAACTGCACCATCAGGCTCTTGCCGTCGGGTGCCCAGTCGAACCACTGGTCGCCGTCCTCGTAGGAGTAGTTGAAGTCGGCCGACAGCACCTCGCGGGTCTTGCCCGAGGCAATGTCCAGCACATGGAGCGCCGCGCGGTCGCTCAGGTAGGCGACCTGCTTGCCATCCGGCGAGTAGCGCGGCTGCGAGTTCTGGTGCTGGTTCTTCAGCAGCAGCCTGGTCGTCACGCGTGGCGCGTTGAAGAAGCTGGGCACGGCCTTCTTGTCGCCCTGGATGGCGGCCTCGCACAGGCTCCACTGGCCGTCCTGCTCGCAGCTGTAGAGCAGCTTGCGGCCGTCGGAGCTGAAGCTGACCGAGCGCTTCTGGCCCGGGCCTTCGGTGATGCGGCGCGTGTTGCCGAATTCGGCCGACGCGACGAAGACCTGGCCGCGCACGACCACGGCCACCTCGCTGCCGTCGGGGCTGACCGCCATGTCGGTCGCGCCTTCGGACAGCTTCAGGTTCTCGACTGCCGGCACGAGGGCATCGGCCGCGATGCTGACGGCGAGCTTGCGCGGCTGCGCGCCGTCGCCGGCCAGCGTGTAGATCTCGCCCTCGTAGCCGAAGGACAGCGTGCCGTCGGCCGCCGTGGACAGGAAACGCACCGGGTTCTTCGTGAACTGCGTGATCTGCCGTGCCGCCTCGGGCTGGGCCACCGGCATCTTCCAGACGTTGAAGGAGCCGCTCTTCTCGCTGAGGAAGTAGATGGACTTTTCGTCGGCCGACCAGACCGGGTTGCGGTTCTCGCCGCCGCTGCTCGTCAGCTTGCGGTGCTGGCCGGTCTTGGCGTCCCACAGCCAGATGTCGCGCGCCACCGGCGAAATGTGATGCTTGCGCGAGGCGTTCTCGTAGCCCTTCCAGTCCTCGTAGACGAGCTGAGTGCCAGCCTTGTTGTAGCGGCCGGCCAGAGCCGGCTCGCTGAAGACCTGCTCGGGCCGTTGGCCGCCATCGATGCCGACCTTGTAGAGCTCGCCCAGCGCCGGCGAAGGGAAGGCCATGCTGGTGCGCGTGTCCTGCCGCTGCGCGTAGAACAGCACCGACTTGCCGTCCGGCGTGAACGCGATGGGCGTCTCGCCGGCCGAGTGGGCCGTCAGCCGCCGCGACGGGCCGCCGTCGGCCGAGACCACGAAGACATCGTCATTGCCGTAGACATTGGCCGCATAGGCCAGCAGCTTGCCGTCGGGCGACCAGACGGGTGCCGAGTTGTGATGGCCGCTGGCGACCAGTAGCCGCGCCGTGCCGCCAGTGGTGGGCACCAGATAAAGATTGCCCTGGAAGGTGAAGGCGACCTGCCGGCCGTCGGGGGAGATGCTGGACTGGCGCAGCCACAGCGGCTGGGTCACTGGGCCGAGCGGCGCCGTGGCGGCCTGGGCCTGGAACGCGGGGAAGGCCAGGGCCAGCGCCAATGCGGCGCCTGCGAGTTTGAATCTCATGGCAGTGCTGGGAATGACTGAAGCGGGCGAGTCTAGAAGCCAGCCCCCCGCGGCGCTGGAAGTCATCGACCTAGGGTCAACCCAGGCGTCTGTGTCCCAGCGCCGGCAGCTGCTGGCGCACCTGCGCGAGCCGCGCCGGGTCCACATCGGCTACCACGACGCCCTCGCCCTCGGGCAGCACGGCCAGCACCTGGCCCCAGGGGTCGACGACCATGCTGTGACCCCAGGTGCGCCGGCCGTTCTCGTGCTTGCCGCCCTGGGCCGGCGCGATGACGTAGCACTGGTTCTCGACCGCGCGGGCGCGCAGCAGCAGCTCCCAGTGGGCCTGGCCGGTCGTGTAGGTGAAGGCGGCCGGCACGGCCAGCAGGTCGCTGCCGGCGTAACCGCGGTAGAGCTCGGGGAAGCGCAGGTCGTAGCAGACCGACAGGCCGACGCTGAGGCCGTCGGCGTCGAAGCGGGTCGGCTCGCTGCCGGCCTCCAGCACGCGGCCCTCGTCGTAGCTTTCGCGGCCGTTGTCGAAGGCGAACAGGTGGATCTTGTCGTAGCGTGCGACGCGCTCGCCGGCGGGCGAGAACACCAGCGTCGAGTTGCGCACGCGCTCGCTGGTGGTGGACTTGACCGGCAGCGTGCCGCCGATCAGCCACAGCCCCAGCTCGCGCGCTGCCGCGGCCAGCATGGCCTGGATGGGGCCGGTGCCGTCGTCCTCGGCCAGGGCCAGCTTGTCGCTGTCCTGCATGCCCATCAGGCAGAAGTACTCGGGCAGGGCGGCGAGCCGGGCGCCCTGGCGGGCGGCGTCTTCGAGCAGGCGGCGGGCGGTGGCGAGGTTGGCGGCCACGTCGGGGCCGGAAACCATCTGGACGGCGGCGATCTTCATCATGTCAGCGCCGCCCGGCCGCCCGAAAGCGCTGAGCGCCCTCTCGGGGGGCAGTGAACGAAGTGAGCGTGGGGGTATTCATGTCCTCATGCTAGCGCTGCAACGCGACCCTCGATGTCCGCCGCGTCGTTCAACCATGACACCGACGCGCGAACGCCGCGGTCTCGAAGCGCCGCACGTCGGCCGGTGTGCGGCCCTTGCCTGGCTGCGCGAGACCGCGCCGATCCGGGTCGAGATTGACGCTTACTGAGCAGCGCTGGCCGCGCTCGCCGCGGCGGCGGCCTTGGCGGCCGGCCCTTCGATCTTCTCGACCTTGGGATCGTTCCAGGTCCCGGTGATGTGGAACTCGCGCGTATTGGCCGCGGCCACCGGCCGGCTCAGGATCATCTGCGCCAGGAAGGCACCCAGCGCGATGGCCGGGTTGATGGCCGCGTAGGCCAGCGACGCGCCGCCGGCCGAGACCTCGGGCACGACGACGACGCGCAGGTTCTGCGTCTCGGCGGCCAGGTCGGTGCTACCGTCCACCAGCACGGCCGCCTGCAGGCCGCGAATGCGGATGTTGTCGCTGCGCGCGACGCCGGCGGCGATCTTGACGTCGCCGGTCACGCCGTCGAAGGTGAAGCCCTCGGCGAAGACGTCGCGGAAGTCCAGCAGCAGCCGGCGCGGCAGCGACTGCAGGCTGAGCACGCCCAGCAACCGGCCGACGCCGGGCTCGGCCTTCAGGAAGGTGCCGGTGTCCAGCTGCACGTTCAGCGCGCCGGCCATGCTGGGGTAGTGGGGCGCCAGCGGCGAGCCGTCCCAGCCGACCTGGCCGGCCAGCACGCCCTTGCCGCCGCGCAGCACCTGGCCCTGGCCGAGGTGCTCCAGCAGCTTGCCCGCATCGCTGATATCGAGCTTCCAGTCCAGCTGCGTGCGGCGCCTGCCGGCCGGATCGCCGCCCCAGCGGCCGGTCGCGCTCAGTGTCGCGTCGGGCGATTTCAGCATCAGCTTGTCCAGCTTCCAGTCGCGCGCGGCGGCCGGTGCCTGGGCCTGCACTTCGAGCCGGCCCAGGTGCTTGCCGCGCAGCTCGAAGTCGTCGACCTCGATGTCCAGCGACGGCAGCGGGCTGCTGCTGGCCGCGGCCTTGCCCGGGTCGATGAGTTCGCTGACCGACTCGGCCTCGGAGCGTGGCAGCGACAGCCGCGTGAGCCGCGCCTGCACGGCGTCCACCGTGCTGCCGTGGATGCCGCGCAGCTCGATGCGGCCCGCCAGCTGCTCGGCGTCGACATTGAGGTGCCAGGTCGTGCCCTCGCGCGAGACCTGGGCGGCGACGCGGCCGAGCTGGCGGCCTCCGACCTTGAGGGCCTGGCTGCGCAGCGCGATCTGGCTGGGCAGCAGGCCGGCATCACCCGCCTCGTCGCCCCCGCCGCCGCCTGCCAGCGCGCCCAGGCGCTGCTGCCAGGCGTCCAGGTCCAGCGCGGCGACATTGACCTGCAGCAGCACGCCGCTGGCCGGCAGCGCGGGCAGCTTGTCCTGCACGGCCAGCGCGCCACGCAGCACATGCGAGGCATTGCCGGCGATGTCGCGCTGCAGCTGGGCCTGCAGCAGCGGCGATGCGGCCGCGCCGACCTCGAGGCGGATCTCGTCGCGGCTGGTGCCCGTCGGCGTCATCAAGAGGCGTAGCGGCAGGGTGGCCTCGGCGTCCTTGTGGGCCGGCGCCGGCAGGTCCAGCGCCAGGCCCTGCAAAGAGCTGGACACGCTGAGCTCGCTCTGGCCATCCCTGCTGACGGCGAGCTGGAAACGGTAGGCCGCCTGGCCGCTGGCGGCCTGGGCCAGGCGGGTGACGGCGCCCAGCTCGGTGGCCCGGCGCAGGCCGTCGGCCGTGGCTTGGCCCTGCACGGCGAAGCGCAGGCCGCCGCCCGGCTGGCTGCCGCCTTCGATGCCGGCGTCGCCACCGAGCAGGCGCGCCGTCATGCCGGCAAGCTGCAGGCCCTTGCGGTCGAAGTCGACGCGGCCGCGCACGCCGGCCAGCGCGGGCAGCTCGGGGCGCAGCTTCAGGTCCACGCCGCCGAGCTGGAGCTGGCCCTTGAGCGTCGTCTGGTTGGTGTCGTCCAGCGGGATGGCGATGCCCAGCTTCAGCGCGACCGGGCCCTGGGCCGTCGTCGCGCTGAGGGAATGGCCCAGCCATTCGTCCAGCGGCGAGGCGCGCACGAAGCGCAGCAGGTCGGTGCCGGCGCCGCGGCCCGCGCCGTCCAGCGTCAGCACGCGGCCGTGGTGCAGGTCCTTGATGCCGCCGTTGACGCCGCTGAGCTCGTAGCCCAGCACCTGGGCGTGGCCATCCTTGATCTGCATGCCGCCGCGCTCGAAGATGACTTCGGCGGCCACGCCCTCGAAAGCCGGCCAATTGGTGCCGACGTCGCTCGGCGGTACATAGGCCAGCGTGACGTCCTGGGCCTGCATCGCGACGCGGAAGATGCCGGGCGAGCGCGGCGCGTCGAAGGGAAAGTCATGCAGCTCGCCCTTGAGGCGCAGGCTGATGTTGCGCGCCTCGCCGCCGAGCAGCGCGCGTTGCAGGTAGCTGCGCGTGGCCGGCAGGTTCAACGGGATGTAGCGCGCCACGCGGGTCGCGTCGGCGCGCTGGGCGCGGCCGCTGAGGTCCAGGAAGCCCGCCGTCGTGGCGCCCGCCGGGCGCTTCCACATGACCTCGAAGTCGCCCGTCAGGTCGGGCGTCTGCAGCTGCAGGTCGCGCAGCTTGAGCTCGACGTCGCCGGGCGTCTTGCTGCCAGGCTGGGGCAGGCGCCAGCTGACCAGCGTGCCCAGCTTGGTGATGGGCACGACCGGGTCGTCGAAGAGGCCCGGCAGCTCGACCTCGCCCTCGTGCACGGCCAGCCGCGCCTCGCCGCCGCGCTCGCTCGCGTCCAGCTCCAGGCTGGCGCCGCGCAGGCCCGGGCGGCCGATGTGGCCTTCCTGCTCGGCCGGCTTGGAGGCCAACGCCAGGCCGTCGATCTGGGCCTTGACGCGGTAGCTGCGCGGCGCGTCCAGCGCGCCCTGCCATTGGCCGCTCAGCGCCGTCAGCACGCCGCGCGGCTCCAGCTCGGCCAGCAGCTCGTGGGCACGCTCGCCCAGCGGCAGGCGCTGCGCGATCTGGGCCATCAGCGCGAAATCCAGGCGCTGGGCATTGACCTCGCCGCCGAGCACCGTTTCCGCACCGTTGGCACCCTTGCCGAGCTGCAGGCTCACGCCCCAGTCCGAGCGTGGCCAGGTGACGCCGTCGCCGCTGACGAAGCCGAGCTGGTGGGCCTGCACGCTGAGCCTGTCCTTGGCGCGAGCCAGGTCCAGCCGGCCTTCGATGTGGTCCAGGTCCAGCTCGGGGGCGCTGTCCAGCAGCCTCAGGCGCACGGAGCGCAGCGCCAGGTCCAGCGTCGCCGACTCCGGCTGGCCGTCCTTGATCTGGCCCCAGGCGCGCACGGCACCATCGCCCTCGCTGAGCTGGAAGGGCAGATCGACGTGACGGCGCAGCTGGCTGAGGTCGGCTAGCGGCAGCTCGGCATAGGCCTGGCCACTCCAATGCTGGTACTCGCCGGGCTTCTTCAGCAGCGACTGCGTGAAGCGGCCGCGCAGCGTGAAGCGCCGGCCCCAGTCGGCGGGCGGCGTCGCGTCCAGGCGCAGCGCATGGCCGCGCAGGCCGTTGCGGATGACGAGGTTGACATCGGACAGCTCAAGCGCCTTGGCGTCGGCGCGCTTCTCGTCCAGCCAGCGGATGCGGCCGCGCACGACGGCCAGCTCCGACTGGCTGAACACCCAGTCCAGCCAGGCGTCCGCGGCGCCGCCTGCCTCGGCGCGGTCCGCCGCGTCCACGTCCAGGCCGGCGATGAAGATGCGGCCCTGGGCGTCGCGGCGGATCTCCAGCTCGGGGGTGTCCACCAGCAGCTGGGCGAAGCGCGGCTCCAGCGTCAGCAGGGACTGGGCCGACAGCACGGCGGCCACGCGCGGCAGGCGAAGGGCCTGGCGGCCGGTGCCATCGAGCACGCGCACGTCGGTCAGCTCCAGGCGCGGCATCCAGCCCGCGGATTCGACATTCAGTGCACCAATGCGCAGTTCTACCCCCAAAGCCTTTGAGGCTTCCTTTTCCAGCCAGGGGCGCCAGTCATTGGCGTGCGGGAGAATGGCCCAGTGCAAAACCGACCAAGCCACCACGGCCAGGCCCCACAGCAAGGCCAGGATCAGAACCAGCCAACGCAGGCTGTGCCAGCACAGGCGCAACGGCCAGCGCGAGGCGCGGGTGCAGTGGTGGAGGGCGGCCGAGAAGAAGTCAGACACGTTGTCGTGGGGCACGTGGATAACCGGCCAGCGGGCAATCTAGCACAGGGTCATGAGCCAAACGTTTCCCGTCGTTGCTGAACACAGCCGCTATGTGCAGCGCGTGCGCCGCCGTTATGCGGCCGAGCTGGCGCTGCTTCAACCGGGCCTGCCCGACCGGGGCGTCATTGCGGCGCTGATCGCGACTTTGTCCACGGACAGGCCGCTGGCCAGCGCGCTGCGCGTGGCCCGTCACCTGGTGCTGGAGCGCCTGGCGGTGCTGGACATCGAACAGGGCGCGAGCGTGGCAGATGTCACGCTGGCGATGACGCACCTCGCCGAGGTCACGCTGGACCTGGCCCTGGCCGCCGCCAGAACCGAACTGGACGCCATACACGGCGAGCCGCGCACCGCCGATGGCGCCGACATCGCCTTCTGGGTGCTGGGCATGGGCAAGCTGGGCGCGCGCGAGCTGAACGTGTCGTCGGACATCGACCTGATCTACGTCTACGAGGACGACGGCGCCACGCACGGGCCCAAGCCCGTGACCGCTCACGAATATTTCTCTTCGGTGGCACGGCGGCTCTACGCGTTGATCGGTGATGTGACCGACGACGGCCAGGTCTTCCGCGTCGACCTGGCGCTGCGCCCCAACGGCAAGAGCGGCCCGCCGGTCGTCAGCCTGGCCATGCTGGAGGAGTACTTCCTCGTGCAGGGCCGCGAGTGGGAGCGCTTTGCCTGGCTGAAGAGCCGCGTCGTCGCGCCGCTGTCCGGCATGGGTGCGCCGGGCGACCCGCGCACGCAGGCGCTGCGCCAGCTCGTCACGCCCTTCGTCTACCGCCGCTACCTGGACTACGGCGTCTTCGAGGGCCTGCGGCAGCTGCACGGCAAGATCCGCAGCGAGGCCAAGGCCCGCGCCGCCGGCCGGCCCGAACGCGCCAACGACGTCAAGCTGTCGCGCGGCGGCATCCGTGAGATCGAGTTCATCGTGCAGCTGCTGCAGGTGGTGCGCGGCGGCCAGTTCCCCGAGATCCGCACGCGCTCCACCGTCAAGGCGCTGGCGCAGCTGGCCGCCGGCGGGCTGATGAAGGCCGAGACGGCACGCAAGCTCAGCGACGCCTATGTCTTCCTGCGCCGCGTCGAGCACCGCATCCAGTTCCTGGACGACCAGCAGACGCACTGCCTGCCGCAGGCCGATGCCGACCTGGCCTGGATCGCCGCATCGCTGGGCCTGAAATGCTCGCGCGAGGCCTGCGAGCTGTTCGAGCAGCTCGGCGAGGTGCGCGAGCTGGTCGCCACCGAGTTCGACGCGCTGCTGCACGAAGGCGGCAAGCCACCCGGCACCTGCCGTGGTGGCCAATGCGGCGGCCCCAAGCCGGCCGTCGATGGCGAGGAATTCCTGGCCGGCCTGCCCGCGCCGCTGGCCGCGGCCGTGCGCGCGCTGGCCGACAACCCGCGCGTGCAAGGCCTGCGCGAGGAGTCGCGCCAGCGCCTGGCCAAGCTCTTCCAGCGCGCGGCCCAGGCCGTCGCGGCGGATGAATGCTCGCTGGACGCGGCGCTGCGCTTCGTCGACTGGGTCGGCCCGCTGCTGCGCCGCGAGAGTTATCTGGCCCTGCTCGTCGAGCGCCCGGCCGTGCAGCAGCGCCTGCTGCGCCTGCTGGGCCTGGCGCGTTGGCCGATGCGCTACCTGATGCAGCACCCGGGCGTCATCGACGAACTGGCCGACCCGCTGCTGCTGACCGCCCGCTTCGAGCGCGAGGCCTTCATCGCCGACCTGATGGACCGCGAGCAGGGCTGGCATCGCAGCGGCGAGGCCGACGAGGAGGCGCTGCTGGACACGCTGCGCCGCGCCCACCACGCCGAGGTCTTCCGCACGCTGGTGCGCGACGTCGAGGGCCGCATCACGGTCGAGCAGGTGGCCGACGACTTGTCGCTGCTGGCCGACGCCGTGCTGCAGATCGCCATCCAATGGGCCTGGGCCCGCTTCAAGCCGCGCCACCGCGAGCAGCCGCGCCTGGCCGTCATCGCCTACGGCAAGCTCGGCGGCAAGGAGCTGGGCTACGGCGGCGACCTGGACGTGGTGTTCGTCTTCGACGACGAGGACCCGGACGAGAACACCAGCGCCAGCGAGATCTACGGCGCCTTCGTGCGCCGCCTCATCACCTGGCTGACCTTGCGCACCGCGGCCGGCGAGCTGTTCGACATCGACACGGCGCTGCGGCCCAACGGCAACTCGGGGCTGCTGGTCACGTCGCTGGCCCACTTCGAGGCCTACCAGACCGGCCGCGGCAGCAACACGGCCTGGACCTGGGAACACCAGGCCATCACGCGGGCGCGCTTCTGCGCCGGTGACACCGACCTGGCCGAACACTGCGAGGCCGTGCGCCGCCAGGTGCTGACGGCGCCGCGCGATGCCAGCGCGTTGAAGACCGAAGTGAAGGCCATGCGCGAGAAGGTGCGTTCGGCAAGGCCGGTGCGTGATGGGCTCTTCGACGTGAAGCACAGCGAGGGCGGCATGATGGACGCCGAGTTCGCGTTGCAGACGCTGGTGCTGGCACATGGCGCCGCGCATCCGGAGCTGCTGGACAACGCCGGCAACATCGCGCTGCTGCAGCGGGCCGAGGTGGCTGGGCTGCTGCCCGCGGGCGTTGGCGTGGGTGCGGCCAACGCGTATCGCGAGCTGCGCCGCGTGCAGCACAAGGCGAGGTTGGATGAGCAGTCGACCGCACTGCCCGCCGAGGCCGCCGCGCCGCTGGCCGCGCACCGAGACGCCGTGCGCGCGCTATGGCAAGCCGTGTTTGGCTGACGCTGTGCGCCGCGTTCGCGGTGCTGTCCCTGCTGGCCTGGCCGCTGCCGCGTGAGGCACTGGACTGGCAGCCGGCGTTGATCGCGGCCCAACCCTGGCGCGCGGTCACGTCTGCCTTCGTGCACTGGACGCCCATCCACCTCGCCGCCAACCTCGCCGGCAGCATCGTGCTCGCCCTGTTGGGCTGGCGCGCCGGTCTGGGGCCGCGTGAAGCCCTCGCCGGCCTGATCGCACTGCCGCTCACCCAGCTCGGCCTGCTGCTGCGCCCCGACCTGCTGCGCTATGCCGGCCTGTCCGGCGTGCTGAATGCGCTGGTCGCCATCGCCGCACTGACGCTGCTGATGCGTGGCGGCCGTGAGCGGCTGGTCGGCGCCGGCATCCTTGCAGGCCTTGCCATCAAGCTTGCGCTGGAGGCGCCGCTCGGCCCCGCGCTGCGCCCCACCCCCGGCTTCGACTTCCCCGTCGCGCCGTTCGCTCACCTGTGCGGCGCGCTTGCGGGCGTCGTCGCCTGGCGGCTGACAATGCGCCCAACGCAGAAATCGAGGAGCCCTCATGGGACGTGAAGCCAGTTGCACCGCCCGCGTGGGCACCGAGACCGCCGAGGACGCGACGGCCCTGCTCGAGTCGACCACCGTCGTGTTGCGCGGCGAGATCAAGCGCAAGTGGGACATCGCCGCGCTGCAGAACCTGCGCGTCGATGGCGAGGCGCTGAAGTTCGACGTGGCCGACGAGGCCGTTGCGCTGGTGCTGGGCGAGAAGGAAGCTCCGAAGTGGTTGAAGAAGCTGCAGACACCGCCGCCCACGCTGGCCGCCAAGCTGGGCGTCAGCGCGGAGAACCCGGCGCTGCTGATCGGTCCCACCGTCGGCCCGCTGGACCCGGCGCTGGCCGAGGCGCTGGCCGGCGGCATCACAACCAATGTGCGCGAGGCGCGCATGCTGGTGGCCGTGTTGAGCAAGGCGTCCGAGCTGCCTCGCATGGCCGAGTTCCATGCGGACATGATCTGCAAGACCGTCTGGGTCGTGCATCCCAAGGGTCCCGACGCCAGCCCGTCGGACGCCGAAGTGCGCACGGCGATGCGCGGCTGGGGCTATGTGGACAACAAGAGCAGCGCGGTGTCGGACCGGTTGACGGCGACGCGCTATGTGCTGACCCAGCCGCCGGCCAAGAAGCGCGTGCGCAATCGCTAGATGACGTTGGCCTCGATGAGGGGCCGGCCGTGCAGCAGCCGCTGCGGTGTCAGCGCGTCGATCAGCGGCGCGTCCAGACCCGCGATCAGCCGCGCCATCGAATGGCCCACCGCCGGCGCCTGCTGCATGCCATGGCCCGAGAAGCCGCAGGCCGTGAAGGCGTTGGCCCAGCCCGGCAGGCGGCCGGCCAGACCGTTGTGGTCGAAGGCGTTCATCTCGTAATAGCCGGCCCAGGCCGAGCGCAGGCGCAGCGCCTCCAGTGCCGGCACGCGCGCGGCCAGCGTCGGCCAGAGCTGGTCGTCGAAGAGGCCGTGATCGATCCGGTCCAGCGGTGCGTCGTCGACGTCGTCGCCACGCGGCGGTCCGCCGGCCAGGATCAATGAGCCCTCGGTGCGAAACCAGAAGCCGCTCGGGTCGATGACCAGCGGGCAGCCGGGCAGAGCGGCCGGCGTCTCCAGCACGAAGACATCGCGCTTCTTGGCGCTGACGGGCAGCGTGAAGCCGAGGGCCGCGCCGAGCGGCGCGCTCCAGGCGCCGGCGGCGATGACGAAGGCGTCGCCGGCCACGCGCGTGCCGTCCGCGCAGCGCACGCCGGTCACGCGGTCGCCGGAGGTTTCGAAGCCCAGCGCATCCGCCGTGACGAAGCGCGCGCCGCAGGCCATGGCCTTGCGCCGGAAGGCGCGATGCAGCGCCGGGCCGTCGAACCAGCCCTCGCCGCTCAGGCCCAGCGAACCCAGCGCCAGGTCGTCCACGGCCAGCCAGGGGAAGCGCGCGGCCAGTTCGGCCGGGCTCAGCAGCGCGACGTCCACGCCCTCGGCTCGCTGCAGCGCATGCACTTCACGCAGCGTCGCCGCGCCGGCCTCGGTGGCGAGATAGAGATAGCCCGGCTCGACCAGGCCGATGGCGGGCCGATCGTCGGGCACGGCCAGCTCGTCCGCGGCGCGGCGCAGGAAGTCGATGCTCCATCTCGACAAGGCCATGTTGACCGGCTGCGAAAACTGCTGGCGGATGGAACTCAGCGACAGCGAGCTCGACGCTCGCGCATACGACGGATCGCGCTCGATGATGGTCACCGCGGCGCCATGGTCCCGGGCCAGGAAGCAGGCCGTCGCGGCGCCCATCACGCCGCCGCCGATCATGGTCACTTGAAACATGCTGGCAGCATAGAGGCCATGAACGCCCAGACTCGACAGACCCATCTCGACCCTCTCGCTATCACGCTGCTGCTGCTCTGCTGCTTCCTGTGGGGCATCAACCAGGTGGCCGCCAAGGCCGCGCTGACGGAGATCTCGCCGCTGTGGCAGGCGGGGCTGCGCTCGGCGGTGGCCGGTGTGCTGGTGTGGCTGTGGTCGGTGTCGCGCGGCGTGCGGCTGTTTGAGCGCGACGCCAGCCTGTGGGGCGGCCTGCTGGCCGGCGCGCTGTTCGCGGCCGAGTTCGCCTGCATCTTCGTCGGCCTGCAGTACACCAGCGCCTCACGCATGGTGGTGTTCATCTACCTGTCGCCCTTCGTCGTCGCCCTGGGCATGCCGTGGATCGCGCACGGCGAGAAGCTGTCGGCCGGGCAATGGGCCGGCCTCGTGCTGGCCTTCGGCGCCGTGGCCTTCGCATTCGCCGAGGGCTTCTCCGCCAGCAGTCCGACGCAGTGGTGGGGCGACGCGCTCGGTGTGGCCGCGGCCATGCTGTGGGGCGGCACGACGCTGGCCATCCGCGGCACCAAGCTCAGCTCGGCGCCGGCCGAGAAGACGCTGCTTTACCAGCTCGGTGTGTCGGCCATCGCGCTGTGCGCCGCGGCCATGTTCGCAGGCGAGCCGCTGCCGCTGCACTGGTCGCCGCGGCTCCTGGGGCTGTTCGGCTTCCAGGCCGTCATCGTGTCCTTCGCCAGCTACCTGGCCTGGTTCTGGCTGATCCGCCACTACGCGGCCACCAAGCTCGCCGTCTTCACGCTGAGCACGCCGCTGTTCGGCCTGCTGGCTGGCGCGCTGCTGCTCGGCGAGGGCATCAGCCCGCGGCTGGTCGCGGCACTGGCGGCGCTGGCGGCCGGCATCGTGCTCGTGAACCGTTGACGCCGCCAGCCTCCCTCACGGATTCCCCGCGGCCGATGCAGCCGGCTTGGGCTTGTCGGCCGTGTCGTCATTCTTCTTCTTATCGTCAGCCGGCGCGGCCTTGACGACGATGAGCACGCTTTCGCTGAACTCGCCGGTCGAGTTCGTGGCCAGCAGCGTGTAGCGCCCCTTGGCCTTGTCGCCGAACTTGATGCCGGCCTTCAGGCCCGCGGTGCCGAGGGAATCGGTCTTCAGCGTCGCCAGGTCGTCGCTCTGCGCGCCTTGCAGCATCGCCACCGGCACACCGGCGCCGGGCTGGGTCACGACAAAGCTCACACTGTCGCCCGCGTGAGCGATGACGGTCTCGTTGGGCGTGACCTGCACGCCTTGCTCGGACGGGCAGCCCGTGACGCGGCGCACGGCCTTGGCCTGGCTGCGGAAATGCAGCACCGTCGCGACCACCGGCCGGCGTGCCGCGTAGACGTCCTCGACCATCCGCGCGAGTTCATCGGCATCACAGCGGTCCACCATCGTCATCCGGCGGTCGCGCAGTGCATGCTGGCGGCCGACACAGGCGTCCTTGAGCTTGGTCAGCTCGTCGAGCTTGCTGACATAGCCGCCGACGAGCTTGGCCTGTGCCTCATCGGCCTGTCGCTGCCTGGCTTGTTTCAGCGTCGCCTCCATTGCGTCGCTGAGTTTTTGTAGTTCGTCGACGGTCAACGTGGCCGGCGCGGCCTTGGGCTTGGCCGGCCTGACCGGCTGGGGGGCTTCCTTCTTCTTCAGGTCGTCGGCGGGTTTCTGCACGCCGGATACGGCGGGCTCGGGGGATTTGACGGCTGCGCCGGCCGCGGCTTCGGCCAGCATGACCGCCGCCAGCGACCCGCCGAAGAGGGACACACCCGCCCCGCCCAGCGCCGGGAAGCGCAGCATCGGCGGAGCTGCGGCGACCGTCGTGCCGCGCAGATCCGGCGGCAGCGCACTGGTATTCGTGCTGGCGCCGCCGTTCGACTCGGCCTGATCCTTCGCGGTCTCGACGCCGATCTTCAGGAAGCCCGACGCGATGTCCTGGGCCTTGCTCAGGGACGCGTCGGCGGCCTTCAGGTCGGGCTGGGCCTTGCGGACGAGGTCGTTGACGGTGGCGACGATGGCGTGGGCGCGCTCGCCGATCTCGCGGCCCGACCCTCCGACTGCCTTCAGCAGGGCCTCGCCGTCGGCCAGTGCGTTGCGTGCATAGGCCAGCGCCTTCTCGGCGTCCTTGAGGGTCTGGTCCAGGCCGGCGCGGTTCACGACGCCCGGCGGCGGCTTGACCTTGAGCTTGCCGATGGCGGCCGACAGCTCCTCGGGGCTGAGCTTCTTGACCACTTGGCCCTTGGCGGCCTTGTCGGGCAAGGCCGAGTTGGCCGCGATCAGGGTCGACGCCTCTTCGGCAACGCTCTGCACCATCGCCGCGCTGCCTTCGGCCTGGCCGATCTTGGCGGACGCGACGAACTGGTTCAGATCGAGGATGCCCAGCGACAGTGTGTCGAGGGCCTTTCTCAGGTCCACGACGCTGTCGGGCCGGGTCTCGTTCGAGCCCCTGATGGGATCGGCCGGCATCAGCAGCGGTGCCGACTGCCGCAGCAGGCAGGTCAGGTACTGGTAGCCGACGTTGTAGGCTGACTCCTGCTCCTTGTTGAGCGCGTACTCGCTCAGGCCGTAGGCCGTGGCGATCGTCGCGCCCAGGCGCACGGTGCGGCGCTTGTCGCCGATGGGTGTCTCGGTGACGGCAGGCTCATTGGGTTTGAGTGCGTTGTATAGCGCCCAGCCCGACAGCAGCGTCGCGCCGGTCGCGATGGTCGCCTTGGTGCGGCCCATCTGCTGCATGCGCGACAGGTAGTCCTGCCGCACGGCTTCGACGCGTGCAATCTCCCGGTCCGCATCGCCGGCGAAGCGCACCCCCACCTTGTCCCAGCCCTCGGGCGGTGCCGCCGGCATGCCGACATAGGGGTCGAAGAAAGCACAACCGGCGACGATGCCGGCTGCCGCCGCTATCGCCAGCCGGCGCGGCCAGCGCCCACCCTGGGTCCAACGATTCCGCCTGTTCATGGCTCCTCCTCCTTAGGCTCCCAATGCGTCCGGCTGCGGGTTGAACCGTCTTCCGAGGCTTCGCGCTTGTCTTGCGATACACCTTAGCGGCAGCCAGGCGCGGTGGCATCCACAGCTTTGTGGTCATGTGATGAGGCCGCGATGTCGCGGTTGCGCTAGGCCGGGGCAGGTGACCCTACATAGACTGGCGGCCTTCACCCAGGAGACATCCATGATCACCCTCTGCGGCATCCCGCTCTCGAACTACTACAACAAGGCCAAGCTGGCCCTGCTGGAAAAAGGCATCCCCTTCACCGAGGAACGCGTCGAGACGCATTGCCACGATGAGGCCGTGCTGAGCTGCTCGCCGCTGGGCAAGGTGCCCTTCATCAAGACGCCGCACGGCGCGCTGTGCGAGAGCCAGGTCATCGTCGACTACCTCGAGGCCGCCTATCCCGACACGCCGCGGCTCATCCCCGCCGATCCCTACCAGGCCGCCAAGGTGCGCGAACTGATCACCTACGTGGATCTGCACCTGGAGCTGGTCGCGCGCGAGCTGTATGCCGAGGCTTTCTTCGGCGGCCAGGTCAGCGACGGCACGAAGAAGCGCGTCGCCCGCGTGCTGCCCGAGAACATCCAGGCCTTCAAGCGCCTGGCCAAGTTCAGTCCCTACCTGGCGGGCGATACGTTCACGATGGCCGACTGCGCCGGCTGGGTCAGCCTGCCGCTGGTCGCGATGGCCACCAAGGCCATCTACGGCGAGGACTTCCTCGTGGCCGCCGGCGTGGATTGGAAGCCCTATGCCAAGCTGGTCGGCGAGCGCCCGACCGCCGCCCGCGTGGTGGCCGACCGCAAGGCCGACCAGGAACGGTCGCTGGCAGCCAACCGCGCCGAGAATTGAATCCCTTGACCGCCGCCCACGCCGAGATCGAGGTGAAGTTCCTCGTGCCGGCGGCCAGCCGTGCCGCGCTGGCGGCCGAGCTGGCGGGGCGTGGCAGCCCGCGGCGCGTCTGGCTGACCGCCGCCTACCTCGATACGCCGGACCTGCGCCTCGCCCGCGCCGGCCTCGCCTGGCGCATGCGTCGCGAAGGCGGGCGCTGGGTGCAGGCGCTGAAGGCCGCGCGCGCCGGCGCGCTGGAGCGCTTCGAGCACGAGGTCGTGCGGCCCGACGCCAGCCCCGACCCGAGCGCCCATGCCGACACGGCACCCGGCCGCGAGCTGCAGGCCTTGCTGCACGCGGCGCGCGAGGACGGCCAGGAGGCCGGCGTGCGCTTCCAGACGCAGGTGCGCCGGCTGGTGCGCCGCGTGCGCACGCGCGGCGCCGTCGTCGAGATTGCGCTCGACGAAGGCCGGCTGCAGGCGGGCCCGACCGTGCTGCGCCTGCGCGAGGTCGAGTTCGAGCTGGTGTCCGGCTCGCCGGTGGCCATGCTGGCCCTGGTCGAGCGCTGGCGCCAGCGCTTCGGCCTCGTCTACGACCCGCGCAACAAGGCTGAGCGCGGCCACCGGCTGGCATCCGGCGAGCCCGATCCGCCGCTGCGCAAGGCGGCCCAGCCCCGCTACGAGGCCGACGCGAGCGCGCTGCAGGCCTTGGGTGCCGTCGTCGACGAGTGCCTGGCCCACATCAGCCGCAACGCCATCGGCCTGGCTGAATCGGCGCAAGCTGCCCCGGCGCGGCAGTCCGAGCATGTGCACCAGCTGCGCGTCGGCATCCGGCGGCTGCGCAGCGCGCTGCGCGCCTTTCGCGACTGGGTGGCCGAGCCGCCCGCCGAGCTGGTCGACGGGCTGCGCAGCCTGTTCGCCGCCCTTGGCCAAGTGCGCGACCGCGATGTGCTGGGCGGCGGTGTCGCCACCGAACTTGCGCGCGCCGGAGCGCCACCACTGTCCCTGCCGCCCGCCGCCGAAGCGCCAGATCCCGGCGTGCTGATCCGGGCCCCCGAGACGCAGCGCCTGCTGCTGGCCTGGATCACCTGGCGTGCCGGCCTCCAGGCCCGGCCCGGGGCGCAGGACGACCTGAAGCGGCTGGCCCGCCGCCGCCTGCGCCGCTGGCAGCGCGACATCGCGCAGAGCTGCCGGCGTTTCGACGAGCTCGATGAGGCCGCCGTGCACGCGCTGCGCAAGCACGTGAAGCGCCAGCGCTACGCCCTCGAATTCTTCGCGCCGCTGCTGCCGCGCAAACGCGCCGCCCGCCACCTGCAGGCGCTGGCCGCGGCCCAGCAGGGCCTGGGCGAAATCAACGACCTGGTCGTCGCCCGCCAGCGCTATCAGCAGCTCGTGGCCAGCGACCCGGCCGCCTGGTTCGCCGTCGGCTGGCTGACGGCCCGGCTGGCCGAGGCCCGCAACCAGGTGAGCGCCGAACTCGGCCGGCTGGCGGCCCTGGCTCCGCTGGGCCGCTGAGCCAGGCTTGCGCGGCACTTGCGACTCACATCTGGCAGCGAATTTGTGCCGGCCTGACGCCTAAACTGGCCAGCCCTGCACCGCACGAATCCCCGCCATGAAGCCTCTGCGCCCGCTGCTGATTGCCCTCGTCGCCACCGTGCTGGCAGCGCCCGCGCTGGCTCAGGCCCAGGCGGAACCCGAAGGCCGGGTCATCGTGCGCTTCAAACCGCAGGCCGACAGCGTGCGCGCCAAGGCCCTGGCACTGCGCTCGACGCGTTCCGAGGCGCGGCTGATCGGGCAGACGCGCGCCACCGCCCTGGGCCTGCGCACCGGCCAGCCGCTGTCGGCCGGCCTCAGCCTGGACGAGCGCACCCACGTCGTGACGGCACGCGGCCTGACGGGCGCCCAGCTGGCGCAGCGGCTGGCGGCGGACCCGGAGGTCGAATTCGTCGCCGTGGACCAGCGCCGCAAGCGCTTGGCTCTACCCAATGACCCGCTGTTCGGCGGCGCGGCCGTGAACCCGGAGACCACCTCCGGCGGCATCCCCGCCCGCGTCATCGATCAGTGGTATCTGAAAGCCCCGAGCAGCACACCGGGCCAGGTCGTCTCCAGCATCAACGCGCCGGCTGCGTGGGACCTGACGACCGGCTCAGCCAGCGTCGTCGTCGCCGTCATCGACACCGGCGTGCGCATGGACCACCCCGACCTGGCCGGCAAGTTCGTCACCGGCTACGACATGATCGGCTTCGGCAGCCCGGGCAACCAGTCCACGGCCATCGCCAACGATGGCAACGGCGCCGATGCCGACCCCTCCGACCCTGGCGACTGGGTCAGCCAGAGCGACATCAACGGCGGCACGCTGGGCAGTGGCTGCGACGCCGGCGACATCGGCAACAGCTCCTGGCACGGCACGCGCGTGTCCGGCCTGATCGCCGCCAACACCGACAACAGCCAGGGCATGGCCGGCGTCGGCTGGGGACTGAAGATCCTGCCGGTGCGCGTGCTCGGCAAATGCGGCGGCTATGACAGCGACATCATGGCCGGCATGAAGTGGGCCGCCGGCATCGCCGTGCCCGGCCTGCCGACCAATCTCAACAAGGCCAAGGTGCTCAACCTGAGCCTCGGCGGCAGCGGCAGCTGCGGCACGACGGGAACCGGCGGCCTGTACCGCGACACCATCACGCAAATCAACGCGGCAGGCGCCACCGTCGTCGTTGCGGCCGGCAACTCCGAAGGCCAGGCCGTCGGCCTGCCGGGCAACTGTCCCGGCGTCGTCACGGTGGCGGCGCTGCGCCATGTCGGCACCAAGGTCGGCTTCTCCAGCATCGGCACCGAGGTGACCATCGCTGCGCCGGGCGGCAACTGCATCAACACGCTGAGCTCGCAGCCCTGCCTCTATCCCATGGTCAGCACGACCAACAGCGGCACCACGTCGCCGGTCGCCAACGACGCGGCCACCACGGGCAGCGCGGCCTCGGTGGGCACCAGCTTCTCGGCGCCCATCGTCAGCGGCATCGTCGGCCTGATGGCCTCGGTGCGGCCGACGCTGACCTCGGTCGAGGCGACGCAGATCCTCAAGCTGACGGCGCGACCCTTCCCCACCACCGGCGGCGGCAGCGCGGCCGACGGCAACCCGCCGATCTGCGCGGCGCCCAGCACCGCCACGCAGGACGAGTGCTATTGCACGACCAGCACCTGCGGTGCCGGCATGGTGGACGCGTTCGCGGCGGTGAAGGCGGCGCAGGCGCTGAATGCCGCGACGGTTGCCATCACGCAGTCTCCCGCCAGCGGCCTCATCGCCGGCCAGACGCTGACGCTGACCGCAGCCGCCACCGGCCTGGCCAGTGGGCGCACGGTTGCTTCGACGGCCTGGGTGCTGGTCGACGGCGGCGGCATTGCCACGGCCTTCGCATCCGGCGCGAACACGGCCACGGCCACCATCACGCCGACGGCCGCCGGCAGCTTCACGGTGCGCGCCGACGTCACCGACAACCTCGGCCTGGTCTACAGCCAGCCGGCCACGGTCACCGTGACGGCCGCGGTCGTCACGCCGCCCCCGGGCGGTGGTGGCGGAGGCGGTGGCGGTGGTGCGGCCAGCGCGGCCTGGCTGGCGGCGCTGCTGGTGGCGGCGCTGGCGCTGCGGCGGTCAGCCCGCGGCTGAAGCGGCCGAGGCGGCCGGCGCCGCGCTGCAGGCCTTGAAGCCGGCGGCCAGTGCCGGATCTTTGGCGGCCTTGAGCCTGGCGGCGAGCAGGCCGTCGGCCTGGGGGATGACCAGGCTGTGACGGCTTTGCGGCGCCTTCAGCGTCAGCACGCGCAGGCCCTTGAGGCCGCGCCTGTCCAGCGACGCGGCTTCGGCCGTCGCCTCGGCTTGCGTCGGGTACTTGCCCAGCACGAAGGCGGGCTGCTCGGCGGGCAGGCCTTCCAGCGGCTCGAAGTTCAGGCGCATCCTGCGATAGGTTTCTTCCTTGCGGGCGCGGAACTCCGGGTCGGCGAGCTTGATGGTCGCGATGACCCACAGACCCGGCTGCTCGCTGCTGCGCACTTGCGCCTCGGCGCCCGCGGACTTCAGCGCGGCCTGCGCGGCGGCCAGCGCCGCGTCGCCCTCCAGCGGGCCCAGCTCCAGGCAGCTGTGCTGGGCCAGGGCCGCGACGGCGCTGGCGGCCAGCGGCTGGATGCGCTCCGGGCGCTGCTGGGCCCCGACGCGTTGCGGCTCGCGGCCACCCTCGGCGGGCACGCCGGTGACGAAATCCAGCCAGCCGCGCGACCAGGTGAAGAAGAGGACGTTCACCACCAGCAGCACCAGCACGAGCACGCGCATCACGGGGAAGTCTCCAATCTGAGGCTCAGTTCACCGCCGCTCATGGGCAGTACACCCGCGGCGGTTTCCAGCAGCAGTTCGCCGCGCGGGCTGACGCCGCGCGCGACGCCGGGTTGGTCGCCCACGCGCACGCGCCGGCCGGCGGCCAGGTCGCGGCGCCCGAACGCGGCCTGCCAGGGCGCGAAGCCCAGTGTCTCGAAGTCGGCCAGCATCGCCCGCAGCGCGGGGGCGAGGCGGTCCAGCGTGGCGCCCGCCGTGGCGGACGGGTCCAGGCTCTGCAGTGCCGCGTGGCCGCTGGCGAAGGCGCCGCGGTCGGCTTCGGGTGGCAGCGGCTGCAGGTTCAGGCCGATGCCGATGACGACGCCGCGGCGCTGATCGGGCAGCGGCACGGTCTCGATGAGGATGCCGCCGAGCTTGGCGCCGTCCAGGAAAAGGTCATTCGGCCATTTCAGCCGGATGCGCTCGCCATCGGGGTCCAGCGCGTCGGCCACCGTGCAGCCGACGGCCAGCGACAGGCCGGACAGGTCCAGCTCGGCCGGCAGCGTCACGGCGACGGAGAAGGTCAGCGCTGCGTCGTTCCCGGCCTGATCGGTCAGCCAGGCGCGCCCGAGTCGGCCACGGCCGGCGGTCTGGCGGCTGGCCGAGACCAGCAGCGGCCCGCCGCCATCACGCAGGTGCTGGAGCGCCTCGGTGTTGGTCGAGCCGCATTCGGCGAGATGGCGCCGCTCCATCGTGTCAACGCTTCTTCGGCGCGAGCATGGTGCCGCGGCAGGTGGCGGCGCCGCACCAGCAGGCGAACTGCTTCTTGACCTTGGCCGTGTGGCGCTCGTCCAGCACCAGGCCGTAGTCGTAGAACAGTTCCTCGCCAGGCGCCAGGTCGCGCAGCGCCTGGATGAAGACGCGGCCGTCGACCTCGTCGGCCTCGCAGTTGGGTTCGCAGGCGTGGTTGATCCAGCGTGCGTCGTTGCCACCGTACAGCGCGTCGATGACCAGGCCGCCGTCCAGGTGGAAGTAGAAGGTGTGGTTGGGCTGGGCCGGGTCGTGCGGGTGGCGGTCCAAGGCCACGTCCCAGGTGATGCGCTCGCCGGTGTACTCGATGATGCGCGCGCCGGCCTTGATGGGTGCTGCGGCGTAGACGCCCCGGCCATGCACGCCGGACTCACGGACTTCGATCTTGCGGCGTGGGGCGAGACGTGGGGTTTTTGGCGTCATCGGCGCTGTGGTACGGTGATTTCATGGGTGCGCGTGTGCGTAGGCGTGCGCGCGAGGCCCGGATTGTAGGCAGGGGATTTTGAGTCCCCCGCCCCGACGCAAGACCTTGAGAAAGACCGATGAGCAAGACTCTGATCATTGCCGAGAAGCCCTCCGTCGCGCAGGACATCGTCCGCGCGCTGACGCCGGTGGCTGGCAAGTTCGACAAGCACGACGACCACTTCGAGAACGAGCAGTACGTCGTCAGCTCGGCGGTGGGCCACCTGGTGGAGATCGCGGCGCCCGAGGAGTTCGACGTCAAGCGCGGCAAGTGGAGCTTCAACAACTTGCCCGTCATCCCGCCGCACTTCGACCTGAACCCCATCGACAAGAACAAGGGCCGGCTGAACGCGCTGACCAAGCTGATCCGCCGCAAGGACGTGACCGCGCTGATCAACGCCTGCGACGCGGGCCGCGAGGGTGAGCTGATCTTCCGGCTCATCGAGCAGTACGCCACGCCGGCCAAGGGCCCGCTGAACAAGCCCATCAAGCGGCTATGGCTGCAGTCCATGACGCCGGCCGCCATCCGCGACGGCTTCGAGAAACTGCGCAGCGACGCGCAGATGCTGCCGCTGGCCGATGCCGCACGCTGCCGCTCCGAGGCCGACTGGCTGGTGGGCATCAACGGCACGCGGGCGATGACGGCCTTCAACTCGCGCGACGGGGGTTTCTTCCTCACCACCGTGGGCCGCGTGCAGACGCCGACGCTGTCGGTCGTCGTCGAGCGCGAGGAGAAGATCCGCAAGCACGTCGCCCGCGACTATTGGGAGCTGCGCGCCAACTTCGACGCCCAGGCCGGCCAGTACGAAGGCAAGTGGTTCGACCCGGCGTGGAAGAAGAACGACGACCTGGAGCGCCGTGCCGACCGGATGTGGAACGCGGCCGACGCCGAGGCCATCGCCAAGGCGGTGCTGGGCCAGCCCGCCACCGTCACCGAGGAAAGCAAGCCCAGCACGACGAGCTGCGGCGGCCTCTACGACCTGACGACGCTGCAGCGCGAGGCCAACTCGCGCTTCGGCTTCTCGGCCAAGACGACGCTGTCCATTGCCCAGGCGCTGTACGAGAAGCACAAGGTGCTGACCTACCCGCGGACGGACTCGCGCTTCCTGCCGGAGGACTACCTCGCGGTGGCCAAGGACACGGCCAAGATGCTGGCCACCGAGGACCTGCCCGGCCCGCTGGGCGCGCTGTCCCAGCATGCCGCGACGGCGCTGAAGGAGGGCTACATCAAGCCGACGAAGAAGGTCTTCGACAACGCCAAGGTGTCGGATCACTTCGCCATCATCCCGACGTTGCAGGCGCCCAAGAGCCTGACCGAGATCGAGGCCAAGCTTTACGACATGGTCGTCAAGCGCTTCCTGGCCGTGTTCTTCCCGCCGGCCGAGTTCCTGGTCACGACGCGCATCTCCAAGGTGCTGGACAAGCATCACTTCCAGACCAACGGCAAGGTGCTCGTCAAGCCGGGCTGGCTGGCCGTCTACGGCAAGGATGTGGACGACGAGGATGCCAATCTCGTGCCGGTGCAGCCGAACGAGGTCGTGCGCACTGAGAGCGTTGACGTGAAGGCCCTGCAGACCAAGCCGCCGGCGCGCTACACCGAAGCGACGCTGCTGAGCGCGATGGAAGGCGCCGGCAAGCTGATCGACGACGACGAGTTGCGCGAGGCCATGGCCGAGAAGGGCCTGGGCACGCCAGCCACGCGCGCGGCCACCATCGAAGGCCTGATCAGCGAGAAGTACATGCTGCGCGAAGGCCGCGAGCTGATTCCCACGGCCAAGGCCTTCCAGCTGATGACGCTGCTGCGCGGCCTGGAGGTGGAAGACCTGACCAAGCCCGAGCTGACGGGCGACTGGGAAAGCAAGCTGGCCCAGATGGAAAAAGGCAAGCTCAAGCGCGAGGTCTTCATGGCCGAGATCGCGGCCATGACCGAGAAGATGGTCGCCAAGGCCAAGGGCTACGACCGCGACACCATTCCCGGCGACTACGCGACGCTGAAGACGCCGTGCCCCAAGTGCGGCGGCATCGTCAAGGAGAACTACCGCCGCTTCACCTGCACCGGCAAGCACGGCGACGGCAGCGATGCCTGCGGCTTCTCCATCGGCAAGATTCCGGGCGGCCGCAGCTTCGAGCTGAACGAAGTCGAGACCTTCCTGCGCGACAAGAAGATCGGCCCATTGGAAGGCTTCCGCTCCAAGGCGGGCTGGCCGTTCACGGCCGAGCTGGCGCTGGTCTACGACGAGGAGATCCAGAACTGGAAGCTGGAGTTCGACTTCGGCGAGGACGCCAAGAAGGCCGAGGGCGACGGCGAGCCGGTGGACTTCTCCGGCCAGAACTCGCTCGGCCCCTGCCCCAAGTGCGCGGGCCATGTCTACGAGCACGGCGCCAACTACGTCTGCGAGCATTCGGTGGGCGCCAACGTGACCTGCGACTTCAAGACCGGCAAGGTCATCCTGACCCAGCCCATCGAGCCGGCCCAGGTGCACAAGCTGCTGGCCAACGGCAAGACCGACCTGCTGGAGAACTTCGTCTCCAACAAGACGCGGCGCAAGTTCAAGGCCTTCCTGGCCTACGACAAGAAGGAAGGCAAGGTCATCTTCGAGTTCGAGCCGCGCGCCGCCAAGGTGCCGGCGAAGGCAGCGGGCAAGACCGCCGCCAAGAAGGCGACGGCCAAGAGTTGAGGACGAGGCCGGTTCGGGCCTCGTCGTACACCGCGGTGGCGTGTTGGACTGGACTTATGCTCGGTGCAAGACGCGGCAGTGAAGCCAAAGCGGGAGGGCGGTTGATGGGGTTGGCGCCGATGAGCATGGGCATACAGACCCGCCTGACGGCCGGCATCGCGCTGGTCGCCAGTCTGCTCGTGCTGGCGGTGGGCTGGTACTGGACCTCGCACGAGGAAGACGAGCTGATGCAGTCGCTGCGCCAGCGCGAGGCGCGCATGGCCGGCATGATCGAGCGCGGCTTTGCAGGGCCGATCTGGAACCTGGACCACGTCGCCATCGAGAATCTGCTCGACGCCGTCATGGCCGATCCCGAGGTGCACGCCATCGAGCTCAAGGGCCTGGGCCTGCGCGGCGGCCTGGCCCAGCGCGAGCGCAAGCAGGCGGCCAGCAGCCCGCTGCGGCGCGAGTTCGCCGTCACCTACCAGCCGGCGGCCGAGGCGCCCGGCACGCAGGTGGCGTCCGCCGCGCTGACCTTCACCAGCGACGTCGTCGACGAGCAGATCCACCGCACCCGCGTCTTCGTCGTCGAGCTGCTGGCCGTCGTCGTCATCGGCATCGTCATCGCCAGCTCGCTGATGGTGCACTGGCTGGTGCGCCGACCCGTTGCGCGCCTGGGCGCGCTGGCCCAGCGCGTCGCCAAGGGCGACCTCGGCGCGCAGGAGCCGGTGGAGCGCAACGACGAGATCGGCGAGCTGACGACGCGCTTCAACGCCATGAGCCTGAAGCTGCGCAGCGCGGCCGACCAGGTGCAGCTCAGCTCGCAAGGCCTGCGCGCCAGCGAGGCGCGCTACCGCAGCCTGTTCGAGAACGCGACCGAGGGCATCTTCCAGGCCGATGCGCGCGGCCTCGTGCTCAGCATGAACCGCGCGTTCACGCAGATGCTGGGCCTGGGGTCGATCAGCCCGGTGGGCCGGCGGCTGCGCGAGGTCACGGGCGTGGCGCGGGAGGAAATGCTGCGCGTGGCCGCCGTCATGCGTGAGCAGGGCAAGATCCAGCAGGCCCAGCTGCAGCTGCACGACGCGGCCGGCCGGCCGGTGTGGGTGGAGCTCAACGCACACTGGGTGGACGCCGAGGGCGGCCAGCGCCGCATCGAGGGCATGGTCAGCGACATCTCGCTGCGCCGCCAGGCCGAGGCCGAGCTGACCCGCCACCGCGACCACCTGGAAGAGCTCGTTGCCGAGCGCACCGCCGAGCTGCGCGAGGCCAAGGCCCGCGCGGAGGGCGCCAACCAGGCCAAGGGCCGCTTCCTGGCGACCATGAGCCATGAGTTCCGCACGCCGCTGAACGCCATCCTCGGCTTCACGCAGCTGATGCAGATGGACACCGCCGTGCCGGCTGCCCAGCAGACGCGCCTGCAACTGATGCGCGACTCCGGCCTGCACCTGCTGGAGCTCATCAACGACGTGCTCGACATGGCCAGCATCGAGGCCGGCAAGGTCTCGCTCAAGCTGGGTGCCACCGACCTGCGTGCGCTGCTGGACATGGCCTGCGACAGCGTGCGCCTGCGCGCCGAGCAGAAGAACCTGAGCTTCGACCTCGACGTGGATGCGCGCCTGCCGGTGCAGGTGCTCGTCGATGGCCAGCGCCTGCGCCAGGTGCTGCTCAACCTGCTGTCCAACGCGGTCAAGTTCACCGACGGCGGCATGCTGCGCCTGGCGGCCACCGTCGTGGAGCCGCCGCAGGATGGCCATGCGCGGCTGCGCTTCGAGGTGAGTGACAGCGGCATCGGCATGACGCCGGCCCAGCAGGCCCGCCTCTTCCAGGCCTTCGAGCAGGTCTCCGACGCGTCGCGTCGTCTCGGCGGCACGGGCCTGGGCCTGTCCATCAGCCAGCAACTGGTGCGCTTGATGGGCGGCCAGATCCTCGTGCAGAGCACGGCGGGGCAGGGCAGCAGCTTCGTGTTCGAGCTTCGCGTCGCGCTGGCCTAGCGAAGCATGACCTGGGGCATTGCCGCCAAGCTGCTGGCGATCCTGGTGGCCGTCGCGATCGGCTGGGCCGTCGGCCGCATGCGCTGGCTGGGCGGCGGCGAGGCCGGCAGCGACAGTGACCCCGCCCGCGTGCTGGCCAATGCGGCCTTCTACATCTTCGTGCCGGCCCTGCTGTTCCGCACCACGGCGCGGCTGGATACGGCGACGCTGCCCTGGGCCTTCCTCGGCGCCTTCTTCGTGCCGGTGCTGGCCGTCGTCACGCTGATCTACGGGTTCGAGCGCTGGCGGCGCAAGCCGGACGAGCCGGTGACGGCGCCCAGCGTCAAAGCCATCACCGCCGGCTTCGGCAACACGCTGCAGGTGGGCGTGCCGGTGGCGGCGGGCGTGTTCGGCGAGCAGGGCCTGGCCATCCACATCGCCGTCGTCAGCCTGCATTCGCTGACCATCCTGACCCTGCTGACCAGCCTCGTGGAGCTGGACGTCGCCCGCGAGCGCCCCGGCACCAGCCTGGCCGCGACGCTGGCGCAGACGGTGCGCAACACGGTCATCCACCCGGTCGTGCTGCCGGTGCTGGCCGGCCTGGGCTGGAACGCCACCGGCTGGGTCCTGCCGGCCGTGTTCGACGAGGTGCTGCAGAACCTCGGCACGGCCGTCGTGCCGCTGTGCTTGACGTTGATCGGCATGTCGCTGGCCTATTACGGCTGGCCCAAGTCCTGGCGCGGCCTGTCCGGGCTGGTGTCGGCCAAGCTGGTGCTGATCCCGGCCGTCGTCTTCGGCATCGCGCACTGGGGCCTGGGCCTCAAGGGCCTGCCGCTGGCCGTCATCGTCATGCTGGCCGCGCTGCCCACCGGCTCCAATGCGCTGATCTTCGCGCAGCGCTACCGCACCATGGAACCGGAGGTCACGGCCGCCACCGTGCTGTCCACGGTGCTCTACGTCGCCACCGCGCCACTGTGGCTGGCACTGCTGGCCTGGGTTTCTCCGTGGTCAGCGCCCTGACTCCCGGCACTTCTATGCGACGCTGCCGGCGTCGCCCAATCCCTGCATTGCCCTTGAAGGACCAATCCGAATGAAAGCTCCCGCCCCCCGCCGTCTCGTCGCGCTGCTGGCCCTGGCCGGCGCGCTCTCGGCCACCTTCCCCGTCGCCGCGGCACCGCAAGGCGCCGTCAGCACCGAGGCCGGCCAGATCGCCATCCGCCAGGAGAAGGTCACGCTGGCCAATGGCTTCGAGGTCATCCTCGTCGAGGATCACCGCCTGCCGCTCGTCGCCTTCAACCTGTGGGTGCATGCCGGCCCGCGCAACGAGGCCAAGGGCCAGACGGGTTTCGCTCACTTGTTCGAGCACCTGATGTTCGCCGGCAGCCGCCATGTGCCGCGTGGCAAGTTCGACCAGTACGTCGACGCCGCGGGCGGCACCGACAGCAACGGCTCGACCAACTTCGACCGCACCAACTACTTCTTCACGCTGCCGTCCAACCAGCTCGAACTCGGCCTGTGGCTGAAGTCCGACATGCTGGGCTACATGATCGACGAGGTCGATTCGGTGTCGCTGGCCAACCAGCAGGACGTCGTGCGCAACGAGCGCCGCCAGAGCTTCGAGAACCGACCCTACGGCATCGTCGAGGAAGCGATGTACCAGGCCCTCTACCCCGAAGGCCACCCCTATCGCGCGGCGGTCATCGGCTCGCATGCCGACATCCAGAGCATCAAGCTCGCGGACGTGAAGGACTTCGCCCGCACCTACTACCGGCCCAACAACGCGACGCTGGTGCTGGCCGGCGACTTCGATCCCAAGCAGGCCAAGGCGCTGGTGCAGAAGTACTTCGGCTCGCTGAAGGCCGGCCCCAAGGTGCCGGAGGTGAAGGTGGCCATGCCCGAGATCACGAAGGAGCGCCGCCTCGTCGTGACCGACCGCATCGAGCTGAGCCGCCTCAACATCGCCTGGCACACGCCGCCGATGTTCGCGGCCGGCGACGCCGAGCTGGACGTGGCTGCCCACGTGCTGGGCGGCGGCAAGGCCAGCCGGCTTTACGGCCTGCTGGTGCGCGACAAGCAGCTCGCGCAGAGCGTGCAGGTGGGGCAGGACTCGCAGTCGCTGAGCTCGGTGTTCGACATCGAGGTCGTCGCCCGCCCGGGCGCCTCGCTGGACGAGATCGAGAAGCTGGTCGACGCCGAGGTCGCCCGGCTCGCCGCCGAGCCGCCAACTGAGGCCGAGCTGGCCCAGGCGCGCGCCACCATCGAGACCCAGGTGCTGCAGCGCATGGAGAAGGTCACGTCGCTGGCCGACCTCATCAACCACTACAACCAGATGGCGGGCGACCCGGGCTTCGTCGGCAAGGACCTGGCGCGCTATCGGCAAACGACGCCGGCCGCCGTCAGCGCCACCGTGGCGCAATGGCTGAAGAAGGACAGTCGCGTCGTCGTGCAGGCCAAGCCCGGCGAGCAGGTGCTGGCGCCCGAGGTGGCCACGCCACCGGCGCCCACCAAGGCGGCCAAGGGTGAGCGTGAATCGCTGAACGCGACCGAAGCCTGGCGCAACAAGGCGCCGGGTGCTGCCAAGGCCAAGCCGCTGGTGCTGCCGGCCGCGCAGAGCTTCACGCTGGCCAACGGGCTGACCGTCATCCACTCGCCCAAGCCCGGCCTGCCGCTGGTCAGCGCCAGCCTCGTGCTGCGCGCCGGCCAGGGCGCCAACCCGGCGGACAAGCCGGGCCTCGCCGGCTTCACTGCCGCCATGCTGCCCGAGGGCACGACGACGCGCAGCGCGCAGCAGATCGCCGAGGCCACGTCGGCCCTGGGCGCGACGCTGACGGCTCAGGCCGGCAGCGAAGAAGCACGCATCGATTTCTCCGGCCTCAAGCGCAGCGCCAAGGACGGCTTCGCGCTGCTGGCCGACCTGGTGCTGAACCCCGCCTTCGCCACGCCCGAGATCGAGCGCCAGAAGTCCCAGCGCCTCGCGGCCCTGGCGCAGGCGCGCGAGCAGGCGCCGCTGCTGGCCAATGCCGTCGGCAACCGCGTGACCTACGGCGAGGGCCATCCGCTGGCCGAGAACGCGCTAGGCACCGAGGCCAGCATCAAGGCCGTCGACGCGAGCGCGCTGCGTGCCTTCTGGCAGGGCCACTACCGCCCCGAGCGCGCGGCTCTGGTCGTGGCGGGTGACCTCAGCGAAGCCGAGCTGCGGGCATTGGTCGAACCGCTGTTCGGCAGCTGGAAGCCCGCCGGCGATGCCGCGCCCGCCGCGCCGCTGTCGGCGGCCAAGCCGATTGCCGCGCGCACCGTGCTGGTCGACAAGCCCGGCGCGCCGCAGACGGCCCTGGCGGTCGTCGCGCCCGGCCCGTTCGCGTCCACGCCGGATGCAGCCTCGATCAAGGTCATGAACGCGGCCCTGGGCGGCCTGTTCACGTCGCGCATCAACACCCAGCTGCGCGAGGTCAAGGGCTACACCTACGGCATCTACTCCGGCTACACGATGGGCCGCGAGCGCGGCCAGTTCGGCATCCGCGGCAGCGTGCGCACGGACGTGACCGGCGCAGCCCTCGTCGACATGTGGAAGGAGATCGAAGGCATGCGCGCCAAGCCCATGGGCGCTGCGGAACTCGGCCGCGTGCGCAATGCGCAGCTGCTGTCACTGCCGGGCCTGTTCGACACCAACCTCGCGGTCGTCGCCGGCTACGCGGGCAACTGGGCCTCGGGCCAGCCGCTGTCGGCCATCACCGACCTGCCGAAGAAGTACGGCGCCGTCACGTCGGCCACCGCGCTGAAGGCGGCGCAGCAGCACCTGGACCCGGCGCAGTTGATCGTCGTGGCTGTGGGCGACAAGGCCAAGGTGCAGCCGCAGCTGGAAGCCATTGGCCGCAAGGTGGAGGTGCGCGACCCCGACGGCCAGCCCAAGCCCTGATCAGCGGCCCAGCGACTCGTACAGCGCCGTGAACTCCTGCGTGAGCTTGTGGCGCGCGTCGAGATGGATCATGGGCCGCGACAGCTCGTGCGATTCCTTGATCTTCACGCTGCTGGACAGATAGGGCTCCAGCACCGGCAGCCCCTCGTCGACCAGCTCCTGCACCGCGCGCTGTGGCAGTGAGGCGCGGGCCTGGAACTGGTTGACGACGATGCCCTCCACGCTCAGCTCGGGCGCGTGGTCGGCGCGGATTTCGTCCACCGCCTCCAGCAGCCCGTACAGCGCGCGCCGCGAGAAGTCGTCGCAGTCGAACGGGATCAGGCAGCCCTGAGCCGCGATCAGCGCCGAGCGCGTGTAGAAGTTCAACGCCGGCGGCGTGTCGATCCAGATCTCGTCGTAGGTGTCGTCGAGCAGCTGCAGGGCATTGCGCAGCTTGTAGATCTTGTAGCGGCTCTCCAGCTTGCCGTGCAGCTCGTCCAGCTCGGGCGAGGCCGGCATCACATGCAGGTTCTCCCACGGGCTCTCGACGATGAAGGCCGAGGTGTCCACCTCGCGCACGCTGAACTTCAGCGTCTCGGCGAAGAAGGCGGCCGAGCCGGCGTGCTCTTCGTCGGCCGCGTCGCCCAGCAGGTAGCGCGTCGTGTTGCCCTGGCAGTCCAGGTCGATGACCAGCACGCGCTGGCCGCTGGCCGCGGCAATCGCCGCGAGATTGCTCGTGATCGTGGACTTGCCCACGCCACCCTTCTGGTTGAACACCACACGCCGCATCGCCGCCTCCGTTGCTGGATGCGGCGATTGTGCACTGCACAAAAGTCAATGCGCCGGCGTGCTTTCGGCGAGCGGGTGGGCGATGCCGCCGTCGCCATAGGTGCGCACCACCTCGGCGATGACCACCTGGTAGCCCCGCAGCCACCTGGCCTGGGCCTGCTTGGCCTCGCGATGCGAGGGATGGCTCATCAGCTGCTGCAGCGCGTCCATGGAGTCCCAGTAATAGACGTTGGAGATCAGCCCTGTGGCGCTGTTCTCCCAGGTCTCCTCGCCGCGGTAGCCGGGGATGGCGCGGGCGATCTGGGCGATGCTGTCGTCGAGCGCAAAGAACTCGTCGTCGTAGTCGCCCTTGGCGAAGGTGAAGGTGGAGGTGTACATCAGCGCGCCATTGTCAGGGCGCGTTCGACGAAGCGCTTGGGCACTGTCGTCTTGGGCACGCGCACCGGGAACCAGCTGCGGATGTCTTGCTCCACACCGATGCCGTGCATGAAGTTGTAGAGGCCCTTCTTCAGCCCTTGGCCGAGGCCGTCGTGGTCGGTCGGCGTGGGGTCGATGAAGGCGATGTCGTTCTTCGCGAAGCGGCCGTCCGCGGGCAAGGGCTGCAGCGTGACGCCGTACTCCGCCGGGTTCAACCCCACCGGTGAATGCACCGTGCAGGCGAAGCGGTGGAAGAAGCCGCTGTGGATGCAGCCGTGTTCGAACAGCTGGCGCACGTACTCCAGCGCGTCCACGGTGTCCTGCGTTGTCTGCGTCGGGAAGCCGTACATCAGGTAGGCATGCACCAGCACGCCGGCGTCGGCAAAGGCCTTGGTCACGCGCGCCACCTGCTCGATGGAGACGCCCTTCTTCATCAGCTGCAGCAGGCGGTCCGACGCTACCTCCAGCCCGCCCGAGATGGCGATGCAGCCGCTGTCGGCCAGCAACTGGCACAGCTCGGGCGTGAAGGTTTTTTCGAAGCGGATATTGCCCCACCACGAGATGGCCACGCCGCGCTTGAGCAGCTCTTCGGCCAGCGCCTTCAGCGCCTTGGGCGGTGCGGCCTCGTCGACGAAATGAAAACCCGTCTGGCCCGTCTCCTTGACGATGGCCTCGATGCGGTCCACCAGCACCTCGGCGCTGGCGGCCTCGTAGCGCGAGATGTAGTCCAGGCTCACGTCGCAGAAACTGCACTTCTTCCAGTAGCAGCCATGCGCCACGGTCAGCTTGTTCCAGCGGCCGTCGCTCCACAGCCGGTTCATCGGGTTGAGCATGTCCAGCAGCGACAGGTAGCGGTCCAGCGGCAGGCCGTCCCAGGTCGGCGTGCCGACGTCGTCGAAGGGAATGTCGGGCTCGACGAAGTTGGTGTACCTGACCTGCGCGGCATCGCGCCAGAAGGTGCGCACGAGGCGGGTCTTGGAGCGCTTTCCGGCGATGTGCTCCAGCAGGGCCAGTAAAGGCCGCTCGCCAGCGTCCAGCGTCACGTAGTCGACGAAGTCGAACAGCCGCGGCTCGGCCAGTTCGCGCAGTTCGGTGTTCACGTAGCCGCCGCCCAGCACGCAGACGACGTCGGGCCGCGCCGCCTTGATCGTCTGCGCGATGCGCAGCGCCGCGTAGACCGAACCGGGGAAGGGCACGGACAGCAGCACGACGTCGGGCTGGTGCTGCTCCAGCGCGGCGAGCGTGAGCCGCTGCAGCGTGGTGTCGACGAGGTTGGGCGCTGCGGCGAGCGCCGCGGCCAGCGGGTCGAAATGCGCCTGCGCCGCGGCGCAGCACGTCGGCGAGGTCGTTCAGGAACAGCGTGGCCAGGTGGCGTGCGCGGTCCTGCAGGCCTAAAGCGCCGAAGGCCCAGGCGAGAGGGTCGCCGCCGTCCTCGTCGACGTAGGCGTCCAGCGACGCGAAGCGCGCGCCCTCCGGCAGGAAGGCGCGCGTGTTGATGCGATGCGCCAACGTGGGGTCGCGGCCCTGCAGGAAGGCGATGACACGCGGGGCAGCAGCAGCTATGGCGTCGAACTCGGCGGCAAACCAGGCGGTCTGCGGCGTGCGCCGAGCTTCCGGCGAGGCCAGCACCGCTTCATGCAGCCGGGCCAGGCCGGCGGGTGTGAACAGCTCCAGCACCAGGGCCAGCGCCAGGTCCACCTGCTGCGCATCGACGCCGCGCGAGCGCAGGAAGCCGGTCAGATAGGCGGTGGATGGGTAGGGCGTGTTCAGCTGCGTCATCGGCGGGATGACGGCGAGCACGCGGGGGGACTGGGATGGCATACGCGCAATTGTCGCGGCGTGCGGTTTTGGCGGGGCTTCCCCCACACGATGCAGCTGCGATCGGCGACCACCGAGGGATCGAGATCAAGTCGACGCGCGAGTGGCTGGGCTTCAACCGCCGCTCGAATCTGCATCTGAAGCGACGACCCGTCTACGGCACCCATCGAGTGCCGTAGACGGTTTGAGGCGTTCTCAGAGGCTCAGCTTTGCAATCTTGCTTAGGCCGGCTTCAATGCTCTTGCGCGCCGCGCCTTCATTGGCGATCCGCAGGCGCTCGACGCCAGCAAACGCGTCACTGGTGGTCGCCGTGTTCTCGGCCTTGATGACCTCTTGCCAGGCAACACTGCCGTCGGCCTTCTTCAACGTCCATGCCGTTTCCATCTTGACGGTGAACGAAAGGCCGAACGAAGGCTGGTCAATGCTGATGATGGCAACTGACAACATGTAGTTGGCGCCAGCGCCCTGAACCACGGCGGAGAACACCTTGGTCTTCTCGATAGAAGCGATCAGCGCCTGTGCAAAGGCGGCGTCAGAAATTTGGGATTTGCCAACCGAGCTGGTTTCCTTGCCGCCGATGGTGGAGACAGCGACGGTTTTGGCGTGGCGGGCCAGCGTCTCCGCAGGCGCAGCGACCATCGACTCGGGCTTCGAGGCAGTAGCACAGCCGGCGAGGATGCCGACTGCGGCGCACAGGATCGGAGTTCGAAAAGTGTGCCAAACAATATTCATGGAATTTCTGGGTTCGTTTGAATGAGAGTGACCGCAGTGCGAGGGATCAGCGCTTTGCGGTGAAGATATTGGTGACGACTTCGTCGGCCATGTCCTTGGTGGACTTGCGAGTCAAAGACGTGTGTAGCGAATTACCTGTGGCCAGCGGGAACTCGTTGACTGGTGCGCGGACCGTCACGGTAAGTTCCAACAGATACATGGTGAGGTCCCACATCCATTTGTCCACATAGGTGATCACCGCATCGGCTGGATAGGGCGGCGTGATGGCCGGCCCCACCGTGGCTGTCAGACCGCGCTTGGTCAGCGCATCCTTGATGGCTTGGTCGACACCGTTTTTGTCGGCAGGTTGGTGGACGACATAGACCGACTTCACTTTGGTGAGATCGGCATCCGGCATCAGAGTGGCGCTGGCGCGATTGACTGCGCAGCCGCTAGTGGCGGCAAGGATGGCAGATATGGAGATGGCAAATAGCAGGCGGCGAATCACGAACTTCCTCCTTGATTTGATAGGTATAGAACGGCGACACGGCCGGATGACAAGCCGGTGCGGGATACGGCTGCTCTGCTCGGCGGCTCGTACAGGGCGTTGGACCCGCGTGAATTTTGTATGGATTTGTGTATCGGGACAGGCGGGTCACGCCTGGTACTAACCCCTGGCTGACCGAATCAAACGGTCAAGCACGGCCCAATTTAACGGCCGCGCCCTTTGGCCGAACTCGCGGCTGGCGCACCGGGCTCCGTCGGTTCAAGCGGCTTCTCTTCCACCAGCTCGCTGGGCACGAAGGGATTGGCCAGCACGAAGCGTTTGTGCGTGCCGTCGCGCAGCAGTTGCAGCTCGTGGGCGAAACTGCTCTTGAACAAGCGTTCGAACGAGCCGTCCTGCCTGGCCAGGTTCAGGCCCGCCTCCAGCCGCTCCGCCATCCGGGGCTCGTGGATGTTGACGTAGAAGATGATCGGCAGCGGGAAGTAGACCGTGATGTCGGGCAGCAGCATCAGTTGCTCGGCCAGTTCGGGGCGGCTGGCCAGTATGGTGTCGACGTCCATCAGGCTGATGGGGATGTAGTCGATGCGCTTTTTGGCCAGCATGTCGAACAGCGTGGCCGGGTTGGCAACGTCGTTGACCCGGTAGCCGTTGTGCCGGTAGATCTCGACGTCGACCCAGCCGTTCGCCTGCCCGACGACCAGTTCCTTGAGGTCGTCCGCTCGCCCGATGCGCTGGAACCGGTCCAGGTCATCGCGGCGGATCAGCAGCTTCCGGTAGCCGAGCAAGTCCTTGAAGATGGGCACGTTGACGCGCAGACTGCGCTCCGGCAACTTGTCGTCGCTGGTCTCCAGCGGCCGCCAGGGCCCGGCGTGGACGTTTACCACTTCGCCGCGATTGATCTCGCGCCGGAGCCTGGAGGTGGAATAGCTTCGCACCACCCGGGTGAGCTCGTAGGGCCCGTAGTCCTTGGTGGTCTTGTCCAGTGCCAGCGTCAGCAGTGCGAACTGGTAGTCGTCGCGCTTGGGCGTGCTGCCCCAGTCCCAATAGCGGTACTCCATGCGGCTCCTGCCGGGCGCTGCCGCAGGTTCGGCGCCGGCTGCACACTGCAGTACAGGACTGAGGCTCAGGGCGCAGCACAGAGCCCATGCCGCCATCTTTCCTAGTGTGTCCAACATGGCTTGCGTCGATCGGCGCAGCGAGTGCGCGTCGAGGTGTCCGGCGGGAGTATCACCGGTCGGCCACATGACTGACTATCTGGCCGGGGTTCCTGTATTCATGGGCCGGATCGTCGACGTGTAACGGTGGCGCGACGGTGCTGGAAGCGCCACTTGTTCACAACGCGACGATGCGATTTCAGATACATTTTTTTCACTGATGACAAAGGCACACCCGAGCGAAAGCCGGGGTCGCAAAGCTTCCGGTCTAAGGCCCGCCTGGCGGGTTACGACAGCGGGGTTGCCAAGGACAAGCCGCCGGCAGTTCGCCGTCGACATGGCAGCTCTTCCGTCGCCGGATGCGGCGCGGCGCCCGGCCGGGCGTTTGCGTAGGAATCAGCGCAACAAGGAAAGCTGTCCATGAAGTCCACCAAGCTCCCTCTTCGATTCGTCGTTCTGATCGAGTGGCGCCTGCACGCGGCGCTTGCGCTGCTGCTGATGCTGGCGGCATTGCTGTGGCCTGCACGGGCGCAGGCCGCGCCGCGCGACAAGGTCGCCGCCGATCTGCGCCAGGCCGTCGATTCGGCCGCCACGCCTCGCCAGCGCTGGCATCAGGAACTGGCCGGTCGCCGCTACGTGCATACGCTGGTCGTCAGCGACGGGCGGGACGCCGGGCAGGTCGAGCTCCGCCGCGCAGTCGTGGCGGCGGGAGGCACCGTCCACTGGCGCTACCAGTCGCTGCCGGCGCTTTTCGTGACCTTGCCCGTCGACAAGGTGGACGCGCTCGCCGCGCGGCCGGACGTCCAGAGCATCTCGCCCAACCGGCGCGCGGCCCGCACGTTCAGCCTGACGGAGGCCTCCACCGGCGCGGCGGACGTGCGTGCCGCCACGATCGGTGCGGCGCGGGGTCTGGACGGCTCGGGTGTCGCCATCGCCGTGCTGGATTCGGGCATCGCCTGGAACCACACCGCGTTCACCGATGGCCAGCGCTCGCGGGTTGCACGCGCCGTCGACTTTGAGAAGGTGACGCAAGGCGGCGCGGACCGCGCCTGGCAGCCCGGCGTCGACCGATCCGACGCGGCGCTCGACGAACGCCAGCAAGCGGCGGGCGGGGCGGATCCGTATGGCCACGGCACGCATGTCGCTGGCATCGCCGCAGGCCGCTCGACGTCGCGTCTGCCCGAGTCGAGCGGCATCGCAACCCAGGCCTCGCTGGTCGACGTCAGGGTGCTTGACGGCCGCGGCGAAGGCGAGCTGAGCGATGTGCTGGCCGGGATCGACTGGGTCATCGCACATGCGAAGCAGCACAACATCCGCGTGCTCAACGTGAGCCTGGCCGCCGATTCGACCGAGTCGTACCGGACCGACCCGCTGTGCCAAGCCCTGCGCGGCGCGAGCGCGGCCGGCCTCGTGGTGGTCGTGGCTGCCGGCAATTACGGCACGGACGCCTCCGGTCAGGAACGCTACGGCACGATCAGCTCGCCGGGCAATGAGCCCTCGGTCATCACGGTGGGGTCGGCCAACACGCAGGCGACGGCCTCGCGCGGCGACGACGCAGTCAACCATTTCAGTTCCCGCGGGCCGACGCGTGGCGGCCTGTTCCTGTCCGACGGGCGCCGGGTCGCCGACAACCTGCTCAAGCCGGACCTGGTGGCCCCGGGCAACCGCATCGTCGGCCCGATGGCGGCCGGCAGCACGCTCGCCACGGACTTCCCCTCGCTGTCGGCACCCTACGGCGGCATGGCGCAGCCGCGGGGCCGCGAGCTGATGGACCTGAGCGGTACGTCGGTCGCCGCGCCTGTGGTGTCCGGCACCGTGGCCCTGATGCTGCAGGCCAACCCCGGCCTGACACCCCCGTTGGTGAAGGCGATCCTGCAATACACCGCGCAGGCCCTGCCCGGCGCCAACCTGCTGCAGCAGGGCGCTGGCCTGTTGAACGTCGAGGGTGCGGTGCGGCTGGCCGGTGCGCTGCGCGGTGATCTCGCCACGGCTGTCGCCGGTGGCCGTATCGCGGCTGGCGCGCCGCTGCTGGCGCCGGGCCAGGCGATGCCCGTGCCGGTGTCGGTCATCGGCGGGCAGGCGGTGCCCTGGAGCCGCATCATCTTCGCCGGCGGCCGCCACCTCTACAGCGGCAGCGCGCTGTTCACCCGCTACCAGCCGATGTACGACCCGGGCCTGTTCTGGGTGGGCGGCAGCGCGGCGCGCCTGATCGTCCAGGTCCGCCCCGGCGCGGCGCTGTCGACGATCACGGCGTCTCCCGTGCCGACCGGGCAACGCTTCCTGACCGATGGCGTCATCACGCTGAATTCGCTGGCCGGCCGCAGTTCGCTGCTCGGTCGCACGGGCGTCTTCGTGCCGACCGCGACGCTGTCCGGCTGGCTGGCGTCGGGCAGCGGCGTGGTGCTCAGCGAAGGCGTCGTCCTCAGCGAGGGGGTGGTGCTCAGCGAAGGGGTCGTACTCAGCGAAGGGGTGGTGCTGAGCGAAGGCGTCGTGCTCAGCGAGGGTGTCGTGCTGAGCGAGGGCGTGGTGCTCAGCGAGGGTGTCGTGCTCAGCGAAGTCGCCCGCATCGGCGAACGATGATGGTGGCTGCAGGCGCCGAGCCCGGAGTGAGCTGGCCTCGGCGCGTCCACCAGGCACTGATGCCGGACTACAACCGCAAGGCGGCGGTGTATTGGTGGGCGGTGGTCTGCATCGGCGTGGTGGTGCTCGCGCACTCGTTGCGCCACGTGGTGAGCCTTTCGCCGGATGCCTGGCTGCGCGTGGTGGGCGGCACGCTGCTGGCGATGCTGGCCGGGCTGGTGCCGGTGCGGATTCCGCGTTCGACGAATTCGTTCACCGCCGGCGAGATCTTCATCTTCCTGCTGCTGCTGCTGAACGGGCCGGAGGCCGCGGCCGTGGCGTCGGCGGCGGAAGCGCTGGTCGGCGCCTGGCGCACCTCCAAGCGCTGGACCAGCCGCATCGCCAGCCCCGCGATGGCGGCCATTGCCATGTTCTGCGCCGGCACGGTGCTGCACGTCACGCTGGGCGAACTGCGCAGCCATCAGCTGGAGAACGACAGCCTGATCCTGCTTGGCGCGATCCTGTTCGCGCTCGCCTACTTCGTGCTGAACACCGTGATGGCCACCGCGGTGCCGAGGCTCAAGCGCAACGAGCCGCTGTCGGTCCGGGCCTTCGTCGACGCATTCGGCTGGCTGGGCATCGCCTACGCGGGCAACGCCTCGGTGGCGACCCTGCTGTTCCTCAGCTTCCGGCAGTCGGGCATCGTCGTCGTCGTCGCGGCCACGCCGATCATCGTGATCCTGCTGACGACCGGCCACTTCTTCTTCCGCCGCGAGGAAGCGGCCGAAGCGGTGCGCAAGGCACGCGAGCAGCAGTTGGCGCAGAAGCAGGCGCTGGAGAACGCCCGCCAGTCGGGCATGGCCGAGATCGCCACCAACGTGCTGCACAACGTGGGCAATGTGCTCAACAGCGTCAATGTGTCGGCCGAGTTGATCAGCGGCAAGGTCCGCAGTTCGGAGGCGGCGGGGCTGGCCCGTGCGGTGGCGCTGCTGGACGCGCATGCCCAGGACCTGGGCGACTACCTCACCCACGACGCGCGCGGGCGGCTGCTGCCCGGCTACTTGAAGCAACTCTCGGTGGCGGTGGCCGAGGAGCGCCAGCAGATCCTTGACGAACTGGCGGCGCTGACGCGCAGCGTGCGCCACATCAAGGAAATCGTGGCGACGCAGCAGTCCTACGCCGGCGCGTCCAGCATGGTCGAATCGACGCGCATCACCGACCTGATCGAGGATGCGCTGCGCATCGATACCGGCGGCATCGGCCCTCTGCGCGTGGAACGCGAGTTCGAGGACGTGCCGGCCTTGATGCTGGACAAGCACCGGACGCTGCTGATCCTCGTGAACCTGATCGGCAACGCGCGCCATGCGGTGCTGCAGGCACCGCCCGGCGTCGCGCAATGCATCGTGGTGCGGGTGCGGGCGGTTGCAGGCGACCGCCTCCAGGTGGCCGTTGCCGACAACGGTTGCGGCATCGCGCCGGAGCATCTCACGCGCATCTTCGCGCATGGGTTCACGACCAAGCAGGACGGCCACGGCTTCGGTCTTCATAGCTGCGTGTTGGCAGCGCAGGAGATGGGCGGTACGCTGATTGCCCACAGTGACGGCCCTGGAACCGGGGCGACCTTCACGCTTGAACTACCTCTGACCGCTGCCACGGACACCCAGGCATGAACTCCTTCGAGAACCGTCGCGTCCTGCTGGTCGACGACATGCCGACGATCCATGCGGATTTCCGCAAGATCCTCGTGCCGGAGCTCGGCGCCGCATCGGCGCTGGAAGCCGCCAAGGCGGCGTTGTTCGGCGACGAGATCACCGCAGCGGCCCAGCCCTTCGAGCTCGACTCGGCCTACCAGGGCCAGGAAGGCCTGGCCCGCGTGGTCGACGCGCTGGCGCAGGGCCGGCCCTATGCGGTGGCCTTCGTCGACATGCGCATGCCGCCCGGATGGGATGGCGTCCAGACGGTCGAGCGGCTGTGGCAGGCCGACCCGAGGCTGCAGGTGGTCTTCTGCAAGCCGCGGTGGCCGCGCGTACCACCCAGCTGACGCAGGCGAACGCGGCACTGCAGGCGGAAATCACGGAGCGCAAGCAGCTGGAGACCCAGCTGGTGCAATCGCAGAGCCTGGCGTCCATCGGGCAGCTCGCCGCCGGCGTGGCGCACGAGATCAACAACCCGATCGGCTATGTCTTTGCGAACCACGGCACGCTGAACACCTACCAGGAACAGTTGTTCGGGCTGCTCGGCGCCTATCGCGCGGCCGAGGACCAGCTGCCGGCGAGCCTGGCCACGTCGCTTGCGGCGCACAGGGAGCGGGTGGGCCTGGACTACCTGCACGACGACATGCCGGCACTGATCCGGGAATCGCGCGAGGGCCTGATGCGGGTTCGCCAGATCGTGCAGGACCTGAAGGATTTCTCACGCATCGATGTCGGGCAGGAATGGCAGC